>JAMCWJ010000002.1 GCA_023475105.1 Nitrospirota bacterium
GCTTGTCCGGAATCTTTCCGAAAAAGAAGGATTCCCGACGCGCTTCGCTTGCAGGAATGACAAGTGAGAGGAGTTCACTTTTTGTGAGTTCCTCACTTGCCTGTCCAATCCTATGGAAACCGGCTATGTACAATGCTTTGCTGAGTTTACTGTGCAAATTTTTTGCAACGTTAAGGTTTAGATTATCTGATCTTGAGCGGGTGTGCCCGGGCGTCAGCCGGGACATGATTCGTGGGGTGCTAAGGGACCGTCAGGGCATCAAAGAAGTGGAATGTCTTGGACGAGGTCCTGGGGCGTTTTGGAGAAAGAGGGTAATACCTCTTAAAAAGGGTAATAAAAAGGGCAACATCGCAAAATGAGCTAATGTTGACGACATGGTCTAATCAGGAACAAGTGATTTGATAAGAATACTTCCGCGAGCAGGGGCGAGACCGAATGAATGGGGAGATGAATTCTATTTCGCCATACCCGTTTCGATGGAACCCGATGAAACAGCAACGACAAAAGTGAAAGTCGGGGACATCGGTTACTGGCCTCCCGGAAATGCCCTTGCGATCTTCTTCGGCCCCACTCCGCTCAGCGTCGGCCCCGAGCCGATTCCCGCGAGCGAAGTGAATCTCGTGGGCAAGATCACGGAGCCCGCCCTTCTGAGAAGAGCGAAAGGAGCGGCGGGAATCCGCATCGAAAAGGCATGAAAATTCGAAGAATGATCTTCCTTTCGAGAAAGAATGAGAAAGGACTCGATCCGATATATTAGAGCCGGACATGGGACTGAAAGGTCTCTTTGAAATCCCGGCTTCCTGAAAGAGTGAGGTGCTTTACCCTTCTCGCAAGGAGGCAGGCCTTTTGAAACGCCGACACAGACAATGCCATCATCACGGCGCCGGTCGCCGGAGCATTGCCCGCATTTTGTATCTTCCGCAACTCCAAAGGCGGAAGAAGTCCCGTTGTCAGAACGTCCCGCGGGTTGATTCGTCCTGCAAAGACGCCCGACAAGAAAATTGCGGTGATCTCATCTGCCCTCAGATTGACACGGGCGAGCACGGTGTCGACAGCGGCTCTTGTCGCGGCCTTTGCAAGAATGAACTGCTGTATATCCTCTTCACTCACCGTCACATCAGGTGAAAGAATTACCTCCCGACCGGATTTGCCCCGTCGCACGAGGTTGTGCGGAATTCTCTCGGAAACCATTGCCCCGAACCGATCCAGGGCGCCGCCTCTCAGTAGTTCTCCGATGAGGCTGAAAAGTCCTGAACCGGTGACGCCGGCGGCCGGCTTGTTCCCGATCACCGAAACCTTAAAGGCGCCTTCATTGAATCTCACACTCTCGACGGCTCCTTCAACACCTCTCATACCGCAGGAGATGCCCACTCCCTCAAATGCGGGTCCTGCGGCGGTGGAGCAAGCGAGCATAGTTTCCCTTGTGACGACAACTACCTCTGCATTCGTGCCCATATCTACGAGTAAATAGGGAGGCATCTGATTCAGGACCGAAACCGCGAAGAGCGCGGACACCGTGTCCGAGCCGACAAAACCTCCGATCACAGGGGGAATATGAATTGCAGTTCTCCTCAAAGGGCCTCTCTTAAACGGGGAAATATGCATAGGCCCGTCTATGCCTGATTTATAGGGGTATCTCCCTAACTTGTCGGGACTCAGCCCTAAGAGAAGCGTCTCCATTGCGGTATTCATTACCGCGACAGCGTCGGTAATCCTCCCTTTGCCTCTGCCCGCTGCCGATTCTGCAAGCTTTTCGATATCCGAAAGAGCCAGATTCTCAAAGGTCTTTTTCGCTTCCTTTCCATGATGTGAACAATAAGCCAGACGAGTCATAACATCTGCCCCAAAAAGTGCCTGACTATTGGCAATCGTTGCAGAAGCGATGATCTTTCCCGTGCGGGGATCCAATAAATGCCCGACTATATTTGTGGTACCCAAATCGACCGCAAGGACCACGCCCCCGGAGAGACGATCACGCCACGGATCGAGAGGGCAGCTCATGTCTCCAATGTTCAACTTGTATTCGGAGGCTGACACCGGCTCGGGGATTTCGGCTACCATATCGATATCCGGATAAAGGCCGCAGGCGAGTCTTATTCCTTCATTTATCTCCTCAGAAGAAAGATGGGCGAGGTCGGATTCCGACGGAAGAGGAACGTTGCCGATAAGGCGAACCCTGCATTTGCCGCAAATCCCCTGGCCTCCACAGTAAGAGTTCAAACTTATTCCCGCCGTTGTGAGAACCTGGAACAGACTTTCTCTTCGGGAGACCTGGAATACTGTTCCCCGCGGGAGAACGGTTATCTTTGCGCTGTCGTTCATGCGATTCTAAAAAGCGGATGAGACAAGTCCGGACACTTTCCTCTTTCCATCATGGACTGCCCGAGGGCGGCTTCCGCCATCGCGACCGCCGGGAAGACAGTGCCGGCGAGGGCCATCGGGCCATAAATTACGAATTCTCCGCCCCAGGCCACGGTGAGTGCGTTTATCACGGCCGTTGCCGGCTTCTTGAAGTCGTCGCCGATCTTGGCCTTCAGGCCGGACCATGTGCTGATTGCATTGTGGGCGGCGGCACCCGGCAGGTATCCCAATTCCGTCGCTCGAGCCATGACCTCCCTTGCAATCCCCATCGACGGCAGATCGATTATTCCGGGATCTATGAGGAAGTCGTTTACCCCTTTCGACTTGAGTCCGGCAATAAGACCATCCTTTTCAGTCATCATCCTTATCTTGCCTTCGGCCGAGAAGTCGGCGCTCTCAACGAGCAAAACCACCGCGACCTTGACCCCGCAGTCCCCGATCGCTTCGAACTCTTCTTTCGTACTTTCTTGAGAAATGCTGTTGTAGATGACGCGGCGGGAGAGGCCCTTCGCCGCCATGTGGCGAATCCCTTCTATTTTCACGGCACTGTTTGTTCCGTCCACCATTATGGGCCCTTCAAAATTTTCTACGACGAAGTCCAGGTAGGTTTTCATGGCTTCCGGCGTCGACGCAATCACATCGGCACAACAGGGTATTCCGGTGATTTCCGACCACTTCGACTGCAAATCGATCAACCTCTTCGCCTCGCCCTTGTCAAACCGACCGGTGAGCGGATCAGTCACCATCTTCTGCCTGTCGTAAAAAATACTGCCGGCAAGGAGGGCGGGCGTCTCGCCCAAAGCCCCGCCCATCGGTATTCCGCAAACATTCCTAACGTCCATGAGGTTCCTCCGAAATTGAATTTATCGCAAAGCCTTTCAGAGACATTCGGGATTTTTTGCCTGACGGCACCCCCTTCAAACAGGGAGCTCCCGTCAGGCCATTATTTTCAGGAGCCTCGGCAATCCTCAATCGAATCGTCTCCCGGCTCAACGACTATGCAGCCATGTCCACCGGCCTTGCATAGGACTCCCGGATGAATGATACGGTCAGATCGTCGTTATAGACGGTGTCTTTTGCGGCCTGAACCATTGCCAGGATGTTTGCTTCAGGCGTCTTCGGATTCAGGTCGCAACCGGAACCCAGGACGAAGCCCGAACCGTTTCCCGCCTCTTCGATGACGCTCCGGCTCTTCCAGTAAACAGCCTCCGGAGTCCCATAGAGCATGTAATCGATAGGGTGGACGTTGCCCGAAATGCAGATCTTCTTGCCGACTTTCTCCTTGCACTCCCTCATGCTCACCGGATGATCGACCTGCAGCGCGAGTGCGCCCACGCTTGCCATCTGATCCCATATCAGCGAAGTATCCGCGCAGGTATGATTCACCCCGACAACCCCCTTTGACCAGGAGAATTCGAACATCTCCTTGAGATAAGGAGCCGTGAATTCTGCATACTGCCCGGGAGACAGGATGGTATTTGACGAGAAGGGCTCGAGCGCGACGATGGCATGAGCTCCCGCCTTGATCAACTCTTCCCAATAGGCCAGGGAGACATCCGTACAGAAGCGAATAAGCTTGTGCACCCATTCCGGGTCCTCGAAGGTCGCAATGAGGAGTTGCTCTGGACCGTACAGCTGACTGGCAGTCGTGAAGGGGCCGCCCGTCACAGGTACAACGATCTTTGTGTTATCGAGCTTTTTCTTCAGAAGCTCGATTTCCTTGCAAACATAGGGCATCCGCCCGTCCTTTCGGGGATCGGGCATTTTGAGTTTCTTGAAGTCGCTTCTGTCCTTGATGAAGTAATCGACCACAACCGGAGTATGCTCGTAAACTCTCACCTTCGATCCGAGACATTCTGCTTCCACGAAGAGGTCGGAGCCCGCCACCACCGCATCATCTTCGAACCTTCCGGCTCCGGCAAGCTTCCCCTCGACCATCTTTTCCGGATTATAGAGACACTCCTCAGTGGTGAAACCCGCCACGCGAAGAGATCGGGTAATAGAGAGCGGGGTTACCGGCACACGGTCCGGTTTCTCAAGTTTCACTGCTGCTACTATCCTTTCGAGTGAATTCATTTCTTACCTCCTTCTTATTGAGGGAACTCTTGCTTTTCTCCTTTTCATGCTGCCAGACCGACGAGCTTTTTTGCGGCGTGAACTGCCGTCGGCGCGTCGAAGCCTCCGTAGGCGTCGGCACCGATCCTTAAAGCGACTTTCTCGCTGGTAGCCGGGCCGCCGATAAGTATCTTTGCCTTGATACCCGCGGCCTTGGCCAGTTTACAAACCTCTTCCATCTTGTCCAGACAGATGCTCATGATAAGGGACATGCCGATGAGGTCGGCGTTCACCTCTCTTGCCTTGTCTATGAACATCCGGGGTTCCACATCGACGCCAAGGTCGTAGACCTTAAACCCGCCGGCCCTCATCATCATACCGACCAGATTTTTGCCGATGTCGTGCAGGTCCCCTTTCGGAGTGCCAAGCACCACTGTTGCCTTGTAGTGACCTTCTTTGCCCGCAAGCTTCTGTTCCACGAGCGCCTGTCCCGCGTTTAAGGCTTTGGCTGCCATCAGAACGTGACTTATGAATCTTTCACGCCTGATCCACATATCCCCTACCTCCGTGAGACCGGCAGCGAGGCCGCTGGTGATAATTCTTAGTGGGTCTACGCCTGCTTGAAGAGCCTCCCTTGTCGCAGCTTCAGTTTCCGAGACTGACATTGAGACAATAGCCTGCCGAATCCTGCCGAGCAACTCTTTCTCCGACATTTTCCTCGTCCTCCTTTTTCCGGATTTTCAGGGTAAGAAGTATTATCCCCGATAAGGTAATTGTTACCACATATCAGTAGTTGTTGTCCAGTGTTACCGTCTGTTATTACTTGTTTACAGAAAAGCAAACTTGTGTTAAACTAAATCCAATTGAAGATTAGAAGGCAAAATCAGTAAAATAATGCGGAGGAATGGAATATGGAATTCCTAACAATACAGGAAGTTGCTAAGATCCTCAAAACACATACGAACACCGTCTACAAGATGTGCCGGGAAGGCAGTCTGCCGTGTGTAAAGATCGGCAAGGAATGGCGTGTCGACCGGGCGAAATTCGCACAGTTCATGGAGAGCGGGATCAGACAAAAGAGAGAGGAGCCGTTTCTCGGGCTCGTGAGCGATGCCCTTAAAGGCGGTCATGTGCTTGGTGTCTTTACAGAGCAGGACGATATTGCTGAGTTTGAATTGGAATTCTTTAAGGCATCGCCGACGGCAGGATGGCGGTTCCTCAAGGCATGCTGGTGGCAGCACCCGGATGATGTCCGACAGTATCTTGCAAAAGGGGGCTTCCCGGTGGAGAAAATGGAAGCTTCCGGGTCATTTGTTATGGCAGATTTGGGGAAGATCTTTTGCAGTGCCGGCCCGGTCAGCGCAGCAGAGGTCTGGATAACCGCGACAAAGGATGCCTTGGGGCAGGGGTTAAAGGGCTTGGTTGGTTCGGGGTCTCCCCATTTCAATTGCTGCGGCAGCCACAGCGCCTTGTTGGAATTCGAAGGAGCTTTGGACAAGGGATTAAAAGGCTTGCCCGTCGCCGGCGTTTGTTCCTACTTTATGGACAATGACGTGCCGGATGGCTTTTCGAGGTTTGTCGACCTTGTGACGGATCATGACAGGTTCTTTGTCAAGACAAAGGACGGGGGAATTTTCGCAAGGAACATAAGTTCATTGGCCTCGATGTGATAGCAAGATGCCTTCACGACGAGGTTCTTCTTGCCGTCGGGTAACAACCGTGTTGAAAAAACGATGGTAAGCTTCTCCTGAAAGGTCCGAAGGGCGATCGTCTTTTGAGTGTCGCAATCCTGTTGTTCCCCGGCTTCCCGCTTTGTTTTCCTCCGGACTCTTATCGCCTTTCCCCAAATATTCCTTGACAGAAGGCAGGGAATTTGATAAAAATAACATGGTCTCACAGTCCGGGAGCGAAAGAGTCCGAGGTCTGAATGGATCCGCGACAAACACCGACACAGATACTGAACATGCCGCACGCCAAGAGAGCGACCCTCGTGAAGGATATCTTCTCCAGCGTCGCACCTTACATCGATCCCCTCGACACAGCCTTCAGTTTCGGTCTTTGTCACGTATGGCGGAGGAAGGTGAGCGCGCGCGTCACACGGGGAGAAAAGGTCCTCGACATATGCACCGGCACCGGGGAGCTCGCAAAATTGCTCCTGAAGAGGATCGGCCCTGAGGGTTCCCTGACCGGCGCCGATTTCTGTGAAGATATGCTCAGGGTGGCGAGGAAGAAAATGAGCCCCATGCCGAAGAACCTCTCCCTCGTTGTTTCCGACGCCAGGGAGCTCGCTTTTCCGGACAACACCTTCGACGTGGCGACTGTCTCCTTCGGCATGAGAAATGTGCCCGATACCGTGAGGGCTCTCAGGGAGATCGGGAGGGTCCTCAGGCCCGGCGGCAGGTTTTTCTGCCTCGAACTAACGCGGCCAGGAAAACGTTGGATCCTGCCGTTTTACAAGTTCTATGTGTTCAAGATCATGCCTTCGATCGCAAAGGCCGTGACGAAGAATTCCCTTCCCTACACGTATCTGCCGAAGTCGATCGAGGCATTTTATCCTCCCGCTGAATTCAAGAAGCTCATGTCCTCCTGCGGCTTTGTCGACGTAAAAGCGAAGTCGCTTTCCCTGGGCATAGCAACGCTCTACGGCGCCGCAAAGAGCTCATAAGAAAACAGTTCTTTCACCCTTCCCCACGGTCCTGGGGACGCTCCATACCAATTCCGCGGCGAAGTCCGTTGACCGGCAAATCGCAGCCTTTCCCCGCCTGTGCGCGGGCTCATTTTTTCCTCACCTCCAGCCGCGCTTGACAAATACGTCCCGTAACGTTTATTCTGTGCATATGCACGAAACAGAGGGCGAGGGTATTGTCGCCCAGGCATAGGAAGCCGAGGCGATGCGGATGCAAATTCAAGGGCAGCGCGTTCAAGCCGGCCGGCATCCCGATGACGAAGGTCGGAAAGATCGCCATCCGCAGGGACGAACTCGAGGCGCTGAAGCTGTGCGACCTTGACGGACTGACGCAGGAAGAGGCAGGAACAAGGATGGGTGTGTCGAGGGGGACCGTGCAGAGGATACTTGCAGGCGCAAGAAAAAAGACCGCAGAGGCGCTCTCTCAATGTAAGGCGATCGTCCTCGAAGAGGTCATATGCAAAGAGGAGGTTCACGATGAAAATATGTTTCCCCGTGGAAAAAGATTCGGCCCTTGAAAGCGAGGTCTTCGGGCATTTCGGTTCGGCGCCGATGTTCATCCTCGTCGATTCCGAGACGGAAACGGCACAGGTGATCTTGAATTCCGGAAGGCATCACAACCACGGCATGTGCAATCCCGCGGGCGCCCTTGAGGGACAGGGAGTCGACGCGGTAGTCGTAAGCGGCATCGGGTCCCGGGCGCTCATGAAGTTGAACGGGGCCGGAATACGCGTCTACAAAACGGGCGGAAAAACAATCGGAGACGATACCAGACTGCTGTGTTCGGGAAAACTGACGCAGGTTCAGCCGGGGCATGTATGTGCCGGACATGGCCGGGATTGTTCACACTGAGAGGGGGTTTTATCGTATGAAAGGTAGAGAGAAGCGTGTATTGATACAGGGGATCCTTGCGCTGTTCCTCCTCGTTCTTCCCCTGAAAGGATATGCCCTCGATATCGGCGATACCGCACCTGATTTTCGCATTGCATCCCTCGACGGCAAGGAGATTTCCTATTACCGCGACATCAGGGGCAAGAAGCCCGTGTATCTCGTATTCTGGGCGACCTGGTGACCGTACTGCAAGACTGAGCTTCCCCGTGTGGAGAAGCTGTATAAGGAGTTCGGCAGGGAGATAGAGTTCATCGGAATAAATCTCGGCACCAAAGGGAAGATCGGGGATTTTGTCAGGGAGTACGGTCTGACCTTCCCCGTAGGCTATGACGAAGGCTATGGCATCTCTTCGGCCTTCGGCGCAAAGATAGAAACGAATATCCTCATCGACAGGAAAGGGGTGATCGCCTTCAAGTCGAGAGACTTCCAGGAGGACATGGGTACCTACCTCAAGAAACTTTCTGAAAGATAGGACCGGGCGCGTTCGGACCATGGAATCAAAGAAATTCGACCCGGAGAAACTTGCGAAGCTGAATGACCCGAAGAGACTCGAATATCTCGATCCCGACCTCATCTGGGGAAAACTGGCTTTCCGCGACGCGGGCAACGTCATAGAAATCGGGGCGGGCACTGGTTTTTTCGCCCTCATCTTCAGCAGGAGACTGACCAAAGGAAAGGTATACGCCTGCGATATATCTGCGGTGATGATCGACTGGATGGAACAGAACCTTCCCGAGGAAGCCCGGGGAAGGGTCATTCCCGTTTCGATGCAGGAGGATTCCGTTCCTCTCCCGGACGGCGCGGCAGACCTTGTCTATATGATCAACCTCCATCACGAACTTGACGAGCCGCTCAAAATCATCGCTGAATCCTTGAGACTGCTGAAGGACGGGGGCAAATTAATGATCATTGACTGGAAGAAAACGGAAACCCCCGAAGGGCCTCCCCTCGATATCAGGGTCGCGGAAGAGACGATCGAAGATCAGCTGCGACGGTGCGGCTTGACCTCAGTCCGGAAGTACGACGTGCTCCCCTTCCATAATTTTTTCGTAGCCGAGAAAAAGTAAGACATATCCCGGCATTGCCGGCCTCCCGAGAGCAAGGCGTGATTCGAAAAAACACTGCCTCCCCGCTCTCTTGCGCTCCCTACCCTTTTCCATTACAGTGGAAATAGCTGATCAGAGGAACTGAACGTGACTGCGGTTGAAGAGTCGGTACATATCAGATGCAAGTCGTGCGGGGCGCTCAACCGTGTCCCCGCGCAGAGGCTGGCGGAACGGCCGCTTTGCGGAAAGTGCAAGAGATTTCTGGAATTCCCCAGGAGTCCCGTCGAGGCTGCTGCGGAGAGTTTCGGGAGGGAAGTATTTGAATGGCCGGGGGTCGTGATCGTCGAGTTCCGGTCTGCCCGGTGCGGCGCCTGCGCCCTGATCGAGCCCCTTTTGAAACGGCTCGCTTACCAAAGGGCGGGTCTTCTCAAAGTTGTCACGGTCGACATCGAAAGAGAGCTCTCTCTTGCGAACCGCTTCCAAATCAGGTCCACTCCTACGCTTCTTGTATACCGAAACGGCAGACTTCTCGACGAACTCTACGGAGCTCTCCCGGAAGATCAGATGCAGGCATGGATAGAAGCGGCGATCAACAAGTGAAAAGGCTCGAAGGGGACGAAATGCCGTCTCGGTCCTGAAGCGACGGAGCGGGCGGGCAGATCATCGGCAAAATCGGGCGAACGCGGCAGAAAGTTGCAGCGCCCCGCTCGTCATGAGCGCCGGCCGCCCCGCTTCATTCTCTTCACCGGCCCGGGCCATCAGGACGTATCGTCAGCGTGCTTCGGTCTTTGTCTTGAGAAACGTCCCCAGGGCCCGATCGACTTTGCGGATATGCACGAGTAACCACTGCACGATCATGTCCTTAATCTGTATCACCAGAGGGAGACCCGGTCCCTCACACTCGAATCGTCCCCGCAATTCCGAGAAGTTCCTCATGAATTCGCGGTGCTCGCTCTTGTGGGTCTCATAGCCAGGATACCCGTATCTCCGCATGGAAGTTTCTTCCTGCGAAAAATGGGCAACCACATACTCGTCGAGAAATGCTATGACTTTCCTGACTTCTTCCCTGCCCTTTCCCTGTCTGCAAGCCTCCATAAAGGCATTGATTCTTCTGAAGAGTTCTTTGTGCTGCTCGTCGATCTCATCCGATCCTGTCGCCAGATCGTTCGTCCACTCTACGGCCATGCATCCTCCTTCTCACACGTATGCTCGCATTGTCCCTGTCAGGCAGTATCTCCCCGCTAAAGGGGACCACCTCAGTCCTTTTTTACCATATTCCGGCAAACTTTTTCAATGAGCGGGAACACCAGGATCCACTATCAACTCCGCGTGCGATGCATTCGAACGGCTTTGGGTAACCGCTCCGCTTGACCGCACGCAGGATTCATGGTAAAGGGATTATATGGACCGCGTAGTCATCATTACCGGGTCGACCCGGGGAATCGGTTTCGCAACGGCAGCTGAATTCCTGAGAAACGGCGACCGTGTCG
The DNA here is from genome assembly GCA_023475105.1 of Nitrospirota bacterium. Taxonomy (GTDB): domain Bacteria; phylum Nitrospirota; class Thermodesulfovibrionia; order Thermodesulfovibrionales; family UBA9159; genus JAMCWJ01. The sequence continues at coordinate 10,530 of JAMCWJ010000002.1, forward strand.
TGATTTTCTGCCGCCACGGAGTGCACGGGGAAAGGGCGGGAAAACGTCTTCTCCCGCTCAGCCCCAGTGAAAACATGCTGACCCTTTCAGGTGACATCCGCAGGGGAAAGGATGTGAAGAACATCGTGGGACGGTGCCTGAAACACTTCGGGCGAATTGATATCCTGATCAATAACGCCGGCATTGCCGCTTATCAAACTATCGATGAGACGAGTGAACGGCAATGGGATGACATTCTCGACACCAATCTGAAGGGGACCTTTCTGTTTCTCCGGGAGGTCCTTCCCGCCATGAGAAGACAGGGAGGCGGAACGATCATCAATATCTCTTCGGCCATGGGCGTGCAGGGGGAGGCGAAGTTCTCGGCCTATTGCGCCTCGAAATTCGGGGTCATCGGCCTCACCCAGGCGGTCGCTGATGAAACAAGCGGGAGCGGAATCCGCGTCTATGCGGTTTTACCCTGGGCGGTGGATACGACCCTGCTCGCGGGAACCGACCTCGGTCTCGATCCGTCCAAGGTGCTCTCCCCGGAATACGTTGCCGGGAAGATCTTCAAAGCGGCCGGGGGCAGGAGAAAATCGGGCAGCCTCCTCGAGGTCTATCCTTAGGGCGAGAAGACTTCCGTGAACTCCTCAGAAGAAAAAGGAAAGGGCACGGGGACCGCAATCCCCGCGCCCTTTCCGAACCGGCCGCAGAAGCTTACTCGAACTTTATCGCTTCGACAGGGCACGTGTCCGCAGCGGCCTCACAATCGCAGGTGCTGCACTTGTCAGCGCCTATGACCCAGGCCTTGTCGTCTCTCAGCTCGAACACCTCGGGACACATTTCGGAACACGAGCCACATCCGATGCATAAGTCCATGTCAACAACGGGAACAGACATTTTGCTCCTCCTTTGAAAGTATTATTCAGCAGCCGTCACGACCGCCATCACCACAAGCTTTTCGCCCTTGTCTGCCTCGAATCCGTGAGGCACCATGGGGTCGCAGAGGATGCAGGTCTTCTCGTCGGCCTCTACCCTCTCATCTCCTATTATAAAGGTCCCCTTTCCCTGAACGCAATACATGAGAAGTCTCAGGGGCGCCTTGTGCGGCTCGAGCTTCTGGCCCTCGCCGAGACACATCAGCGCGACCCTCATTTCCGGCTTGTCCGAAAGCATCTCCCGGGATATCTTGTCGGGATAGAACTTGATCAATTTCTTGAGATCGAGTATTTCCATACAACCTCCTCACTCCTTTTCCCTTCAGTATATACCGGAGAAGAGAACCCCGCAATGACGCGCATCATATTCGCGAACGGCTCACCTCTTCGCCGACGGCACGATCCTGGCCAGGATATCGTCGACCGTCACAATCCCGAGGAGAACGCCCTCATTGTCGACCACCGGCAGAGCAACAAGATTGTATTTCGCGGTTATCTGCGCCACCACCTTCTCGTCCGCATCGGGCGTGACGGTCTTCACCTTCGCCTCCATGATCTCAGAGAGCCGCATCTCAGGGTCGGCCATGATCAGCTCCCTCAGAGACACCACGCCGACGAGCCGCTCCGCTTCGTCGACCATATAGAGATAATAGACTGTTTCCAGCTCCTCGGCATCCTTCCTGAATCTTTCTATCGCCTCCTTCACCGTCATCTCCGGCGAGTAGGCGAGAAACTCGTTCGTCATGAGACCTCCGGCAGTGTCTTCCTCGTGACCGAGAAGCTCCTGAATATCCTCCGCCTCTTCCTTCTCGATATGCTCCAGGATCTCTTTTGCCTTCTCCGCGGGCAGGTCCCCGAGCACGTCTGCGGCCTCGTCGGGGGACATCATCTCGATAATGTCCGAGGCCTTTTCCGTGTCCATGCCCCGTATGATCTCGACCTGATCCTCTGTGCTCAATTCCGAGAGCGTTTCGGCCGCGACATCCACATCGAGGTTCTTCAGGAAGGCTGCCCCCTCGTCGTGCGAGACCTGACTGATGATGTCTGCGATGTCCGCGGGGTGGAGTTCCGAAAGCATCTGCCTCGGCACGGTGAGGGCTATGGCGGTCAGTTTCGGCTGGAGGGGCTGCATGTAGTTCCAGCTTATCATGTTGTAGGGAAGCGTCGCCTTGAAAACCCTCAGAAAATCTTCACCCTTCCGCTCTACCCCGAGCCTCCTCAATATGCCCCGGACGCCGACATCTACGGCGATGAGCACCGCCTCCGATTCGTAGCCCTCAAGTTTGATGTCGTTCACCCTCACGACCTTCACGCCGTTCACATCGACGATCTGCTTGTCAAGGATGTCCCGCACCGCGAGGAGATCATCGGCTGCCTCGTCGTAGGGCGCAAGCTCCGCACCCGAAACCTTCGCCGCGATTATCCTCTTGTTGAACATGTTGAGCCTGGACCAGGGAAGACAAAAGAGGTCGCCTTTTTTCTCGATGATCAGCGCGTCCACCTTCGGCAGGGGTTCGGCCTTCACCACGACCATGTCTTTCAGCCTGCCGAGTTCCTCTCCCTTGGGGTCGAGGACCGGCTCTTTCAACACCTCGCTCAAGAAAAGTTCAGCAAATAGCGGCACGCCCGCCCCCCGGAATTATCCCCCGTTCCCCGGCCCTTCGCAAAAGCTCTTCCACCGCCCTCACCCCGTCGTCTCCGAGGTCGAGAGAGTAGTCGTTTACATAGAGATCGATATGCCGCGTGATTACCGCGTCATCTATTTCCTGCGAATGGTCCCTGATATATTCCCGCGTCTCTTCCCTGTGGGCAAAGGCGTACTCTATGCTCTTTCTCACGAGGGCCTCGACTGCCACGATCCTCTCCGGCCCGAGGCTCTTCTTCGCAAGGATGCCGCCCAGGGGGATCGGAGCGCCTGTCTCTTCTTCCCACCATCTGCCGAGGTCCATGACTTCGCAGAGACCGTATGCGGGATAGGTGAATCTCGATTCATGGATGATCAGTCCGGCGTCCGCAACCCCTTTCTTCACCGCATCCATAATCCTGTCGAACGGCATGACGATCACGTTCCGGGCGAGTGCGGGTTCGCAGAGCTGCAGGAGGAGAAAGGCGGTCGTCAGCCGGCCGGGTATCGCGATCGTACCGCCTCTGAGATCGTCCATCCCCGCGTCTCCTTTTGCGACCACGAGCGGACCGCACCCCCTTCCGAGCGCTCCCCCCGAACGGAGCAGGCAATACCTGTCCCTCAGGAATCCGTAGGCATGGAAGGAGACCTTTGTGATATCGAGTTCCGCTCCCAGCGCCTTCCCGTTTAGTGTTTCGACATCGAGAAGAACCTCTTTAAACCCCAGCCCTCCGGTATCGACCGCCCCGTGGACGAGGGCATAAAATATGAACGTGTCATTGGGACAGGGCGAATAGCCGAGGGTCAGCTTCACGCCCGGCGCCTGCAACGCCATAGTTCCTCCTCACCGCAGTGTTTCCGCTCACAAATACTTATAGTATACTGCAAAAGGCGAAAACTGATAATAATAGTATAATAAGAACATGGGAATGAGAATGACGGCAAAAGAAGCCCCGGCTGCCGCGGAACCGGGACCTTCCCGAAAAATCGATGAGATCATGCGCGTCTCCTCACAGTATCTTCAAGGAAAAGATGCAGCCCTGAAACTTTCCCTTCTTACGTTCTTCTCGAAGGGCCACCTGCTGATCGAAGACCTCCCGGGACTCGGAAAGACAACCCTCGCCATCGCGATCGCAAAAATACTCGGCCTCAGTTTCGGGAGGATCCAGTGCACGAGCGACCTGCTGCCGACGGACATTACCGGCCTTTCGATCTATAACAAAAATACGGCTGAATTTGAATTTCACCCCGGCCCGGTGTTCAGCAATATTCTCCTCGTCGATGAGATAAACCGGGCGACCCCCAAGACACAGAGCGCCCTGCTCGAGGCGATGGGAGAGAAACAGACAACCATAGAGGGGAAGACTTACAAGCTCCCGAACCCCTTTTTCGTCATTGCGACCCAGAACCCCGTCGAACAGTTCGGCACCTTCCCCCTGCCGGAATCGCAGATGGACAGGTTTATGATGAAGATAGGCATCGGATATCCCTCGAGAAATGCGGAGAAAGAGATTCTGCAGGTCGGCAGCAGGAGGGAAAACCTCTACTCCATAGAACCGATGATGAACGGAGACGAGGTGCTCGGGATTCAGCAAGGCATCCAGGAAAAGATCTTCGTCTCGGACAAGATCCTTGAATACATTCTCGACATCGTCGAGGCGACGAGGAGCAGCAAATACCTGCTTGCCGGCATTTCGACGAGGGGAATTCTGGCGCTCACGGGCGCGGCAAAGACGAACGCCTATTTCAGCGGGAGAGACTTCGTGATACCGGAAGACATTCGGGAGATCACCAAATATACCATACCCCATCGCGTAATATTCAAAGAGGAATATGAGAACCTTGAGAAATGGGGAATCGTACAATCAATCCTAGACCAGGTGCCGGCCCCGGCATAATCAGGATCACGAAGGCGGGCGGGCTGTACATCGCCCTGACCATATTCCTGGGCTTCGCCGCCGTCAACACGGGGAACAATCTCATTTTCCTTATCGTTTCGGCCTTTCTCAGCTTCATGGGTATCTCGGGTTTCTTCGGAAAGAGAAATCTCTCGAAAATCAGTCTCGACGTTGAATTGCCCGAAGAAATTTACGCGCGTGCGGGGTTCCCCCTGAAGGTCATCCTCGCAAACGAGAGGAGATTCCTCCCGGCCTTCCTGATACGGGTCCACCTGCCCGGCCATGAAGTGCTTTTCCCGTTTGTCGACCCGGGAACGAAGACCTTCAGGCGCCTGCCTGTCTCTTTCGACGAAAGAGGCCGTACGAGGATCGCGGACATCTCCATTTCTTCTGTTTTCCCTTTCAATTTCTTTGTGCGCTCCAGGAAGATGCCGCAGGCCTTCGAAGCGATCGTCCTCCCAGAACCCAGGAAAGCCGACCTGCACAGCCTCTTCGAACGAGAGAGGAGATCGAGGGGAGAAGAGTCGACGGACAAGGCGGGCTACGAGGCCGACATCATCTCGGTAAGGGACTACATCAAGGGAGACCCCCTGAAATATGTCCACTGGAAGGCGAGCGCAAAGACGGGACGCCTCAAGATCAAGGAACTCTCTTCGCTCTCCCGTCAGCCGGTCACGATCGATTTCGATGCCGTGCCGATACGAGACCCTGAAGAGAGAATCTCCTCCGTCACCTACGTCCTGCTGAAACTCTTCAAACAGAATATTCCCGTGGGGCTCAGGATAGGCGGCGTCCTCTATAAGCCCCTGACCGCCGCCCATGCGGAACGGGCGAAGTCCCACAGACTCACCCTGTTACGGAAGCTTGCGCTCTATGATAAGGAATGATTCACTCATAAAGATAGAAGACGCGGTAAAAGTACTCACCTATGTAATCGTCCTTGCGGGGTTCCTTTCCGTGGTCAGACATATCGAGATGTCCTACGCGCTGGCCTTCGCTTCCCTCTATCTCGTCTCGCTCCATTGCGAATACCGCAAGAGGTTCCTGATCCCCAGATGGCTCCTGAATATCATAGCGGTCGGCCTCATCCTGCTCACCTTCCACCGGGCGCAGACGGATGATTTTGTCACTGCTGTGGTCGAAGCCCTTCTCGTCCTGCTCGGGATCAAGCTGCTCGAAAACAAGCGATTCAGGGACTACATGCAGATGTACCTCATTGTGATATTCCTCCTTGCCGGCTCCGCACTCCTGTCGATCGACATGGATTTCTTCCTCTATTTCACCGCGCTTGTTTTTCTTGCAACGACGGCGACCATCTTTCTGGCCTATTACGCCGAGGACGGGGCACTTGCGTTGAAAGTCTCGACGATCATGAAACTCGCATTGGGATCATCCCTCATATCTCTGATCGCCCTCCCCGTCACACTCTTTATGTTCGTCATCCTTCCCCGCACCCCTTACCCGCTTCTCAATTTCCTGAACAAGCAGGCACAGTCAAGCACGGGGTTCACCGATACCGTAAGACTCGGAAACGTCTCCGACATCCAGGAAGACGCGACCGTGATTTTCAGGGCACAAACGGAGAGAATCGCCGACCGGTTTCTCTACTGGCGCGGAATCGTGCTCGATTATTTCGACGGGGCCGCATGGCAGAGCCGCCACAGGCCGGAAGACGAACGGCCTTCACGCATTGCAGGCAGACAGGTGCATCAGACCATATACCTGGAACCATACGGCAACAGATACCTCTTTGCCCTCGACAAACCCACCCGGATTTCCCTCAGACGGGCGGCAAAGAACACGGACCTGACCTATTCATTTCTGGAAAATGTGTCGCGGCGGACGGCGTACGATTCGTTGTCGACGCTCTCTGAGGTGATTCCCGAAAAGGACGTCGACAGGGAGGTGTATCTGCAGTTGCCCGGCGCACACCTCGGACAGACCGCAGAACTGGCGAAATCTCTCGCCGCCGGCAAAACAGAGGAGGAGATTGTGAACGCCATCCTTGCGTACCTGCGCGCCGGAGATTACCGGTACTCTTTGCACAAGCTGCCCGTATCCGGCAATCCGATCGAAGACTTTCTCTTTAATCATAAGTACGGAAACTGTGAATACTTCGCCTCGGCAATGGCGGTGATGCTGAGGGCTGCCGGGATTCCCTCCCGCCTCGTGGGAGGGTACAGAGGGGGGTTCTATAACGAAACGGGGAAATATTATCTGGTGCCCCAAAGAAATGCGCACGTGTGGGTTGAGGCATTTCTGGAGAAGAAGGGGTGGGTCCGCCTCGACCCCACGCCGGCCGGTATCGAAAACTTTGTCTCTCCGGCAAAGGAAGCGCTCCTCTTTAAGGTGAGTCTCCTCCTCGATGCGATGAACTATTACTGGAACGCCCTGGTCATCAACTATAATTTCTCGAAACAGATTACCTTCTTCTACCGGCTGAAATCGGGGATCGGAAAGCGGCGTCTCCGGATCGTGGGCAGTGAGGCCGCGATAAAGTATTTTTGCGCTCTCCTCGGTCTTGCCGCTGCCATCTTTTTCCTCCGTCGCCGGGTGTTCCGCACAATACCTCCGGAGGAACAGGTGCTCGCCGACTTCTTCAGAGCGATGGAGAAACTCGGATACAGGAAGAGGCCGGCGGAGGGCCTTGAGGAGTTCGTATCGGGGATTGAGAAGGGCGTGACGAGAGAGAAGGCATTCAGGTTCGTGCGGGAATTCGAAAAATATTTTTACCGGGACAGAAGGCTCGGCAGGGGCGATATGCGAAAGTTGAAACAGCTTCTTTCTCTCCGGAACAGCGGAGAGAGGAAAAGCCCTACCCTCTGAGTATCCCCTCCAGCGCCAAATCAAAGCCCCTTCAATACCGTCATAACAGCTTCCTGACAGTTCTCTGCAGCCAGCCGGATGTCCCATTTGGCTCTATCCCGAACCCCGACGATATTGCTGATCCCCCGTATCTCCGCCATGCGTATTCGATAAAGGGCGCAGAGATGGGCTGCGGCAGCGCCTTCCATGTTCTCGCATATGCCCCCGAATCTCTTTTGCAATTCCAGCGCCCTTTTCCTTGTGCCGGTGCATGTCGAGACGGTAACGAACCTGCCTGATCCCGCGGCAATGCTGCCGGCAGAAGGTCGGGTTGCAAACGCAAGAGACCCGAGTGCTCTCCCTACGAGCTCTTTATCGAGGGGAAACTCGTTGAAATATTTCCTTCCGCCTTCCGCGGCAAGGGGGATGCCGATAAACTCTGTCCCCTGAAAACCCTCCGCGGTCATGACTCCTTCGTCACCGTAGAGCTCTTTTTCCGCCACCGCGATGTCACCGACCCGGAGGCCGGAAGACGGATAAGCTCCTCCGACCCCAAAAAGGATGAGCACGTCCGGGGAGAATTTTTCGAGGACGAGAGTTGAGGCGTGTGCCGCGTTCGTCTTGCCCATGCCCGAGATGATATAGACCACTTCCTTGCCGCGTACCCTGCCTCGATACAGAGGCTTCCCGGCCATGACAGACTTTTTCTCCAGTTGTCTGATGAGCAGGTTCCCTTCTTCGGGGACGGAGGACATAAGAGCGATCATATTCGGAAAAAGTGATGAGTTATGGGTGATGAATTAATCGGGCCACGAAGGACCGGCAGGGGAGTGGACAGGCGAGGAATTCTTGTACGACACATTATAAGAAAAACCTTTCGGGGATTTTGAAGAGAACCTCGGCTTTAAACAATAAGCGCCCGCCATTTGAATATCTCTTATCGATTATAAGAATCCCGAGACCGTCTGTCCCCCCGCATTTCAACACACTGTTATTAATCAGTTTCCTATTCCCTCAGCTGTCCGCTCCCGAGGACGATGAATTTCGTGCAGGTAAGTTCCTCGAGCCCCATCGGCCCCCGCGCATGTATCTTGTCCGTGGATATGCCGATCTCGGCGCCGAGGCCGAACTGATAGCCGTCATTGAGCCTGGTGGACGCGTTCACAAATACGGCCGAGGAATCGACCTCGCGCAGAAAACGCATACCCTTTCCATAGTCTTTCGTTACGATGGAATCGGAATGGGCTGAGCTGTAAGTCGCAATGTGCTCCATTGCTTCGTCGATATCCTTAACGACCCTCACGTTGAGGATCAGGTCGAGATACTCGCTATAGTAATCCTCCTGCCTCACAGGAGCAACACCCCGCACGATCTTCCTCGTCTCAGGGCACCCCTTCAGGACCACACCGGCCCTCCTGAACCTCCTGGCCATCACCGGGAGGAAGCTCTTTGCTATCTTCCGGTCGACGAGCATCGTCTCCATCGCATTGCATGTCCCGGGTCTCTGGACCTTCGCGTTGAAACAGATGTCTTCCGCCATGGCAAGGTCGGCGTCCCTGTCCACAAAGATATGGCAGATGCCTTTATAATGCTTCAGGACCGGGATCCGGGAATTCTCGGTCACGGCACGGATGAGACCTTCTCCGCCCCTGGGTATTATAAGGTCTACAATCCCTTCCAGCTTCAGCAGCTCCATGATCGCCTCTCTGTCCGCAATATCTATAAAGGTTATCGCCCCTTCATGGATGCCCTCTTTCCCCGCCACTTCCCTCAGGATCTTCACGATCGCCCTGTTGGAATGGATCGCCTCCGAGCCCCCCCGCAGGATGACGGCGTTGCCGGCCTTGAGACAGAGACTCGTGGCGTCCGCCGTGACGTTCGGCCGCGATTCATAGATAATACCGATGAGACCTATGGGGACCCGCATCTTGCCGACGGTCATGCCGTTCGGCCTCTTCCACATCTTTGTCACTTCTCCCACCGGATCGGGGAGCTGGGAGACTTCTATAAGCCCCTGTGCCATCTCCTCTATCCTTTTCTCGTTCAGCGTGAGCCTGTCTATCAGCGCCTTCGAAAGCCCCTTCTTCTCCGCGTATTCTAAGTCCTTCCTGTTCTCCCTGATCAGTTCCGTTCTTCTCTTCTTCAGAGCTTCAGCCATCTTTACGAGCACGAGGTTCTTCTGGCCGGACGACGCCTTTCCCAGGGACCTTGCACCGGCCTTCGCCTCCCTCGCCAGATCAGCCACGTATTTCCTTATATCCATAAATGCCTCCGTCAACAAGCGACCAATGAATAACAATAACCAATGGTCGCCCAAATAATCAATATTCGGCCAAGCCCTTTCCTTGACCTCGCCCTCTCCGTCATCTTACAATGTCTTATGCCCCAAATCAAAGTCCTTCCCGTAGCGCTGAGAAACAAGATCGCCGCAGGCGAGGTCATCGAGAGACCCGCATCGGTCGTGAAGGAACTGATAGAGAATTCGCTGGACGCGAAAAGCGGCGAGATCAGGATCGAAGTCCTTCGGGCCGGCAAGGGCCTTATCCGCGTCTCCGACAACGGGAAGGGGATGGACAGGGAAGACGCCCTCCTCTGCCTCGAACGCCACACAACAAGCAAGCTCGCGGACGAAGAAGGCCTCTTCACGATACGGAGCCTGGGGTTCAGGGGCGAGGCCCTTCCGTCGATCGCGTCTGTTTCGAGGATGAGACTCATCACCGGGCTGAGAGATTCACCCCCCCCTCTCTCTCTTAGGGAGGGGGCGCCGGGGGGCGCGGGCGTTTCGGTCGACGTGGAGGGGGGGCTGGTCAAGGAGATAAAGGATTTCCCCTCTCTCGGGACCTCCGTCGAGATACGCGACCTTTTTTTCAACACTCCGGCGCGGAAGAAGTTTCTTAAGTCGAATTCTACGGAACTTTTCCATGTCATCGACGTCGTGACGAGAGAGGCCCTTTCCCGCTGGGACGTCGGTTTCAGCCTCTTCACCGACAAGCAGGAAACGATGACCCTCCCGGGGGCCTCCAGCCTGAGGGAGAGGATACTCCAGGTATACGGGTTGGAGTTTGTGAGGGGACTGCTCGAGGTGAATGCCCCGGCCATCCCTCCTTTCGAAAAAGGAATCAGCTGCCGATCTGAGAGAAGAGGACTGGGGAGGGATATGCGTATGTCCGCCTTCATCACCCGGGGCACCGATTTCAGAAACAGCAAAGCGCACCAGTTCATCTTCGTCAATGGCCGTCCGGTAAAGGACGCGACCCTTTCGCACGCCGTCTATGACGCCTACGAAGGAATACTCCCCCACGGGAAACACCCCGTGTTTTTCCTCTTTGTCGATATCGACCCTGAGAGCGTCGACGTCAATGTGCATCCCGCAAAGCGCGAGGTGAGGTTCCGGGACAGGCAGGAAATACATACCTTTGTGAGGGCCTCGCTCAGGGAAGCGGCGAGGGAGGAACGGATGAAGTTCATCGCCCCTTTTGCGGAAGCCCCGGGCCGCGCCGGCACGGCCGGCGGTTACGCCTTGCCGCCTTCCGCTGAGGGGGGGCGGAACGGGGTGATGGCGGAACGGGGGGGCCTCTCGACGGCGCCCTCTGCCTTCGGGGATCTCCCCGAAGCGCATGTCTCCGAACCTTCTGAATTTTCCTATCAGTCCTCCCGCCCCTTTATCTACCTCGGCGATACTTTCATTGCAATGGCCGGGAAGGGAGGCCTCACCCTGATAGACCATCATGCGGCCCATGAAAGGATCCTCTACGAGAATCTGCTCAGGGGTATGAATCTGGATTCCCACCGGCTGCTGTTCCCGATGCAGGTAAGACTCTCCCGCAAGGAATACGCCGTGATCATCGAAAAGCGGGAGATGCTCTTCGCAATGGGGATGGAGATCGATGATTTCGGTCATGACACCCTGATCGTACGGAGCCTTCCCGGAGCGCTGAAAGAAGCCGACATGCGGGGGATCCTCTCGGACGTTGCTACAGCGCTGCTCGAAGGGACAGGACCGTTCCGGTCCATACAAGAGGTCCTTGCAGCACGCGTCGCGTGCCACAGTTCCGTACGGGGAAAAAAAGTCTTGCAGCAGGAGGAATTCGAACAGCTCCTCGCGGGCCTCGAGAAGGCCGAAAATCCCGACCAGTGTCCCCACGGAAGACCGACAAGGATCTTCCTCTCCCTCGACGATCTGAAAAAGATGTTCAGGAGAAAGTGAAGCATAGACGAAACCATGGATTGTCAAACATTGGACAATCAGCTCAGAATTTCGGCGGCCACCCTGGCTGAAGTGCGGGCGGACAAAGAATTTTTGTGCGACACCTTACAAGAAAGACCTCTTGGCGTTATTGAAACAGAACCGAACCATGAAAGTGATTGAGGCATGCCGTATTACTATCATGTCGATCAGAAAAATTCTGAGACGGTCCGCACTTCAGCCGGTGATCTGTGGAAAAGAAAACAAATAAAGTCATTATTCTTCTCGGTCCAACCGGCGTGGGCAAGACCGCGGCCTCGCTTCTCCTCGCACAGGCATTAAAGACGGAGATCATCAGCGCCGACTCGATGCAGATCTACCGCCACATGGACATCGGGACGGCAAAACCCTCCGGGGAGCAAATGTCCCTCGTGAAGCATCACATGATCGATATCGTGGAGCCTTCGGAAAACTTCAGCACGGGAACATATACCGAACGGGTCGTCCCGATTATCGAGGGCCTCCATGCAAAGGGGAAGATACCCCTCGTCGTGGGTGGTACGGGACTCTATATCAAGGCGATGACGCGGGGCATCTTCGCGGGTCCCTCCGCGGACTGGGCACTCAGGGAAGAGCTCCTTGCGCGGGAGAAGAGGCAGAGGGGTTTCCTCTACCGGCGCCTCCGGGAGCTGGACGCTGAGGCGGCCTCGGGGGTGAAATCCGCCGACACAAGGAGAATTGTGAGGGCCCTCGAGGTCTTCCTGAAGACTGAGACCGGCATTTCCGCGCTTCAGAAGGACCTGACCCGCCCGCTGCCTTATGAGTTCGTGAAGATCGGGCTTACGCGGCAGAGGAAGGAACTCTACGAGCTGATCGAAAAGAGAGTCGATGCGATGCTCGCTGAGGGCCTCGTGGAGGAAGTGAAGCGCCTCCTCTTGATGAACCCGGGGAAGACGGCGATGCAGGCCATAGGCTACAAGGAAGTGGCGCTCTTTCTGGAGAACGGCATGTCCCTCGAAGCGACGGCAGGACTCATCAAGAAAAGGTCGAAGAACTACGCAAAGCGGCAGTTCACATGGTTCAGGAAGGAAAAAGCGATAGAATGGCTCGATATCACCGGTGCCTTCAAAGACGAGGGGGTCTATAAAACAATTGAAATATTTCTCGAAAATCGTTTAATGTAAAAAGAAAAAGGGACTCCAGAATTATCGAGATGCTATGGGGGACCGGTAAGGAGGAGTGCGATGCCGAACAACCTGCAGGACAATTACCTGAACCAGCTCAGGAAAGACAAGACTCCGGTAGTGATCTACCTCGCCAACGGGGTGAGGCTGAAGGGCACCATCAAGGGTTTTGACAGCTTCGTGATCGTACTGAAGGAGACGACCCAGCAGCTGATTTACAAGCACGCCATCTCCACCATCGTCCCGGAAAGGGAAGTCGACCTTCGGTTTGAAGAAGCATAGAAACCCTTTTCCCACGGTAGATATCGTCATCGAATGCGAAGGCGGCATCGTAATGATCCGGAGGAAGAATCCCCCTCACGGATGGGCACTTCCCGGCGGTTTCGTCGATTACGGGGAAAGCCTCGAGTCTGCTGCGGTGAGAGAAGCGAAGGAAGAGACGGGGTTAGATGTGGAACTCCTCAGGCAGTTCCACACCTATTCCGATCCTGAGAGAGACCCGAGGCGCCACACCATCTCGACGGTGTATGTGGCGGCGGCAAAAGGGAGGCCCCGCGCGGGCGACGATGCGGCGGAGGCGGAGGTCTTTTCCCGGAACACGCTCCCCGGACCGATCGCGTTCGATCACAAGACGATTCTGGACGACTACTTCACAAGGAGGTACTGAACAATGCTCCAGGCTATGCGCAAACATGCAAAATTCTTCTATGTGCTGTTTTTCATCATCATCCTTTCCTTCATATTCTGGGGCGTCGGAAACGTGGACAAATCGACTGCGGTGCCGATAGCCGAGGTGGGAAAAGAAAAGATCAGCGTTGAAGAATACTGGACGGCATATGACAGGGCAAGGGACTATTACAGAAATATCACCAAAGGGAACTTCACCGAGGAGATGGAGAAAAAGCTCAATCTGAAGCAGAAGATCCTGGACAGTCTCGTCGACGATCTCCTGCTTCTGACGGAAGCGAAAAAGGTCGGCATCACGGTGGGCGACGCGGAACTGAGGGAGGCGATCGTCAATGATCCTGCTTTTATCCGGGACGGCAAATTCAACGACGATGTGTATCTCAGAACGCTCCAGCTCAACAGGATGACGCCCGAGTATTACGAGTCCCAGAAAAAGAAGGAGCTGATCCTCCAGAGGATGCGCAGGCTGATCGGGGATTCCGTGGAGATCACGGACGCGGCGATGAGCGACCCTTCACTTTCCGCCTATGTGCAGCCCCTGCTTTCCCAAATGAGAGACAAGGCAGTCAAGTCCTATATCGACGGAATCCGGAAGCAGACGAAGATCAAGGTCAACCAGCAGCTGATCAGTTAGCCCATGGTATTCATGAATTTCCGGCCGGACGGAGGCTCCGTGCTCATTCTCGCTCCGCTCCAGGGTTTTTACCTCTTTATTCTCCATTGAAAGACTGCGGGACTATCGGCAAAAGAAACCGCTCGGAGCCTCTGTCCTGCCTGCTGCCCATCTCTGAAGTGTATGAATTATGTCTAGGGGAAGCCCGCTACCGCAGCGCCGACCTGAGGCCTTTTACGAGCGGACCGATTTCCCGGTCGCTAACGGTCCTGGCGTCTATGAGGAGAGCATCCCCCCGGATCCGCGCGACGATGGGGGGGTCGCCCGACCTGAGACGCTCTTCAAGCAAATTCACCGATATCTTTTCCGGCCTGATCGAGAGCGCGTAGGTCGGAAAATCGACTTCGGGAAGAGAACCTCCTCCGGCCTTTGAAGAATCAGGGATCAGCGCCACCTCGGCGTCCGTTAGCCCGCGCTTCAGCAGGAGCGCGATCTTCTTCGCCCTCGTCCTGATACTCTCCGGGTCCTCAAAGAGCATCTTCAGCGTAGGTATCCTTTCCTTCGCCCCGTCTTCGTCGGCGTACTCCATGAGTGTCGCTTCAAGCGCAGCGAGGGTAAGCTTATCTATCCTCACCGCCCTAGCGAGGGGGTTTTTCTGGATCTTTTCGATGAACTCGCGCTTCCCCACGATCAGGCCCGCCTGCGGGCCGCCGAGGAGTTTGTCTCCGCTGAAGGTGATGAGGTCGGCGCCGCTCTTCACAACCTCCCGGACCGAAGGCTCCAAATGTATCCCGTAGGGCCGGAGGTCCATGAGACAGCCGCTGCCGAGATCGTACATCACCGGGATCCCCCGGCCGCGGCCGAGGGCGACGAGCCTCTCTACCGGAACGTCCTCCGTGAACCCCGTGATGCGGTAGTTCGACTGGTGGACCTTAAGGAGAAGAGCCGTCAAACCGCTCAGGGCATTTTCATAGTCATGCAGATGAGTCTTGTTCGTGGTTCCTACCTCTTTCATGAGTGCTCCGCTCTGGGCCATGACGTCCGGCACCCTGAAGGAACCGCCTATCTCGACCAGCTCCCCTCTCGAGACGACGACTTCCCTTGCCCTGGCGAGCGTGCCCAAACAGAGGAGGACCGCTGCCGCATTATTGTTCACTGCAAACCCGTCTTCCGCTCCGGTAATCTCCCTCAGGAGTCTCTTGATATGCGCATACCGTTTTCCGCGTTTCCCTGACCCGAGGTCGTATTCGAGGTTCGAATAGCCCGTCGCTATCCTTCTGACGTTCTCGAGCACGCGCTCCGACAGGACCGACCGTCCGAGGTTGGTGTGAACGACAATCCCGGTTGCATTGATGACGGGTCTGAGGCTGAGGGATGAGAGCCTTCCGATCACGAGTGCAATCCCCTGGGCCATGCTCTCCAGAGAGACCTCATCCGTCGTCCCTTCAAGAATCTCCTTCCTCCGGAGATCGATCCCCTGCCGCACTCCGCCAAGGACATATCTCCTCGGATACTTCTTCAGCCACTCCGCCCCCTGCTCGCTCTTGAGAACCTCGTCGACAGAGGGCAGACGGGAAAGCAATTCCTGCTTCGGGTTCATCCCCTTGCGTCCTCCACTACGGCGCCTTCTCCCTGTCCGTTGATGATGTACCTGACAGCGACCCTCAGGTCGTTGCGCAGGGTGTGGTACACGGAACAGTACTTCTCCTGGGAAAGAGAGATGACCCGCTCCATTTTCTTCGGTGTGATATTTTCGCCCGAAACATGAATCACCATCTCGACCGTTTTGTAGTACTGCGGGGGTGTCGGGTTTCTCTCTCCCGCGACATCTATTTTGAATTGAGTGATCACGGCCTTCATCTTCTGCAGAAAAGAGACGACGTCAATGGCAAGACAACCCGCGACGCTCATGAGCAGACTCTCGGTGGGGATGCAGCCCCATTGGGCCTGGGCGTCGAAGTCGATCTCGTATCCCCGCTGGGTCCTGGCCTGGAAAATGAGGTCCTTATCCCATGTCAGCGTCCCCTTATTGAGGGGCATGATCTTCCCCTTGTATCCCTCCAGGGATTCCTCCAACAACTTAATTTCCTCCTTTTCCGCCATGCTGAAGTTTCCTCCTTGACGTACGATTGATGCTGCGGGCTTCCGGTGGCGCCGCGCCGGCTATCGGTTCGTGCGATGCATACTGCGTTGCGCTGAAAGCGGTCTCCGGCCCTCAAAGTATGCTTATTATATAGCTACGGGAGAAAGACTGTAAAGATCCGCCCACAGTCCTCTCTTGATACATCGCGGCCCTTTTGCATAGAATACCTCATGCGCTATGTAATTCTCGGCACCGCGGGCCACATCGACCACGGCAAAAGCTCCCTCGTAAAGGCCCTCACCGGCATAGACCCGGACAGATTGAAAGAGGAGAAAGAGCGGGGGATAACCATCGACCTCGGCTTTGCCGATCTCACCTATCCCGACGGACTGACGGTAGGAATCGTCGATGTCCCGGGACACGAGAGGCTTGTCCGCAATATGCTCGCGGGGGCCGGCGGCATCGACCTCGTGCTTCTTGTCATTGCCGCCGATGAGGGCATCATGCCCCAGAGCAGGGAACATCTCGCCATATGCAATCTCCTGAAGATCAAGTCGGGCCTTATCGCGGTCACAAAAGCGGACTTGGCAGAGAAAGAATGGCTTGACCTGGTGACGGATGAGGTGAAGGGTTTTGTGAAGGGCACCTTTCTCGAGGGCGCGGAGGTGATCCCTGTTTCGGCGAAGACCGGCTTCAATCTCGATCTTTTGAAGGAAACAATCAGGGAGATCGCGCTGAAGGTCGAGCCGAAGCCGGTACGGGAGATCTTCAGGCTCCCGATAGACAGGGTCTTTACCATGAAAGGCTTTGGGACCGTCATCACAGGCACCGTCGTCTCGGGCACTCTGTCCGTGGACGAAGCGGTCGAGATACAGCCCTCAGGCCTGAGCACAAAGGTGAGAGGCCTTCACAGCCACGGGAAACCTATTCGCACCGCGTATGCGGGTCAGAGGGTCGCGATCAATCTCCAGGGGGTGAACAAGGAGGAGCTGAGCCGCGGCGATGTCGCGGTGACACCGGAGGCGGTCGTTCCTTCGAAGATCATGGACGCCCGTCTCGAGCTCCTGGCGGACGCCCCCGCGGTGAAAAGCAAAAGCCTCGTGCATCTGCACATCACCACCTCCGAGACGATCGCCCGGGTTGTCCTCTATGACAGAGAGGAACTGAAGCCGGGGGAGTCCTGTTACTGCCAGTTGCGTCTTGAGGGTCCCGTGGTGGCCCTTTCCGGAGACAGGTTCATCGTGAGAAGGTTTTCCCCGGTCATCACCATAGGAGGCGGCACGATCCTCGATCCTTCCCCTGAAAGGAGAAGACGGAAGGATTCGACCGCAGACCTGGAAGTGCTCGAAAGGGAAGGTCTCCCCGAAAAGATCGCCATAAAGGCAAAGAAGGCCGGCATGAGGGGCCTGAATGCGCATTCCCTTACCGGCTGGATAAAGGCCGAGATCCCGGCCACCGAAGAGTCCCTCGCGATGCTGGAGTCCCGGCGGGTCGTCGTCCGGCTGAACGACACGCTGTTCCACCGGGAGGTATACGAGGGCCTCTCACGAAGCATCACGGAGACCCTTGCCGCCTTCCACAAGAAAAATCCCCTCACTCCGGGAATGCCGAAGGAAGAGTTGAGGGCACAGATGAGGATACGCCAGGAGATATGGGCAAGCTGGCTCGGTTCTATGGAGACGGTGGCGGTAGACAGGGATGTGGTGAGACTGAAGAGTTTCAAGGCCGCATCAGCAGGTTCTTCCGAGGCCTCGTCCAAGATACTCTCAGGTCTCGAAAAGGCGCGATTTCAACCTCCGGCGAAGGAGGAGATCTCGGAGACCCTCGCCATGCCGCAGAAGACAATGACCGACATGCTGAGGCTCATGAGCGCGGAGGGTTCGCTGGTGCGGATCAACGACTCCCTCTATATCGCCTCTTCGGTGTACGGCGAGATGATCTCCCTGCTCCGCGCCTTTTTCTCGAAAAAACAGGAAATGACCGTGGCCGAATTCAGGGACCTCCTCGGCACCACGAGAAAGTATGCGTTGCCCTTTCTCGAATACCTGGATTCGCACGGGGTAACGCTCCGCGTGGGAGACGTGAGGAAATCCCTTTTGAAGTGAACCAGGTCCCGGGCGGGATTTGAAATGGTGGGCAGTCGCAGAATCGAACTGCGGACACGAGGCTTTTCAGGCCTCTGCTCTACCGACTGAGCTAACTGCCCGTGTCATAAACTATACTGGTTATGGCTTTTTGTTGTCAAGAATGCGTGAAGATATGAAGGAATCGGGGGCGGCATGACGGATGGGAGAAGAAATCTGCGCACTTACTGGCCGGCGGTCCTCTCCGGTCTTTTGCTCGTCCTCTGTTTCCCGACCTTCTCCCTCTGGCCGCTCGCCTGGGTCGCGTTCGTGCCTCTGCTCCTCTCCCTGTGGGACAAGAGGCCCAGGGAGGCGTTCTTCAGCGGCCTCGTCACGGGCGTCTTCTATTTCTTCGGGACCCTCTACTGGATATACCATTCGATGAACCACTACGGGTCCGTGCCGCTCGTCCTGAGCTTCGCCGCGGTCCTCCTGCTCAGCCTCTACCTGAGCCTTTACCCGGGCCTGTTCGCGCTTCTTTTTTCGATGAAGATCAGGTCCTCCCGGATGCCCGCCCTCGTGCTCGCTCCCGTCTTCTGGGTCACCCTCGAATTTGCCCGCTCCTACGCGCTCACGGGGTTTCCCTGGTCGAGCATCGGGTATTCCCAATACCCGTTTCTCCACGGGATCCAGTTCGCCGACGTCACAGGCATCTACGGCGTGTCGTTCCTCGTCCTTGCAGTAAACGGGGCGATCGCGGACCTGTTTATTATCCAGCGGAGGAGGGAGCAGATGCCCCTCTTTTCCCTGTCTCAGACCCTTATCGGTTATTCCGTCTTTTTCGTCTCCCTCGTCATGGTATTCTCGTACGGCTACTGGAGACTGCACCAGGAGCGGCCGGGGAATTCCGTAAAGGTGAGCATTGTGCAGGGCAACATAGAGCAGGACAAGAAATGGGAACCCCGCTACCAGGATGAGGTCATCGCGGACTACAAGGAACTGACGATGAAAGCTGTGGCCTCTGCGCCGTCTCTTGTCATCTGGCCGGAGACCGCACTGCCCTTTTATTTCGGCTATGACACGAATCGTTCCGCCGACCTCGTCGAATTTCAGCGCCGGCTGAATTCCTACCTCCTCTTCGGGAGCGTTCTCGTGCAGAGACCCCCTTCGGCGGGCAGACCTGCGCTCCTCACAAACAGCGCGGTACTGCTCGACAAGGAAGGAAATGTGACGTACAGTTATGATAAAATACATTTGGTGCCTTTTGGAGAGTACGTTCCCCTGAGGAGCATCCTTTTCTTTGTGGACAGGCTCGCCGAAGGCATCGGCGATTACAAGCCCGGAGAAACGATCGTAAAGGCAGACACTTCCTTCGGAAGCTTCGGCACCTTTATCTGCTATGAGATCATTTTCCCGGGGTTGGTGAGGAAATTCTATTCCAGGAGCGGAGATTTTATCGTAACGATCACGAACGATGCCTGGTTCGGAAGGACCGCGGGGCCGTATCAGCATTTCAGCATGGCTGTCTTCAGGGCGATAGAGAACAGGAAGCCCGTGCTCAGGGCTGCGAATACCGGAATATCGGGGTATATCGACAGCAACGGACGGATCATCAGAATGACCCCGCTCTTTGAACGGAGGGTCGAAACGGTCGATGTAAGGACTGACCCTACGAGGAGTTTCTATTCGAGATACGGAGACCTCTTCTCCTATCTCTGCATCGTCGCTTCGCTGTTCCTTTTGATCTGAAACGAGTGAAACAACATCCAAGGAGGTAAAAATATGGTGCGTGTTGACGAAATAGGACAGGAGATGATAACCCTGAGGCTTAAGACGGATTCCCTGAGAGGTTATCTTTGATGTACGCGGCATCAGGGAAGCGATAGAGCGCATCAACGGCGAGCTCGCCCTCGAATCTACCTGGTCTTCGCCCCGGAAGTTGCACGCCTTGCAGAAGAAAAAGGCCCAACTCGAAAACATCCTCTCGCCCTTCGAAGCGGCCGAGGAAAAGCTTTCCTATCTTGAAAACTCGCTGGACATTCTCCAGGAAGAAGGGGGGGAGGCTTTTCTGAAAGAGATCCGGGAAGGAATAGAGAGCCTCAGGGACTCGATCAAGACGATAGAGCTGAGACATCTCCTTTCCGGGGAGATAGACGGCAATAATGCGATTATCGCGATCCATCCGGGGGCCGGAGGCACGGAAAGTCAGGACTGGGCACAGATCCTGATGAGGATGTACCTCAGGTGGGCCGAGAGGCACGGCTTCACCACAGAAGTGGTCGACCTTCTGCCTGGTGAAGAAGCGGGCATAAAAAGCGCCACTATCACGGTATCGGGTCTCTATGCCTACGGGTACCTGAAGGCTGAGGCAGGCGTCCACCGCCTCGTGAGGATATCCCCTTTCGACGCCAACAAGAGAAGGCATACCTCTTTTTCGGCTGTCCTCGTCTTTCCCGAGATCGAGGAGAACATCGACCTGGAGATCAACGAAGACGACCTGAGGATCGACACCTTCAGGGCCTCGGGCGCGGGCGGCCAGCATGTGAACAAGACATCCTCCGCCGTCAGGATTACCCACGTCCCCACGGGGATCATCGTCACTTGCCAGAACGAAAGGTCCCAGCATAAAAACAAGGCTATGGCATTGAAGATACTGAGGGCCAGGCTCTATGACATGCAGTTGAAAGAACAGGAGAAGAAGGTCGAGGACATTGTCGGAGACAAGAAGGGTATTTCGTGGGGGAACCAGATCAGGTCCTATATTCTCCAGCCGTACCGGCTGGTAAAAGACCATAGGACGGATACGGAGGTCGGAAATGTGGACGCCGTTCTCGACGGGGATATCGATATTTTCATCGACGCCTACTTGAGGGCAAAAAGCAAGGCGGCGTAGTCTTTCTACTATCTTTTATATATAAGTACTTTTAGTAATAGTAGAATTCCCTGTGAAAAAGTAGAGAAGGCCGCAGAGCGGGCAATAACGCCCTTCGGGACAGGAGAGGACTGTGAATAGTTTAGGGGGTTTTTGAGAAGTTCCGGATGAATTTTCTCTTTGTCCCGGTTTGCCACAGGGAGTTCACAGGATACCATGAATCTCCTTGCCATGGGTGTGGATATTGAGTATAATAATGAGCTTCAGGAGGGATATTTATTCACACGTGTTGATAATTTGTTAATAAGTATTCCCTCCCGCAATCACGACGACTATGGACACCGGTGAACACATGCCCTTGGAAGATATTTGGAACAAAAGCCTTTCTATTATCGAGAAGAAGGTAGGCGCGAACGCCTTCGAACTTTGGTTCAAGCCGATAAAACTCTCCCAGCTGAAGGAGCAGAACGCCGTCCTGGAGATACCGAACCGTTTCTTCAGGGATTGGGTGGAAGACTGCTACCCGGGTCTTCTCAGCGAGGTGATCGAGGAGATCGCCGGGCATCCTGTGACTGTCAAATTCAGGATCGCAGAGAAGGTCGATTCGGAGGTCAAGAAGATCGATGCCCGCCTCGAAGGGAGACGGCAGCGCCTTGCGAACAAGGGCATTTATCTCAACCCGAAATACACTTTCGCCAATTTTCTTACGGGACAGAGCAACCAGTTTGCCCAGGCCGCGGCGATGGCGGTGGCGGAGTCGCTCGGCAAGGCGTACAATCCCCTCTTCATATACGGGGGCGTCGGTCTCGGCAAGACGCATCTGATCTCGGCCATCGGCAACAGGATTGCGGACAGGAGGCACGATTTCAATATCCTCTACGTATCGTCGGAACAATTCACGAATGAGGTCGTTTCGGCCGTACGGCACGGAAAGACGGAAGAACTCAAAGGAAAGTACAGAAATGTGGACCTCCTGCTCGTGGACGACGTCCAGTTCATAGAGAACAAGACCGCCACTCAGGAAGAGCTGTTCCATACCTTGAATACCCTCTATGAAAAACAGAAGCAGATCGTCCTGTCGAGCGACAGACCGCCCAAGGAGATCAAGAATATCACCGACAGGCTGAGATCGCGATTCAGTATGGGGCTGATTGCGGACATACAACCCCCGGAGATCGAACTCAGGATGGCGATCGTCCAGAAAAAGGCCGAGATGGAAAGGATCCACCTCACGGACGAGGTGATGAATTTCATCGCCGCGAAGATCAAGTCCAATATCCGGGAGCTGGAAGGGTGTCTCATACGGCTCGGCGCACAGTCTTCCCTGACGGGCGAGCCGATCGATGTCGCCATGGCGAAGAATATCCTGAGGGATATCATTTCCGACGACGACAGGCCGGTCGGGATCGAACAGATACAAAAAGCGGTCGCTGATTTTTTCGGCATCAAGGTCCAGGAGATGCGGTCGAAGAAAAGGACGAAAGAGATAGCGATCCCTCGGCAGGTCGCGATGTATCTGAGCAAGCAGTTCACCGATTGCTCGTTGAGCGACATCGGGAAAAACTTCGGCGGCAAGGACCATGCCACGGTCATCTACGCCTGCAAACAGATCGGGGAGAGAAGGGCAAGAGACGAAGAATTCAACGGAAAGATCGAAAATCTCATAAAAAGGGTGCAAGGATAGCAAGGAGGTCCGTATGAAACTGAGCGTTGCAAAGGATGAGCTTCAGGAAAAACTGTCGAATATCCAGAATATCGTTGAGAAGAGGAATACCATGCCGATCCTCAGCCATTTCCTCCTCGAGGCCGGCGGGAAAGGCACGCATATCGTCGCGACGGACCTTCAAATAGCGATCAGGGAGCCTCTTGCCGCGACCCTGCAGAGCGAAGGAAAACTGTGCATCCCTGCGAGGAAACTTTTTGAGATCGTGAGGGAGGCGGACGGGGAGATCACCCTCGAGGCGGAAGACGAGCAGTGGGTCAAGGTGTCTTTCGGAAAGAGCAGGTTCAGGCTCGCCTGTCTTTCCCCGGGCGAATTCCCTGCATGGCCCGGCGTCGAAAAAACCGATGAGGTGAGGTTCGGTATCGAGGCCCTTTCGGAGATGATCGAGAAGACGATCTATGCGGCGGGGGAGACGGACACGCGGTATACCCTCAACGGCCTGCTCTTTCACATCAGACCGGGGGATGAGAATATCACCGTCGTCGGAACGGACGGGCACAGGCTCGCACTGCTCCGGAAATCGCTCGGAACGAAGGCGGCCGAGGAGAAGAAGGTGATCGTGCCGAGAAAGGCCGCGTCCGAACTGAGGAGGTTTTTTGGCGGTGCGGAGAGCGTTTCTGCTATAATAGGTAAGAACCATATACTCTTCACAATAGGCGATGTCCAGTTCCTTGTGAGGCTGATTGAAGGTACGTACCCCAATTACGAGCAGGTACTTCCCCCTTCCAACCAGAAAAGGATAACAATCGGCAGGGAAGACTTTCTTAAGACGCTGAGGAGGGTCTCGATAATGTCCAGGGAACGGAGCAACGCCGTGAGGGTCGATGTTACCGACAATTCCCTGGCGGTCTCCTCCTCGAATCCGGATATAGGAGAGGCGAGGGACGAAATAAGCGTCGAGTACAAGGGAGATGACATTTCTGCCGGATTCAACGCACGGTATCTCATGGATGCCCTGGGCGCGATGACCTCCGAAAGGGTGGTATTTGCCATGCAGGACCCTCTCAGCCCGACCCTGTTGCAGGAGGAAGGAAGAGAAGAGTACAAGTGTGTAGTAATGCCGATGAGGATATAGAGACCGGAAGGACCGTTCGCAAGAAGGAGCCGTACCGGCTCTCACGGTGTTCGGCCCCTCTTTTCATTGGGAGCGGGCCTTCACCGCAAAACAGGATCACTTTCCGTCATTCCCTTGAAACCCGGAACTCTGCTTGAACGAGGAACGTGGGTTCCACTTTACGCCGGAGTGACGACAGGAGAAGGGAGAAAGACTTTAGTCAGAGGAAACATGGACGAAAAAGAGACGATCGATAGCAGAATAGAAGCGAAATACGGCGCCGAGGAGATAAAGATACTCAAGGGACTCGATGCGGTGCGGAAGAGGCCCGCCATGTACATCGGCTCCACCGGCCCTGAAGGGCTTCACCACCTCGTGTACGAGGCGGTGGATAACAGCGTTGACGAGTCCCTTGCGGGGCACTGCGACAACATAGAAGTGATTCTCCATCATGACAAGAGCTGTACCGTCATCGATAACGGAAGGGGTATCCCGACCGATCTCCACCCCGGCGACGCGGACGGGCGTACGGCAGCGGAGGTGGTGCTGACCGAACTTCACGCGGGGGGGAAGTTCGAGTCGAAGGCGTACAAGATTTCCGGAGGACTGCACGGAGTCGGGATTTCGGTCGTGAACGCGCTCTCGGAATGGCTCGAGGTCGAGATAAAACAGAACGGCCAGGTCTTCCAGCAGAGGTTCGAGAGGGGGAAACCTACCGGCCCTCTTATGGTCGTGGGAAAGACGAAGGGAAGGGGAACAAAGGTGACCTTCAAGCCCGATCCCGACATATTCGAGGAGACGACCGATTTCAGCTATGACGTCCTCTCCCAGAGACTGAGGGAACTGGCGTTCCTCAACAGGGGACTGAAGATCAGCATTGTCGACGAGCGGACCGACAAAAAGCAGGAGTTTCTTTACAAAGGCGGCATCGTCTCCTTTGTGGAACACCTGAACAAGAACAAGACACCCCTCCATCCGAAGCCGGTATATATCTGGGGAGAGAAGGACGGCATCTTTGCGGAAGTCGCCCTCCAGTACAACGACGGCTATGCGGAAGCGATTTACACCTTTGCCAATAACATTAATACGAAAGAGGGAGGAACTCACCTCATCGGGTTCAAGTCGGCCCTCACGCGTACGGCGAACAGCTATGCCTCTTCATCGGGGATACTGAAGAACGGCAAGGAGGGCATTTCGGGAGACGACATACGGGAAGGGTTGACCGCGGTGGTGAGCGTAAAGCTCCCGAACCCCCAGTTCGAGGGCCAGACAAAGATGAAGCTCGGCAACAGCGAGGTAAAGGGGATCATCGAATCGATCGTGAACGATGCGCTCTCAACCTACTTTGAAGAAAACCCCTCGGTCGCGAGGAAGATCATAGAAAAGGCGATCCAGGCGGCGAGGGCAAGGGAGGCTGCGAGGAAGGCGAGGGAGCTTACGCGGAGGAAGGGCGCCCTGGAGGACACGGGTCTGCCGGGCAAACTCGCAGACTGTTCCGAGAAGGACCCGGCGATGAGCGAACTCTTCATCGTGGAGGGCGACTCGGCAGGAGGTTCGGCGAAACAGGGCAGGGACAGGCGGTCTCAGGCGATATTACCCCTGAGGGGAAAGATCCTGAATGTCGAAAAGGCGAGATTCGACAAGATGCTCGGCTCAGAGGAGATCAAGATACTCATCACCGCGCTCGGAACCGGGATAGGCGCCGAGGATTTCGATATAGCCAAGATCAGATACCACAAGATCGTTCTTATGACCGATGCGGACGTGGACGGGGCCCATATAAGAACGCTGCTCCTCACCTTTTTCTACCGCCAGATGCCCCAGGTCATCGAAAACGGCTATCTCTATATCGCACAGCCGCCGCTTTTCAAGGTGAAAAGGGGAAGGACGGAAAGGTATATACAGAGCGAAGCCGAACTCCAGAACATGCTTTTCGAACTCGCAGCGGACGACATAACCCTTGCCGTAAAGGGCCAGGAAGTGAAGGGGAAGTCCCTTATCCCGTTCCTCAAGCGTCTCCTGAATTTCGAGAGGCTGATCGAATGGTTCGAAAGGAGGAGGAAAGACCCTGCGGCGCTGAAGATCCTCCTTGAGGAGGGAGTGAATAAGGCGCTCCTGAAGGAAAAACAGGGCATCGCGAAACTCCTCGAAAAAGTGAGGGGGCAGCTGAAGGAAGCGGTCGTCGGAGATATCTACGAGGACGAAGAGCACGAGGGATACGGCGCCGAGATCAAGAGGCACAATTACAAGCTCGTCCTCGATGCGAACCTGCTCCTCTCCCCGGAATTCCGTGAACTCGAAAGCCTCTACGCTTCGATCAGGGAGCTCGGAAAGCCTCCCTTCAGGATGACCCTGAAAGACGGACAGCGGGAAGCGGCCTCCACGACGGACCTCCTCAGCACCGTCTTCGAGACGGCCCGCAAGGGACTCTCGATCCAGAGGTACAAGGGTCTCGGCGAAATGAACCCCCAGCAGCTGTGGGAGACGACGATGGATTCGGACAAGCGGACCCTGCTCCAGGTGAGCATAGAAGACTCCGTCCAGGCCGACGATATCTTCACGGTCCTCATGGGAGACCGCGTCGAGCCGAGGAAGGACTTCATCGTGAAACACGCCCTGGAGGCGAGGAATATTGATATCTAAGTGTAGGATTCTCTGTCGGATTGCGCATAACCTGCAATTCATTGCGCATAAGTTGCAATTTTTTTGCACATACGCTGCAATTTTCTGGCGGATAAGCTGCAAATTTTCGGCGTGAAGAACCTTTATGGTGCTTTCATGGGGGATGTCGATGAAACTCAAGGGCGGATAATCTTCTTTCCTAAGTAGTATCAATATATGAGAGACCGAAAAACCACTTCACAATCTTCCCCTAAGGGCCAGCAATTGAACAAAGTTCTCCGTAAGGAGAAAGAACGACGCGAACGCTCCAGGGACGGCTTTCTGACGGACTTAGATATTAAGAGGATACGAAAGAAGCTTGGGCTGACGCAGAGAGAACTGGCCGAAAAATTGGGAGTCGGCGAAAAGAATTTCGCCCGATATGAGAATCTCAGCGTCCGTCAAAGCAGGGCGATGGATAATTTGTTGAGGATTTTGGATGCTTATCCGACGGAATAAAAGTTCTCGAAAAGAGAGACAAGCAATGCATGTGAAGAAGACTGGATGAGTAGTACGAGGATAAGAAACTACCGGAGATGTCAAGCCTTAAGAACTTTATTAACTGATAGAGTATTGGCAATGCTTACCAAAATATGCCCGGCCTGAGCATCTTCAGCATCTTCTCGTGAAGAGGTGTGGAAGATCTTGATTTGTTTCTTAGCCAAATATTCGATGCTTTTTTCGCTAGGGTGATTGAATTTATTTTGTCCAGAAGAAATGACTGCAAACTTCGGGCGGGTGCTGTCTACCAGTGCTTCAAGAGAGTTATCAGCCGAATAGGCCCCATGATGAGGTATTTTTAGGAGATCACATTTGAGAGCATTTCTGCAATTGCTTATTAATTCATTGATGCCTTTCTTTTCTATGTCACCCGTGAGAATGATCACCCGATCCTTGTATGACAATTTCAGAACGACGGAGGCTTCGTTTAATTTCTGTTCCGCTATCATCTTAGCAAGAAAAGAGTAGGTAGGATGAAGGATTGTTATGCTTAGAGGAATGTTGTTGATTTCCGTAGCAGTATTTATTGGCAGCGACTCCAATTTGAAATCGGAGCGCCACACTTCAAGATTCCGAAGAACATGAATATATTCTTGGCTAGGTTGTGCATTAGGGCCGCGATCAAAATTGATATATAATCTGCGGGACTTGAACCCCCAGTTTTCAATTAAGTTGTAAAGGCCTTTCAAATGATCAGCATGACTATGAGTAATTACAATAAACTCAAATATCTGGCTCTCTTTGAAGAACTCGAAGACTCTTTCCGCATTCGCAACGTCCACAAGAAAATATCCTTTGCCCTCCGGCAGAACGCCGACCATCGTGTCTCCCTGGCCGACATCCAGAAAGTAAAGCTTGAATCTATTTAGAGGCATCATAATTCACGCTCGTATTCGACATCGCTTGTTCGACTTCCTCGTCCGACATATAAGCGTTTCTCAATAATCCGAAATCCAGGAATGTTAGCCTTCCGATTTCTTTCTCGTGCCGTTGCATGAAAGGAATTCTTGCCTCGAAACTCACGTTGACTTTGAGTCCCCATCCCGGAAGACTATCCGGAATGGGAATTTCAAATGGACTATCCATTCTGTTATAACCCATCAGCCATATTGATAACATTTGTTTCTCGACATCGATATGCATAATTCTTCCAGTGATCTTCCAACTCTCTTTTGTTTCACGAACTTTTTGTGATGTAACAATTGCGGGCTTAGGTAATCCTGGTCTATGGAACCCATTGAACAAAGCCATGATTCGCTCTTGCTGATTCAGTGTTAAGTGGTAAGCCTGCATAATGATACTGTCGAGCTCTTCTACCAATTGCTGAATTTCCTTTATGTCTG
This sequence comes from Nitrospirota bacterium, assembly GCA_023475105.1. Taxonomy (GTDB): domain Bacteria; phylum Nitrospirota; class Thermodesulfovibrionia; order Thermodesulfovibrionales; family UBA9159; genus JAMCWJ01. The sequence goes on from JAMCWJ010000002.1 coordinate 38,747, forward strand.
AATCATCTGTTAGGTGATAATTCGGCAAAGTGGGTGACTTGTACTCGATTTCCTCTATCCTTATAACCATTCTTGTTATTTTCTTTGTTTCATCAGACGTGAAATGCGGGATTGGAATTTCCTTTATATTATCTTCGGTTATCCATCTTCTTCTTGCAAAGCTATCCACGAAAGCATTCGCCACGTAACTATTGAGAAGCGCCGAGAGTACCTCAAGACGAGGAGTATCGGACCTTTTTGCATATATGGCATGAAAACCGTGGAAGGGAAAGTATCCCGTTCTATCCACTGCAGCATAAAGTCGCCACGGGTTTGAAGTAGATCGGTTTGCATTTATTAGTATTTTTCTGTTCTTTGATTGAAACACATCTTTTAAACTGCGGCGAGGCCTATGCAAGTTGCCAGGATATGTTACGTAACTGGGAAGGCCCTTAATTCCTTGGCGTTCCCAGAAGACAAAATGAGGGGAAATAAAGGATGTTCCACCTAAGAATTTATATGCCCCTTCCGTTTCATTAGTGTGAAGATCTTCTTTCCCGGATTTTCCCACCAAAATTCCATTTTTTACGTGGAAGAAACGGTGAACTTTTGGGAATGAATCCAACTTCTTCCATATATCTTGAAAAGGGCTGACAACAATTTCGTTTTCTTTGTCGTTTAGCCACCTTGTATGATCATCTGTAGTAAAGGAAAAATCGAAGTGTATCTTATCATTAGGAAACTGATAAGCATCCTCCTTTTGCATTAGTCTTCTAATTCTCACAGGTTGGAGGTTTTTTGGTCGAAATTTCCTGCCGCTTATTACGACAGTAGAAAATTGTGCCATGGGAAAAGCTCCTTCAGGCAGTTGCCAAACTTCCAATATATCAAGATCGCCCAACAGCTTTTTTCGACTCTTCCTACAACTTCTGTTCTGCAAGTACGACTCGGGCAACACGATGCTAATTAGACCACCTACTGGTAGCAGAGATAAATATTTTTCAAGAAAAAGGGTTGCTTTTTGCGACAGGCTTGTCTCCCTCTTTTCTTTGAATGGGGGATTGGCCACAATAATGTACGGCAGAAAAGATAGATTCTTTATTTTCAGAAAGTCTTCTCTTGTAACTTGCCAGCTATCCCCGAATGGCAGGCTTGCCAGAAGGAGCGCCTTTTTTGCTATTTCAACAGCGAATGGGTCGATATCAAAGCCACGGATATGCGAGACCAAATACTTGTGCCGTCGATCCGCTGCCTCGGCTTTGCTTGATAAATCATTTAGCCTGCTGTAAGCGGCTGCCAATAGACCGCCAGAGCCACATGTTCCATCCAAAAAGTAGCGATCTTCTGGTGGCAATTCTTCAATTGGCAAAGACTTCAGCATTTGTGTGGCGATTTTTTGGGGAGTATAATATATACCAAGCTCTTTTCTTAGTCCTTTTGTTACAAAAGTGTGTTCATAAAAATATCCTAATTGCTCGTTGGATATACTTCCATAATTGTAATCTTTTCCAAGATACTCTAAGATAACATTTGCTGTTTTTCCCCCGATTTTATTTATCTCTCCTACATCAAAATATCCGGGGAAAGACATGCCTGCTTTTTTCAGCAAGGATGATGCATCGGTAAGCATTGGTTGGGTGCCAAAAAGCTTCTTATCTTCCAATATCTTTGCTGCTAATAACTTTATGGCAATTTTTGTAAGTGTATTCAAAGCATCTGTCTCTTTGCCAATCCCCTTTAAGAATTCTGCGGCGCTTCTTATTGACCCCTCGAATCTCGTAACGAGATGCTTCTTTGAGATTTCAGAGACATATTCATAAAGCGTGGGATCTAATTCAAAAAGGGATAGCTGGCGGCCTTCTTTTTTTACAGAGTAAAGTATTTCTGGCAATAAACTTAATCTATGACGCACAACGTAGTTTTCAAACTCTAAATAGTTTTTACGTATGGGTTCTATTCTTTTGGTGACATAAAGGGGTTGAATCAAAACGTAATTTGGTGTTAAGAGGAAAGCAATCGGAGCTGCTGTATATGCCAACTTTTTACGATAGTTTTCTATTTCAGCGGCGGAGTCACAGTATTTTATTGCAATGCATGAAGTCAAGTAATCTTTCTTGTATTCATTAGAAAAAGCCACGGTATCGACGGAGAAGGGTCCCTCCTCTGATACGAATGCGAAATTGTATTCGATGTGATTCTGCCGATACCCTATCCTTAGCAGTGATTTAACCGTGTAATCAATGCAGCTGACTCTATCCATGTGCGCACTGTTCAAGTTTGTTTCTCCAACCCCAATATCCTATTACCCATTTGAAGTTCAACACCGTTGAACGACCTCTAAGATCCACTCTCATGCAGTGCTTCCGTGGCGCCCTGATTTTTGATGTTCTTGTTCCGGAACCTTCAGAATGATTTCTCTTTTCTCTACGTCCAAGATTATTTCCACCTCATCTCCAACGTCGAGCTCCATAGTACGAAGAAGGGGTCGTGGGATCTGCACCCTTCCATTCTTTTGTATTGAATTAGTACCGTATAGAACTTGTTTAATACTTATTGAGGTCATGAAAGAAACTCGTTTTGTATCAAAAATAGTCTTTTATAATACTTTTGTCAAGAAGAAAGTTTCCATTATTTTTTCCG
>JAMCWJ010000061.1 GCA_023475105.1 Nitrospirota bacterium
AGGCGGGCAGGGGGGGGCGCGTGCCGAAGAGAACTGACCTGAGAAAGATCCTCCTCATCGGCTCCGGGCCGATCGTGATAGGCCAGGCATGCGAGTTCGATTATTCAGGCACCCAGGCATGCAAAGCCCTCAGGGAGGAAGGCTATAAGGTAGTGCTCGTGAATTCGAACCCTGCGACGATCATGACGGACCCCGAGACCGCCGATGCGGTCTATATCGAACCCCTTACCGTCGATGTCCTCGAGCTGATCATCGCCAAAGAGAGGCCGGACGCCCTGCTCCCGACCATGGGGGGACAGACCGCGCTGAACCTTGCGGTGGAGCTTGCAGAGTCAGGGGTCCTCGAACGTTACGATGTGGAGCTGATCGGCGCCAAGCTTCCCGCGATCAAGAAGGCCGAGGACCGCGAACTGTTCAAGGAAGCGATGGAGAAGATCGGACTCGAGGTGCCGGGGAGCACATATGTCGGCAGTATGAAGGAAGGACTCGAGGCGGTCGAGCGCATCGGGTTTCCCGCTATACTCCGGCCGTCCTTTACCCTTGGGGGGACGGGCGGCGGCATCGCTTACAACATGGAAGAGTATACGGCCCTCCTCGATACCGGACTGAAGCTGAGCCCTGTGCATCAGGTCCTCGTCGAAGAATCGGTCATCGGCTGGAAGGAGTATGAGCTCGAAGTGATGCGCGACACGGGGGACAACGTGGTAATCATCTGCTCGATAGAGAATTTCGATCCGATGGGAGTGCATACGGGCGATTCGATCACCGTCGCGCCCGCGCAGACCCTCACGGACAAGGAATACCAAAGGATGCGGGACGCATCGATCGCAATCATCCGTGAGATAGGGGTCGATACGGGAGGTTCGAACATCCAGTTTGCGCTGAACCCCGCGGACGGGAGGATGGTCGTCATAGAGATGAACCCGAGAGTGTCGAGGAGTTCCGCCCTCGCAAGCAAGGCGACGGGGTTTCCGATCGCGAAGATTGCGGCGAAACTCGCGGTGGGGCTCGCCCTCGAGGAGATTCCCAATGACATCACGAAGGAGACTCCCGCCTCTTTCGAACCGACGATCGATTACGTCGTGACCAAGTTCCCGCGGTTCGCTTTCGAGAAATTCCCGGAGGCGGACACGACCCTCACGACCCAGATGAAATCGGTGGGCGAAGCGATGTCCATCGGAAGGACCTTTGCGGAATCCCTCCAGAAGGCGCTTAGGAGCCTCGAGATCGGCAGCTACGGGTTCGAGGAGGTGAAGGCGAGTCCGGACGAGCTCAAGGGAAAGCTCAAGATCCCGAATGCGGAGAGGATATGGTATATCGTACAGGGCCTGAGAAACGGCATGACCGCCGGCGAGATACACGACCTGACAGGGGTCGACCCCTGGTTCCTCCATCACATGGAAAAGATACTCGCGGAGGAAGGCAAGATAAAGGACTATGCGCGGGGGATAAGAGAAGAAAAAACGACGAGTCTTGCACCCTATCTTCTGCCGAAGGAGCTCCTCATGGAGGCGAAGGAGAAGGGCTTTTCGGACAGGAGGCTTGCCGGACTGCTGAAGGTGGCCGAGGATGACATCCGCCGTCTGAGGAGACAATGGGGCATCCATGCCGTATACAAGATGGTCGATACCTGTGCTGCGGAGTTCGAGGCGTATACTCCCTATCTGTATTCGACGTACGAAAGGCCGTTCTCCAAATGCGCGGAGCAGGGAGGAGGGAGCAGAGAACAGGGAAATGGCGCCCCCTGCGCCTCGCCCCCTGCAGCCTCCGTTGAGTCCGAAGCAAACCCTACGCAGAAGAAGAAGATCGTCATCCTCGGCTCCGGCCCGAACAGGATAGGGCAGGGCATAGAATTCGATTACTGCTGCGTCCATGCCGTATTCGCCCTGAAAGAACTGGGGTATGAGACGATCATGGTAAACTGCAACCCCGAGACGGTCAGCACAGATTATGACACCGCTGACAGGCTCTATTTCGAGCCCCTCACTATAGAGGATGTCCTGGGCATCATAGAGACCGAAAGGCCTGAAGGGGTGATCGTCCAGTTCGGCGGACAGACCCCGCTCAAACTTGCTGTCCCCCTCGAAAGGGAAGGGGTGAAGATACTCGGCACCTCCCCCGACTCGATCGACAGGGCCGAGGACAGGAGGAGGTTCAAGAAACTCCTCCATACGCTCGATCTCCGGCAGCCCGAAAGCGATACGGCGATGTCTCCCGAGGAAGCGATCGAGATCGCCGGGAAGATAGGGTATCCGGTCATGGTGAGACCTTCATATGTGCTCGGGGGGAGGGCGATGGAGATCGTCTTCGATGAAAAATCCCTGATGGACTATATGAGGCGGGCAGTGAAGGCATCGCCCGAGCATCCTGTCCTCGTCGACAAATACCTCGAAGACGCGATCGAGGTGGATGTGGACGCCCTTTCCGACGGGGCGGATGTCGTTATCGGCGGGGTCATGGAGCATATCGAGGAAGCGGGGATCCATTCGGGGGACTCAGCATGCTCGTTGCCTCCCTATTCGCTCGGCAGTCCTATCGTCGAAGAGATAAAGAGACAGACAAGGGCGCTTGCGAACGAGCTGAACGTTATCGGGCTCATGAATATCCAGTTTGCGGTGAAGGAAGGCGAGATCTACATCCTGGAGGTGAACCCCAGGGCGTCGAGAACAGTGCCTTTCGTTTCCAAAGCCACGGGAGTGCCGCTCGCAAAGGTCGCGGCGAAGATCATGGGAGGAAAGACGCTGAGGGAACTCGGCATCATATCCGAAAAAGAAATCAAGCATATTGCGGTGAAGGAGGCGGTGTTCCCCTTCGACAGGTTCCACGGTGTCGATACGATCCTGGGGCCGGAAATGAAATCCACCGGCGAAGTGATGGGGATCGACGAGGACTTCGGCCTTGCCTATGCAAAAGCCCAGGAATCGAGCAGCAACAAGGTCCCTCTTTCGGGAAAGATATTCATAAGCGTAAAGGACAAAGACAAGCCCGGCACTTGCCGCATCGTACAGAATTTCCTCGAGATGGGCTTCGATGTGATCGCTACGAGGGGCACAGCGGAGCATCTGCGCGGCAAGGGGATCGAGGTCGGAGTGGTGAACAAGGTGATGGAGGGAAGGCCCCACATCGTCGACCTGATCAAAAACAAGGAGATCAGTTTCGTAATCAACACAGTGAGCGGCGCCCAGGCGCAGAGGGATTCCTTCTCGATACGGCAGAGCGCCCTCCAGTACCGCGTGCCCTTCACGACGACGCTTTCGGGCGCAAACGCCGTAGTGCGGGCGATCGAAATGCTCCTGAAGAGAAAAATCCATATCAAGGCCCTGAACGAATACCACAGGGACGGCGCCTAGCAGACCGCTGTCGGGCTGCCTCGCCGATAAACTTTCCTGAAAGCGGAACGGCAAAGGGTGGGCCTCCTTGACACCCTCCTCCATTACTGCTAGAAGGGTAGTAGGAGACGCGGAAACCGGTGAAGAGAAAGGCCGGGCCGAGAGATGGGACCGGAGCTGCTCCGCGTGACCAGCGGCAGCCTCTTTTTCCTCGGCAATGAAGCAGCGAAAGCCTTCTGCAAACAACCGTCTGTCACGGCGGTTGCAACCCCCTGTGCTGCATTAAGAGAGAGGCACGTATGGCAAAGAACCGGAAAAAGAGACTTGCTGTCGCCGCTGCCGTCCTTGCAACTTTCGCCGTTGTCGCTATCGGCATCGCCTGGACGCGCTATCTCGACCTCAAGAGGGTGTTTATCGAAAAGCTTTCCGACAAGGCGACGGTATTTCTGGGCCAGAGCGTGAGCCTCGGCAATTTCTCCTTCGGCGCAGGCGGAGCAGTCGTCCTTTATGATATCGTCGTGAGCAACCCGGGCGAACCCGGTTCGGGACGGCTTCTGAGCATCAGGAGCGTTTCCCTGACTCCGAGGTGGGCCGAACTCGCGAGGGGGAGACTCTCCTTCCGGAGCATCAGCATCAGTTCCCCGGACCTCACGCTGCTCTTCGCGAAGAAAACGATACTGAACATTTCGGACAGGCTCAGACGGCTTCTCTCGGAAAAGGGCGTGACCCCCTATCACATCGAAGCGCTCGCGATCGGTTCAGGAAGCGTTTCGGTGAATGGCGATGCCCTTCTAACCGGGAAGGACATCGATCTCACGCTGAAAGACCTCTCTTCCCGGGAAGGGACCAAGACGTCCGTGAGCGGCGCCTTCTCCTATGCGGGCAATGCAGTCCGGGTTGAAGGGTCGGTATATCTGAACGACACTTCAAAAAGACTGAATCTATCGGTCTCCGCAAGGGACTTCGGCCTCGCCGCATTCAGGGAGGCAGTGGCGCGATACCGCGTAGATTCGGAGAAGATCAGAATCGCACTGGACGCAAGCGCGAAGGGAGATACTGCGGAGGGACTGAGCGTTGCCTCGACGATCGTGCTGGAGGGCCGGGGAGGATTTGCCTTTTTCAGGAGAGGCGCCGGGGATGTCAGGGTCGGCCTGAACGCCTTTCTCAGTCCTCGTGACGACTCGATTGCAATCAACGATCTTTCGGTGCAGACGGGAGACAGAGGTTCACTTCATCTGACGGGAGCGGTCACCGGTCTGGGGGAGAAAGCCGCGTATGCGGCAGATGTCCGGGTCAAGCGGATGGACCTGTCGCGCTTCCGCTTCCTGAAAGGGTTCGAAATCAGTGGAGAAGCGTCGTCCGATACGGTAAAAATACGGGGTGCGATCGGAGACGGGATGCCCAGGATCATAGGAGCGCTCAGGCTAAGGCAGGCCTCGGTGAAGTCGGCCCGGATCGGCATCGAAAAGGCGGAGGCCGATCTCGTTTTTTCGACGGGCAAAGAGGTTACTCTCGACGCCTCGGTGTCGGCGGAACTCCTGCATCTCGGTGATTATGTCGAAAGCGATTCGGCGAACGCGCGTTTTTCGATGACGGTCCGAGGGAGAACCGGGAGGGCCGAGGTCCGTTCGGATATCCATTTCCCGCGTCTGGGGCTCAGGATGAAGGACGGCTCGGCCGTTCGTCTCGACGAATCCGATTTCTGGCTTGAAGGGCGTGTCTCCCGAAAGGAGTTCTTTCGCGGCAAAGGTCTCATCAAAGTGAATCGCGTTCTCTATGGCGATTACGGAGTGCATAAGCTTTCCGGCAGCTTCGTAATTGACTTCCGGAGAAACCTGATCGCGATCAGGGACCTCACTGCCGGTTCCGAAGAGATGGGCGCATCGGCCGGCATGATCACCGCGAGGCGCGACGAGAAAGAGGCCGCGTACCTGTTCACGATCAAGGACATGAGCGTCCGCTATCCCGCATGGGGGTCGGCGCTGGATAATGCCGACCTTGTTCTCGAGGTTGGGGCGGACGGAAAAGGGTTGCGCGGAGAGGCGGTCTTGTCCTCGGTGCAGGGTTCCTATCGGGGGGTCCGTGCAAAGATGACTTCAGGGAACATCCGCTTCGGCAAGGAAGGGATTTCCCTCGATATCCCCGGCGTCGAAGTGGCGGGGGGCAAGGCGGCGCTCAAGGCCGCGGGCAGCTTCTCGCGGGGCCTCTTTCCCGTCAGGGCGGAAATGGACCTCGAAAATATCGATCTCGGCGTCCTCGCAGGCGGATCGTCCCGCCTAGCGAACCTCCCCTATCTACTTTCAGGGACTTTGAGTCGCGCGGTTTTCATCGGCACCGTGAATTCTTCTTCCTCCCTGCAGGGCGCCCTATCGGCCGAGGCGCAGAATCTCTCCCTGGAGAAGAGGGAAGATAAAAGGGCGCTGCTGAAGGAGGCAGGACTGAGCGTCTCGGCCGCGTTTGCGGGAAAGGATTGCAGCTTCTCGACAGACCTCGTCGCAGGAAAGGTGCGCGCCACGGTCTCGGGCGAGGTAAAGGGATTTGCGGGCAAGGAGAGAAGCGTCACTGCAAAAGTGTTGCTGCCGGAGACGAAGATAACGGAGTTGAGAAGTTCCCTTTGGGACGTGTTTCCCGACCCGCTCCTCTATGCAGGGCTTGACGGTTCTTTGTCTTTGGGGGCGACGATCGGATATCGGGCATCGGGAATGATGCTGGGCGGCGAACTCAGGGTCGCGCACGTCTTGATCGAAGGCGAGAACGGAGAATACTCGATCGGCCCGATAGAAGGCACGCTTCCTTTCCGGTACAGCACGGAGGAGCACGGGGAGATTGCGGTCGCCATGCCTTTCTTCGGGCGTTCTGAATTCGCGCAGCTCAGGAAATACTATTCCGGCCCGATGCGGAACGGAGAATACCGGCGAGTGAGCGCAGGTTCCGTGCGGTACGGGTTCAGGCTTTTCGATGGAGTCACCTTTTGGGTGAAGCAGGAAGGGAACGCTTTGAATATCCCCCGTTTCGGTGCTAACATATTCGGAGGCAGGCTGAACGGTTCGGCCTTTTTCGATTTTTCGAAAGGACTCAGGTATCGGGCAGGGTTTCTCCTGGAAGGGCTCAGCCTCACAAAACTCTGTGAAGAGATCGGGCCGGTCAGGGGCTACATCTCGGGAAGGGTCGACGGTACGGGAACGCTGAAAGGTTCAGGGGCCGGGATCGGCAATCTGCTCGGCAAGGCCGACTTTTGGACTTACCGCTCGGGCGATGAGGAGACAAAGATCAGCAGGCAGTTTCTCCAAAAAGTCGCGGGGCCGTCTTTCAAGAGCTACCTTGGGGACAGGCCGTTCGACAAGGGCGTAATGGACCTGTATCTCGAGGGCGGCGATATCATTTTCAGAGAGCTCGAGATATCGCACAGGACCCTGTTCGGTATGAGGGACCTCTCGGTGAAGGTTGCGCCTTTCAACAACAGGATCGGGATCGATCGTCTGCTCTGGACGATAGCGGAAGCCGCTCAAAGAGCAAAGGATGCGCAGTAGCGCGTGTCCTTCAGAAGACGACAAAGGAGGAGCGATCATGAAAAGGAGAGTCAGGTTTTTTATTGCCACGATGTTCTTCATCATCGCGTCATGTGCGGTAATCACCGTCAATATCTATTTTCCTGAAAAAGACGTGAAGGAAGCGTACAAGACTCTCGAAAAAGAGTTGATGGCGCCGGAGGAGAAGCCCGTGAAACAACCCGCGGGTAAACCCGAGAGTTCGATCCGGTTCGACCTTGTGGCGACGGCATACGCCCAGGAAGCGGGTCTCGCGGAGAAGATTGCCGAGATCGTGAAGAAGATGCCCGATGTGGTGAATGCATACAGGGAAATGGGCGCGAGGATTGCCGACACGGACAAGCTGAGGGACAGCGGCGCCCTGGGAGAAGCAAAGGACGGAATGCTGGTCCCGAGGGAAAAAACCCTGTCTCCCGCCGACAAAAGGATCCTTGATGCCGAAAACGCCGACAGGCGGACAGTGATCAAAGGCATGGCGAGGGCGATCATCCGGATCAACCGGGTCCCGGAAAACGAGCAGAACCTCCGGCAGGTGATGCCTCAGGCGACCGAGGAGTTTGCCTCGATAAGGCGCGACTCGGCCAAGAAAGGGTGGTGGATTCAGACCCCCGAGGGGAACTGGATCAGAAAGTAAGCGCCGGTTCACGTATGAAAGGCCTGCGCGCCGGCACGTCCACATCGGCGCACGAGCGCCGGGAATAATGGATATGGTAATATAAACAAGTTCCCGGGCGGCGTTCTCCGGACGGGAATGCAGGCGGCGGCGCGTGAGACTGAAAAGGCATGTCTTTGTAAGAATACTTCTCCTTCTGGGGCTCTTGCTCTCTATCGCCTCGGAACTGGACCTGTGCGGCACCTCGGCCTGCTCGGAGGTCCACAAGTACACGCTCTTCGGCCTGTCCTTCGCGGTCTTCGGAATCGTATTTTTCCTGGCGGCGGGAGTCGTCTACGAGTTCGGCCGTTTCAGCACGATATTCCCGAAGCTTTTTCTCCTGATGATCTTCGGTGCAGGCGGCGCCGAGGTCGCGTTTCTCCTCATCCAGAAGTACAGGATACAGCAGTGGTGCCCCCTCTGTCTCGGCATCGCGGCGACGGTTTTTGTCCTCGCCCTGCTGCTGTCCTTCGAAAGAATACAAGAGATTATTTCAACAGGAAAGGAAAGGAAGGTAATGGCAATGACCGTACTGAAAAAGGCAGTATTTTTTTTGGTGATTTTTGTTGCCGGTTTCATGGTCGCATACAACGGTGTGCGAAAAAGCGAGGCACAGGAAAGTGTGCCCGATATATTCCTCGGGGACAAGAACAGCTCCCTCGAGGTCTATATCATTACGGACTGGTTCTGCCCTGCTTGCCGCAAGGCGGAACAGGAAATCGAACGGACGGTGCCTGCCGCCGGCAGGAGGGCGAAGATCGTCTTCGTCGATTTCCCCGTGCATCCCGAGTCGCTGAATTACACGCCCTACAATCTTTCCTTTCTCGTGAACGACAAGATGCGGTATATCGAGCTCAGAAAGGCCCTGATGACCCTGACGATGAAGACAAAGGAGCCGAGTCCCGAGCAAGTCCAGAGTGTCATGGCGCCCCTGGGGATGACCTATCAGCCTCTTGCGTTTCTGAGCGTCAGCAGGGGCATGAAGTTCTATGACGAAATCATCAGGAAGTTCAATGTGAAGTCGACACCCACCGTGATCGTGCAGAACGCAAAGAATCAAAAGGCGGTCCGGTTCGTCGGCGCAAGGGACGTGAATGAGACAAACATTCTGAACGCGCTCGATCAGGTGTCCCGGAAGGATTAATCGGCGTCCTCCGGAAAGTCATGGAGCAATGATGAAGCCCAGGGAAGCCATAGTGAAGGCCTTTGAGGGAGGGAAAGCAGACAGGATTCCCGTGGCGCTCATCGGCGCCGGCATGTGGAGTGTCCACCACTGCGGCACTTCGTTCAGGGAACTTTCGACGGATGCTCCGAAGATGGCGGGGATGATCCTGGGTCTGTCGGACAGACTGCTCAGCGACATCATCTATGTCGGTTCGGGTTACCCAAACTTCCCTGTCGCCGCTTTGGGAGGGAAGATCAAATACAGGGACATCGGCGCCCCTGACATCGAATCTCCCATCGTTTCCTCGGAAGAAGACCTTGCAAGACTCGACCCGGCGCGGATCGAAACAGACGTGGTTCTGCGGACGATCAGAGACGCATACGGTATCGTAAGGGCCGCGGTCGGCGAGGACTATGTAGTTACCCTTACGGCGTGGGGGCCGTTCACTCTCGGCGCACGGCTTATCGGAGAGGAAGTGATGATGAAGGCCCTTCACAAAGAGCCTGCTTTTGCCCGAAAGGCAGTGGGGTTTGCCGCTGAAGTCCTTATGCGCTTCTATGACCCGCTCCTGTCCCCGGGTATGCTCGACGTCATTCTGCTGGGGGAGCCGACCGCTTCAGGCGATCTCATTTCGAGGAAGCAGTTCGAACAGTTTGTGTTGCCCGCGATGAAGGATTTTACCGGCTGGGCCGGGACAAAAGGCGCGCGCACCATCCTGCACATCTGCGGAGACACGACCGACAGGCTCGACCTTTACCCGCTCACCGGCGCGAGCTGCATAAGTCTCGACCACAAGACCGACCTTGCGAAAGCAAAGGAGGTGCTTCACGGCGCGATGTGCTTTGCGGGAAATGTGGACCCGGTGAAGGTCCTGCTTCAGGGCACGGTCCGGGAAGTGGAGGATGCCTGCAGAAGGGTGATCGAGACGGCGGGGACGGATGGCGGGTTCATCCTTATGCCCGGCTGCGATATTCCCCCGACCGTCCCCTATGAAAATATCCGCGCATTCGCCAGGGTCGCCAGGGAATGGAGAATGTAGGTGAAACCGCTATCGGATTCATCACCGCACTTTTTTTGCGATAGAATTTGAGCAACATATTGGCTGTTAACAATCGTAACTGAGGTGGAAACATGAAAAGTATTAAAGGGACAAAAACGGAAAGGAATCTCCTAACCGCCTTTGCCGGTGAGTCGCAGGCGAGGAACCGGTATACGTACTTTGCCTCCCAGGCAAAGAAAGAGGGCTACGAACAAATTGCCGGATTCTTCTTAGAGACGGCCGACAACGAAAAAGAACACGCCAAGCGGCTTTTCAAGTTCTTTGAAGGCGGAGAAGCGGAGGTGATGGCAGTCTTTCCGTCAGGGATAATAGGTGACACAAGTGCAAACCTCAAAGCCGCCGCCGCAGGAGAAAACTACGAACATAGTGTCATGTACCCTGAATTCGCACAGGTGGCCGATAGAGAAGGCTTCCCCGTCATTGCTGCCGTCTTGAGATCCATAGCCGTGGCCGAGGAGCAACATGAAAAGCGCTATCTGGGCCTGCTAGAAAACATCGAGAAAACCCGCGTCTTCAGGCGTGAAGCGCCCAGAAAGTGGAAATGCAGGAATTGCGGCTATATCCATGAAGGCGCGGACACGCCAGCCAAATGCCCTGCCTGCGACCACGCCCAAGCACACTTCGAGCTTTTGGAGGAGAACTGGTAGAAGGAAAGTTTTCCACCGACCGGATCGGGGGTCAGACTGGTTTATTGACTTTTGAAATTCTCGTAACAAAACTTGTCGACTGCTTTTCGTCCAATTATTTCCACGTACTTTGTTCAGGGAAAGGGATTTAACCCTTTCCCTGAACATTTTCTCTCTTCAGTTCTCTTTAAAAACGACTCTCCTCAGAACAGGAACTGGAGCATCGCAGTCAGCGTACTGAAGTCCTGGGTATTCGGGTTCGTCAGGTCCTGTTTGTCATAATCCGTCTTCGAATACTGGAGCGACACCCTCAGGTCCTGTCCCTTG
>JAMCWJ010000025.1 GCA_023475105.1 Nitrospirota bacterium
CGTCGCCGTTCACAAGCCGGTTGATTTGAGGTAAAAAGGTAGCATATCCCGTGGTCGGAAAGGCGTGACCACGCTGAGGAAATACTCATTGACAAAGTGAAAGGACTATGGTAGAAATTCACGCAGAACGCGCAAAGGAGGAAGGGATGAATCCAGAGAATCTCAAATATCACAAGGAGCACACATGGGTTAAGGTATCGGGGAAAAGGGCGACTATCGGCATTACGGACCATGCCCAGGAAGCGCTTGGAGATATCGTTTATATCGATCTCCCCGACGCCAATACGACCGTTGAAGCGAACAGTGAGCTTGCCGAAATAGAATCCACAAAGGCGACATCCTCCGTGATAGCCCCGGCGAGCGGGACCGTGATCGAAGTGAATGAGGAACTCGCGGAGTCTCCTGAAATAATCAATGAAGAACCTTACGGAAGGGGCTGGATCGCCGTGCTTGAAATAGATGATGAAGCGGAACTCGACGAGCTCATGGATTCCTCGGAGTACGAACAGTATCTCGAAGAAGAGGCGAAATGAGAATCGTGATCCTTGGCGGGGGACCCGGCGGGTACGTTGCCGCGCTGAAAGGTGCGCAGCTCGGCGCCGGGATCACGGTCGTTGAGAACGAAGAGGTCGGCGGCACCTGTCTTAACTGGGGCTGCATCCCCACGAAGACGCTTATTGCGTCGGCCGAGATGTTCGAGAAGACGAAAGACCTTGCCGCTTTCGGGATCGACCTGAGCGGCTCCGTCTCTCCGAATCTCGCAAAGATGATGGAGCGGAAAGACAAGGTCGTCTCGATACAGGTAAAGGGGATCAGAGCGCTTTTCAAAAGCTGGGGAGTCGTGCTTGTCGAGGGCAGAGGTACATTGCTCAGCCCGACAGAGGTGGAGGTGGAGAAAGAAGACGGGACGAAGGAAAGGATCGAAGCGGACAGGATCATCATCGCCACGGGCTCGAGGCCCGCGGAGATTCCCGCCTTCCCCTTCGACAGGGAGACCGTCCTTTCGAGTGACGATGCCGTTGTCATCAGAGAAATCCCCCGGACCCTCCTCATTGTCGGGGCAGGGGTGATCGGGTCCGAGTTTGCGTGCATATTCTCCGAACTCGGAACAGCGGTGACGATGGTCGAGGTGATGCCGAGGGCGGTGATGACCGAGGATAGCGAGATCTCGGAACTCCTGGAGCGGGAGTTCAAGAAGAAAAAGATCAGACTCCTCACCGGCACGGGGGTCACAAAGATCGAACACGAAGACGGCGGTATCCGCGCGTCGCTCTCCAACGGAGAGGAAATGGTGACGGAGAAGGTTCTCGTCTCGATCGGCAGGGCACTGAACAGTCGCGGGATCGGGCTCGAGGCCTTGGGAATAGAGAAGGGGAAGAAAGGCGAGATCGTCGTGAACGGGAAGATGGAGACGAATGTAAAGGGAATCTACGCGGTCGGTGACGTGGTGGGAGGCCCGCTGCTGGCCCACAAGGCCTCCAGGGAGGGTATCGTTGCTGCATGCAACGCATGCGGCAACGATGTCACAATGGACTATTCCGTGGTCCCTGCAGCCATTTTCACCTCTCCCGAAATAGCGTCGGTCGGGCTCAGAGAGCATGAGGCTGAGGAAAAAGGAGTGGCTGTCAGGATCGGGCGCTGCCAGTACAGGACCCTCGGCAAGGCCCATGCCATCGCTGAGATATCGGGGTTTTTCAAGATCATCGCGGACCGGCAGACGGACAGGATACTGGGGGCGCACATCATGGGGGCACATGCCTCCGACCTCATTCATGAGGTCGCCGTTGCGATGCAGGCAGGAGTGAAGGCGAGGGAGATTGCGGAAACGATCCATGCCCATCCCACACTCTCCGAAGGCCTCAAGGAGGCGGCGGAAGACGTCCACGGCGAGGCGATTCATGCGCTCAAAAAATGACGCGGGCAGGCGCTGATGCCGACTCAGACGGACACGGAAAACTGGCTCTCTCTCGTGCGAAAGAAGCACCGGGAGGTGTTCTCTGAGATTGACGTCCTTCTGCGCGCCCTGGACCGGTTCTTCAACATCGAGAATCTCCCCCTTTCAAAGGAGAACGTGGCAAACAGGAACTTCTCCGACGAACTCTCCGCAGTCAGGGACACCATCCTGAGGACGATCGGCCTTCTCGACTTGGTCATGCCCGAGAACAGAAAGAACGTCTACTGGTTCCAGAAGTTCGCCCAGGCGAAATTCCTGAACGACAAAAGGAGGGACGCCATCAGGGAAGAACTCTACAAGCAGGACGTTCCCGAAAAGAGTCTCTTCCTCCTGTATGATTCCTTCATAAACCTCAAGGGGATCGTTTCCGACATCCTCAGGACGGAACATATACCGTACCTCACCTATCAGAACATCGGGCAGCTCGCGGGAAGGGAGATAAGGGAAAACGTCTTTTTCAATCCTTTCAGGAAGGACCCGAATCCGGAGTTCGACGTCATCGAGAACCGGGAGATCTCGAAAGTGGTGAGGACAATAAAGGACCGGGAGATGAGGAACTATACTTCAGTGATCCTCGTGTATCTCTTCAGGTTTCTGAGGTATCTTCGGTACGCCGACACATCGAACAGGTTCGGTTCTCTTCACTCTTCGCTTCTGATCATTCTGCTTCTGCGGTCCGAGTTCGCCGCCTTCCTGGACTACCTGACCCGCACGGGGCGCAAGGTCCAGGACGAGGGCTTCAGGATGACCCTCAGGGTGGTATCCTACCAGTTCTCGATGGAGTCGAGGAGGGTTTTTCTCCAGGAGCTCAAGGAAATCTTCAGGAACAAATCGCCGCAGTATCTGAAAGGAAAGCTTGAAAACGGCCACGGGATATTGAAGAACCTTACGGAACAGAGCATCGTGCAGATCGTCCAGTTCTTCAGCCCTGAGGTGGGCGGGGGCGATGTCTTCGACACCTTTATCACGAAGCGCGAACAGTCCATGAGACTGAGGGAGGACGTCTTCATCCTGAACAGGTTCCTCGGTCTGATCGAAAAGGAGACCACGCAGGAGGAGAGGATGCACGTTTTCGATGCGATGAGGAACTTCATGCTCTACTTTCAGAGTTTTACCTTCAAGCTTCTCAGATATGACGACTACGAAGAGTTTGTCTCCTTTTTCGACAAGGTGCTCGCGTTCAACAGGGACGACACGAGCGGAAGGGGGTTCGATAAGATACTCGACAAGACACGGCAGTTCAGGATATTCACCGAGACGTGCCTGAGGCAGATCTCGGCCCGGTCGGAACTGGCTGAGGTGCCGACAGATATGGGGCGGATTGAAGACAGCCTGAGGCAGTATCTGCAATGACGCAAGGGGTCTTACACGCGGGAGGCAGATGCACGCTCGCACGTTCGCCGGCAACCGGGCGGCGCCGTTCTTCCGCCTGGGAGAAGCTTTCGGGTCGGGCGGCGGTCCCGGACATGACGGTATGACGGAAGCAAAAGCGGTAGAACAGAATTCTTTTCGAAGGAGGGTGCTGTGGGAAATATTATCGACGTCAAGGCAATGGAAATACTGGACTCGAGGGGAAATCCGACCGTCCAGGTGGAAGTCGTTCTGGACTGCGGGGTATCGGGAAAGGCTGCGGTGCCCTCGGGGGCGTCCACGGGTGAGCGCGAAGCCCTCGAACTGAGAGACGGTGGAAGCAGGTATCACGGCAAGGGTGTGCTTAACGCGGTAAGCAACGTGGTGCAGGAGATCGGACCGAAGCTTGCGGGGCTCGACTCGATGGACCAGGTTTCGGTCGACGACCTCATGAAGGAACTCGACGGTACGGACAATAAATCGCGCCTCGGAGCGAACGCGATTCTCGGCGTGTCCCTTGCCGTCTGCAAGGCGTCGGCTGCAGAGCTCGGTATCCCCCTTTACCGGTACATCGGCGGATGTAACGCGAAAGAACTCCCGGTGCCGATGATGAACATTCTGAACGGAGGCGCCCATGCCGACAACAATCTCGACATCCAGGAGTTCATGATCGTGCCTGCGGGTCTTCCCAATTTCTCCGCCGCGGTCTGCGCGGCCTCCGAGGTCTTCCACAGCCTGAAAGCGATTCTGAAGAAGAACAAACTTCATACTGCGGTCGGCGACGAGGGAGGGTTTGCTCCGGACCTCAAGAACAACGAAGAGGCGATCAGGCTGATCATCCGCGCCGTCGAGGAGGCAGGCTATGTGCCGGGAAGGGACATCTCGATCGCCCTTGATGCGGCCGCTTCGGAATTCTACTCGGAGAAAGGTTATCGCTTCGAAGGCAAGGTCTATTCCTCGGACGCTATCATCGAGTACTATGAGAAGCTGATGAACCGCTATCCCGTCCTCTCGATCGAGGACGGTCTTTCGGAGCGGGACTGGAAAGGTTGGAAACGTCTGACCCGGATGCTCGGAAAGTCGGTCCAGCTCGTAGGCGACGATATCTTCGTCACAAACACGGCAATCATCAGGGAAGGGATCAGACAGAAAATAGCGAACTCGGTCCTGATCAAGCTGAACCAGATCGGCACCCTCACCGAAACGCTCGACGCGATAGAGATGACGAAAAGGGCGGGCTATACCGCTGTCGTTTCCCACCGCTCGGGGGAGACCGAGGATACCACGATCGCAGACCTCGCCGTCGCGTGCAACACCGGCTTTATCAAGACGGGTTCGCTTTCGAGGAGCGACAGGGTGGCGAAATACAACAGGCTGATGGAGATCGAGAAAGAGCTCGGGGGTTCGGCACTGTACAAAGGAAAGGACGCGTTGTATAATTTGATACAATGAGCTACGATAACCGTCTCAGGAAGCAGGTGACCTCGGAGATCAAGAAGAGGCGCCTTATCTTTTTTACGATTGTCTGTCTCAGCATCCTTTACTTCGCGGCACGGTTTACCTTCGGCGAGACCGGACTCCTCCGGTACCGCGAACTGGCGCAAAAGAAGACCCACCTGGTCAGCGAAATAGGGCAGATCGAAGCGACCAACGCGCAGCTGAAAACGGAACTGAAACTCCTCAAAGAGAACCCTTTCTATATCGAGAAATATGCGAGAGAGGATTTCGGCATGGCGAAACCGGACGAGTACGTCTTCAAGTACGAGCAGTAGCCCCTTTCGGCATGAGAGTCGCGTGGCGTATTGTCCGGCCTGGTGTCTCCGGGAAAGGTTCTTTTTTGCCGGCGAATGACAACTACGATTCCCGCCTGGTCTTTTTCTGTTCGTACATCGCCCTGTCTCCCTTTTTCAGCAGTTCGTCGAGAGAACAAGGATGTTCGGGATCATAGTACGATATCCCGACGCTGAGCGACAGTTTGTAGCCGCGGTGCATCTTTTCATTGTGAAGTTCGAGTTTCTTTTGCAGACGGCGTATGCCCTCCTCACCTTGTCTCCGGTTTGCCGTTCATGACCATACTATGAATCCCGCAGCGGGACAAGTCAATCCTACCTGCGTAGTGGCGGGAGGACCGGCGCGGAAGGTCTCTTCCGGGCTCAGCCACGGGCAGGCTCGGACCCCGCCAGCGTCAGGAGAAAGCTCATCAGCGCGAACCTGTTCTCGACGCCAATCTTCATGTAGATATTGCTGAGGTAGTCCTTCACCGTCTGCTCGGCGATCTCGAGCTCTTCCGCGATTTCCGTGTTCTTCATACCGTTCAGTACGCGTCTCATCACATCCGTTTCCCTTCTCGTCAGTCGGAACTGCATCCGGATCTTCGCGAGGTCGAATTTGTTCGAAAGCGATTCCTCAACGATGAAGACGGCCACGAAGGGGCCGGGTTCTTCGCAGAAGTGGACCGTGAATATCCAGTTGTTCGGAGAGTCCTCGAACTTCTTCATGATATGGACCTCTCCCGGGATCGTTTCTTTCACCCTCGCAAGGGTGATCGCGTCGAAGATCCTCCTCGAAACGGTCGTCACCTCATTGGGAAGCCTGAACCGCTTGAGAAACAGTTCCGCCCGCCTGTTCGCAAAGAGAACACCCAGCTTCCGGTCGAACACAATTACCCCTGTCGGCATCTTGCCGAACACAAACGCTTCAATGTCTTTCATGTCCCTCTACCTATTACCTCCGGTTCACTGTCTCTATTTACCGCATTGTCCCGGCGAAGCCGGCGGAAACGACCACGAATTCCTGGTCCCCGGGACAGTCCCGGTTCATCCGTTCCATCTTTCGAGAACCCTGAGAAAGGCCTCGACCACGCGGGGATCGAATTGTGTGCCGCAGCACCCCTTGAGTTCCGAAATGGCGTATTCCCTGCCCGGAGCAGCCCTGTAAGGCCTGTCCGCGGTCATCGCGTCAAAGGAGTCCGCCGCGCAGAGTATCCGCGCGAAGAGGGGTATCTTTTCTCCCTTGATGCCTGCGGGGTAACCTTTTCCGTCGTAGCGCTCGTGGTGATGGAGGATGCCGGGGATGACGTCGCTCAGCTGCTTTATGGGCGCGAGTATCTCGGCGCCCTTGCCGGGGTGTTTCCTGACCAGCGCAAATTCTTCCGCCGTGAATTTCTCCAATTTATTGAGAAGCAGGTCATAGGTGCCGATCTTTCCGATATCATGGAGGAGGCCGGAGAGCTTCAGCCGTTCCAGTTCCTCTTCCCCAAGCCCCATTTCCCTGCCGATTTCGACGGCGTATTTCGTGACTCTTTCGGAATGTCCCTTGGTCCAGGGGGATTTTGCGTCGATCGCTGAAGCAAGGGAGGTGATGGTGTTGATCAGAAGCTCCTGAAGTTCCTCGTAGAGACGCGCGTTTTCGAGGGCCACCGCAATCTGGGACGCGAGGTTCTCGGCAGTGGTGAGATGCCCGGCGGTCAGCCTTCCGGGGCGCGTCGAGCCGACATCGAGAAAACCGGTAACCCCATCTTTCGTGACGAGAGGGACGAGGAGCGCGGATATGATGCCCACCTTGCTCAGCTCTCTATGATAGGGGCAGGTGTCTGCCGGCAGGTCGGCGAGATAGAGGGAAACGCGGTTTTTGTCGAAGGCCTCGAAATGGAGTTCTTTCAGCGGGTAGGTTTTATCAACCATAGTCCCCGCGCCCCATTCTGAAACTACCCTGCAGCCTGCGCCTTCCTTAAGGACGACGGCCGCCCTGTCGCAGGGGATTATCCTGTTTATCATGGCGGCGGCCGTCTTGAGAATGCTGTCCCTGTCTATGGAGGACAGGATCTCCTTGTCGAACTGAGACATCGTTTTGATCGTCTCGATCTTGACCGACAGTTCCATCAGTCTTTCGAGAGATTCCTTGTAGAGCCTGCTGTTCTGGAGGGCCACTGCGATCCCGTCGGCAAGTCCTTTTATGAGCATCAGGTCCTTGCGGTCGATGGGGTTTGCTTTCCTGTAATTGCCCACTATTCCCCCGATGACCTTTCCTCTTACCGTGATGGGGACCATAACGATACTTCCGATCCGGAATGTCTCGATAAGCTCTTTAGTAAGGAGAGCATTTTCCGCCGCGTTCTCGATCACGATTTCTTCTCCCCTGAGAAATTCGGCCATGGCCGGGAAATCTTCCTCTCTGAAGGTGCGTGAGACGAGCACCCCTTCTTCGACCGGGGTCAGCCCGTGTCCGGCTGAGAAAACAAAGCCCCTGAGCGCCTCGTCGTAGAGAAAGATCATTGTCCTGTCGAACCTCAGGTAATTCGGCACGAGACCCATCACGTTTCGTATGAGTTCGCTTTCACTGAGACTTGTGTTCAGTGCGTTCACTATTCTCACGAGGGAATGGGAGATCTCCGCTTCCTCCTTTATCTGCCGGTAAAGGAGCATAAGCTCTTCTTCAGCCTTTTTGCGCTCGGTAATGTCGGTGTGGGTACCGAGCATTCTCAAAGGCTTGCCGGCGGAGTCGCGCTCCACGGTCTTTCCCATGGACAGGATCCACTTCCAGTTTCCGGACTTCATCCTCTGCCTGAATTCGACCCGGTATTCGGAAAGCTCCCCGGCGATATACGCGCGGTACACCGCTGTCACGCGCTTCCGCTCCTCCGGATGGAGCCGTTCGATCCATTGTGCGTTCGTCTCATGAAACTCCCCGGGATCATATCCCAGCATCAGGGCGTATTCGGGGGTGACGACCGTTTCGCCGGTCTGTATGTTCAGGTCATACAGTCCCTGGTTTGCCGCGCCGAGAGCGAGACGCAGGCGTTCTTCACTCTCCCGCAGTGCTTTTTCACCGGACCCGCGCCGTTCCTCGACTGCGATCGCGGAGGCCAGAATTCCCATCAAGCGCTTATCGGCCTCGGACGGAATGAAATCATCCTGATACAGGACGCACAGCGAACCGAGAGGAGCGTCTCCAAACATAACCGGCGTGCCGACGTAGGTCTCCAGCTTGTACTTGATCACATTGGGGTCGGTTTTCGCATACCGTGTCTTGGACAGGTTGCGAACGACAAAGACCCGGTCACCACCTTTCGTGATCACGTCATAACAGATATGCCCTTCAGGCTTGTCCTCAGGGTTATAATCGGGAGGCGTGTTCCACCGTCCGAAAGAGCAGAGCATGCCTTTGTCGAGCCGGTTGTAAAGGGCGGCGGTGGCTCTCATCAGTTTCCCGCAAAGGGCGGTGAGACGCTGAATGTTCTCATGGGGGTCGGGCACAAATTCCAGGAAGCACTCATTGATCTCCTTGAGCTGTTCTTCTCCTTTTTTGCGCTCGGTGATGTCGGTCAGCAGGGTAAGCAGGTGAGATTCGCCGGCGGTCCGAAAGGGCACGAAGCGGCAGGCAGCCCACAATTCTTTTCCAAAGGTAGAAACGACATGGGCATCCAGCATCTGCTCAACCCCTGTGGACAATGCGGCCTCCGCCGCCTTTGCCATCCCTGATGTTCGCCATGATTCCAGATTTCGGTAGTTCTGCCCGAGCAGTTGTTCCACTGTCGCCCCGGCCGACCTTGCCGCAGCCTCGTTGGCCGAGACGCACTGTCCCGAGCGGTCGTAGATAAGAATGGCGATGGAAGAGGCCTTGAATATCTCGCGGTTGAATTCGAGCGCTTCGGCGATCTCCTGTTCAGCCTTTTTGCGTTCAGTAATGTCCCGCATTATGGAGGTGTAACTCGTGACAGCTCCCTTTTCGTCCTTCAGTGCGACCGCGGCAATCTCCACGGGCACGCGCCTGCCGTTTTTTCCGATCCTTGCTGATTCGTACCCGGTAAAGAAGCCGTCCCTGTTCAAAATGCCTATGCAATGATCGAGCTCCTGCTGCGCGATCTCCTCCGGGATGGTGACGGTGACCGGTTTTCCCATAACTTCCTCGGCCGCATACCCCAGCATATTTTGAGCGCCCTTATTCCATGAAGTGATATTCGCATTCAGGTCGACGGAGCAAATGGCGTCGGGAACATTCCTGACGATGGAGGCCAGAAAATTTATCTCGCTCGCCGCCCTCCTGCGCTCGGTGATATCGAAGGCGAAATGCATGTACAGGCCGGGCGACACAGGAATCCAATGGGCGTCCCACACTACCCCCAGCGCCTCGATCTCGAGCTGTTGGGGCCGGCCCGTGGCCCAGAGCTTCGGGGCAAGACACCAGGGGCAGGGCGATTCCCGCTGTCCCCATGTGCTGAAGCACCGCATGCCGGGGACAGCGCCCACGTTCTTCGCCGCCTGGTTCGAGGCCACTATTTCCCGGGTTTCGGGACGCAGGAGCAGGGCCACGCACGGGAAACTGTCCAGGAGGATCTGATTCAGGCGCAAATTCTGCTTCAAGGACTCTTCCGCATGCTTGCGCTCGATTGCGTAGCGGACGGAGCGGACGAGCAGTGCGCTTTCGAACTGCCCCTTTATCAGATAATCCTGGGCCCCCTCGTTGACGGCATTTACCCCGGCCGTCTCATCGGTCAGGCCTGTGAGGACTATGATCGGCATCTCCGGTCTCTTTGAAAGAGTTGCAGCGAGAGTAGCGAGCCCCTGACTGTCCGGGAGGCCGAGATCGAGAAGTACAATATCGACGCTGCCTTTTTCAATATCCTCGAACCCTTCAGCAAGGCTTCCGGCGGAAGCAAAATCGAATTTTACCCCGGGACTCTCCCTGAGCATCTCCTGTATCAACCGGACATCGCCGGGGTTGTCTTCGATCAGCAAGACCCTTATCTGCGGTACGCTCATCCTATCTCTCTCCGTTCGGGGGCAACTTCACTATTGTCAGCCAGAAGTCCTCTATCGACTTCACGACGTTTAAAAACTGATTCAGGTCCACGGGCTTGGTGATAAAACAATTCGCATGGAGGTTGTAACTCTTTACGACATCCTCTTCGTCCTTTGAAACCGTAAGTATCACGACAGGGATGCGCTTCAAGTCATCGTCGGCCTTGATCTCGGAAAGCACCTCATGCCCGCCCTTTTTCGGCAGGTTCAGGTCAAGAAGTATTATATCCGGTCTGCAGGCATTCTTGTATTTGTCTTCCCTCCGAAGAAATGCGAGGGCCTCGACACCATCGTTGGCGACATGAAGTTCATTCGCGACTTTTGCCTCCTTAAAGACTTCCTCGGCCAGCCTGACATCGCCCGGGTTGTCTTCAACGAGCAATATCTCGATCGGCTCGGCTCTCCCTTTCGTATTCATGCTTTTTCTCCCTCCTTTATCGGAATGGTAAAGTAAAACGTCGTTCCCTTTCCGGCTTCCGACTCAAACCATATCCGGCCGCCATGCCTCTCAACGATTTTTCTGCACAGCGAAAGGCCGATGCCCACCCCCGGATACTCCCTTCCGTGCAGCCTCTGAAAGATATTGAAAATCCTGTCTTTGTATTCCGGGGAGATGCCGATGCCGTTGTCCCGCACTGAAAAAACCCACTCAGCATCATTGTGTTCCGCTGAAATATGGATGCGGGGCTGCCCCTCCATGCTGAATTTTATGGAGTTCGACAACAAGTTCTGGAAGAGCTGGACAAGTTGGACCTCGTCTGCCCTCACGACCGGAAGCCGGTCCGTGGTCACCAGGGCTCCGCTTTCCTCGATCGCGATCTTCATATTCATGATCGCCGTGCCGAGGACCTCCGCGGAGTTCACTTCCTCGAAAGGCTTTCCCTTCGTCCCCACTCTTGAATACGCCAGAAGGCCGATGATCATCTGCTGCAGCCTGCTTGCGCCGTCGACCGCAAAGGCAATGAATTCGTCCGCGTCTTTATCGAGTTTATCCTTGTATCGTTTCTCTATCAGCTGCAGATAGCTCGAGATCATGCGCAGGGGCTCCTGAAGGTCGTGGGAGGCGATGTAGGCGAACTGCTGGAGTTCCTCATTGCTCCTCTTCAATTCCGCCGCGTACCGCTTCAGTTTCTCCTCAGCCTGTTTGCGTTCGGTGATGTTATCGAAAATGATTGCCACGTATCCCTTCTTCGTGCTGTACGCCGAGACGTCGAACCAGCGGTGCGTCGGAGTAAAATGGATTTCGAATTTCTCCGGCCGACCCGTCATCGCTACGCGCCCAAACGTTTCGATCATTTCAGGATGTGCTTCTCTCACACCGGGAATGATGTCTGTCACCCTCTTGCCGACCACATCTGTAAAGCCGTTCATCGTTTCGAAGGCGCTGTTGGCTTCAAGGTAGAGGTAATCGACGGGCCGTCCCTCGTCGTCGAACATCATTTTGCAGTAACAGAAGGCATCCAGAAGATTGGCGAACAACGAGCGGTATCGCTCCTCGCTCTCCCGCAGCGACTCCTGCGCCTTTTCACGTTCGGCCCGGCGCAATAACTCCGTCTCGCACTGCGCGCGGTAATACTCCTCGCTCTGCCTCTTCCACCAGAAGCCGGCGCCGGCGCCCGATGCCGCGATCAGGGACAGGGCAATGATCGCCACGAGCCGGGCGCGTCTGCGGATCGGGGCATACACCTCTTCCCTGTCGATCTTGGCGACAAGGAACCAGGGCGATTCAGGCACCGCCCTTATCGCTGCGAGCACGGGAACGCCGCGATAGTCGATTTCTTCGACGACGCCCTTTCGCCCGCGCACGGCCATGGCGGCGGGAAGATGCTCCGTCAAGGGAAGGGCCAGCTTCATGGCCGTATCTTTTCTATGGCGCAGCTCGTTCAGAAAGAGGACTTTATCGCCTTCGCGCCTTACCAGCAACGTCTCCGCCGTCCCGCTCGGAGTGGGCCAGGACTGTATCAGGGGGTACAAGAACCTGTTCGGATCGATGCGGATGAACAAGACGCCGAGCGGAGCGTCCGGTCCTCCGTCAGTCAAAGACAGCGGGACGACGAGGTCGATATGGGCTTCTTCGGTAGCGGGAGTGCTGTGAAAATCGGAGAGCACTATTTTCTTCTCCTCCAGCGCCTCGGCAACAAGTTTCTCCCCGGCAGCTCCGAAGGCTTCACCGATTTCCGAAGATAAGAGCAGCGTTCCTTTCGTGTCGACGAGGGAGGCGCCATAGTAGCTGGGCTGCTTTTTCAACATCTTCAGCCATGCAAGGAGTTCCTCCCTGTGGGGCCCCCCCGGTTTCTCCACAAACTCCCGTACGTGTGACAGGAGCGGAGGGGAAACAAGCAGACTCCCGTCAAGAATCCTCTCCCTTCTCCACGTTGTTATCTGGGATGTCTTCAGATCGGCAATGGCGGAAAGTTCCCCTCCCATCTGGCTGATGAGGTGTTCCTTCTGACTCGCGTAGTAAAGATAGCCCGCGATTCCGACGCCGGCGGTCAAAAGGAAAAATATCAGGACGAGCCTGTAGGGAAAGGCCGGCGCTCTTTGCTCAGAACGGACCATATATAAGGTTTTTGGACCACCGACGCGAAGGTGGACAAATCATTCTGTTGCTCTCTCCCCCATTATATCCCTGCATCTGCCTGCGGAAAACATCCCATGGAAAAAGTTAGCAGATAAAATAGGCGTTGTCAACGCCGCAGGGTTGCAAATCGCGACACGCAGGGGTTAAAGCGGGGGACACGCGCGACGCGTTTTCGCTATGTCCTTTTGCCGTTCCTACCGGAGTGGCAAGATCCATGCGATTCCGTTATTATTTTAATGCAAAACGGTGTAATGTTTTCACAAGGAGGCTTTTCTATGATTCTGGGTGTGAATATAGACCATGTGGCAACCCTCAGAGAAGCGAGGAAAGGAGTCGAGCCTGAGCCGCTCATGGCGGCTACGCTCGCCCTTCTCGGCGGCGCCGACGGGATTACGGTGCACCTCAGGGAAGACCGGAGGCATATCAGGGACCGGGACCTGAAACTGCTTCGCGAGATGGTCCCCGGCGAGTTGAACCTCGAAATGGCTGCTACCGAAGAGATGATCAGGGTCGCGCTTTCGGTGAAGCCCGATATGGTCACCCTCGTTCCGGAGAAAAGGCAGGAACTGACTACGGAAGGAGGGCTCGATCTCGTCTCGCAGAAGGAGCGGATTTCCGGGGCGATCATGAAACTCAGAAAAGGGGGTATGCCGGCGAGCCTATTCATCAACCCCTCCGTTATGGACGTCGATCTCGCGAAGACCACCGGCGCCGATATGGTCGAAATCCATACGGGGCGCTACGCAAACGCTCGGGGGAAAAAACAGAAAGAGGAACTGTTCAAGGTCATCGAAGCGGTAAAGATCGCGGTGCGCGGAGGTCTGGGCGTGAACGCGGGACACGGGCTCGACTATTTCAATGTAAAGGCAATAACGCGCATCGAAGGCATCAGGGGGCTTTACATCGGGCACAGCATTGTTTCGAGGGCCGTCCTTGTCGGCATGGAGCGGGCGGTGAGAGAAATGAAGGAACTGGTGAATCGGGCAGCAAGACAGGCCGGATAGGCAAGCAGTTTCAGGCTTCTTATAATCGACAGGATATTTCTTATGGCATATCTCGATCTATTTGAAAGTTCGGTGTTTCTGCAGATCTCTCAAGATGTCTTTTTTATGGGGTGTCGTACAAGAAGCCTTCACCTCCTTACCGTATCTTCGTTCTCGGCTGAGGATTATCCGCTGCCGGATGTAGTATCATGATTTACGGCATAGGCATCGATATCATAAAAGTGGAACGGATGAGGGAAGCGGTCGAAAGGTGGGGCGAGAGGTTCCTCCGCCGGGTGTTCACAGACGATGAGCTTGCCCGCTGCTTCGCCGGAAAAGATCCCTACCCTTCGCTGTCGGTGAGGTTTGCCGCAAAGGAAGCGTGCATCAAGGCGATCGGCTCGCGGGAATCCGCTGCCTTCAGAGATATCGAGGTTGTGAACGATGAGCACGGCAAGCCCGGCATTGCGCCACGGGGCAGATTGACGGAGTTCTTTGAACGAAACGCCCTCGGCAAGGCACATCTGAGCCTGAGTCACGAGAGGGATTACGGCATCGCCTTCGTGGTGATCGAGAAGACGGTGAATGAGTGAACGGGTTACCCTCCCGCATCTTTCTTCAGCTGCGCCATTGCCTCCTTGGCCGCAGCGGTCTGGGCCTCTTTCTTGTTTTTTCCGGTTCCCCTGCCGAATCTTTTCCCTCCGATAAAGACCTCGACGGTGAAGGTCCTGAGATGCTCCTCGCCTTCCTCGCTCACCAGGCGATATTCCGGCAGCGTCCCGAAACGCATCTGGCTTTCTTCCTGGAGTTCCGTCTTGAAGCTATGGTACTGCCCGGAGGATAAGACCGCTCCGATCCTGTCCCCGAAAAGGCGTAGAATCGAGCTCCGTGCTGCTTCGTATCCGCCCTCGAGGTAGAGGGCTCCGAAAATCGCCTCCATCGCATCGGCGAGAATCGATTTCTTATTCCTTCCTCCCGTCTCCTCTTCGCCCTTGCCGAGCCTCAGATACTGACCGAGGGATATGTCCGCGGCGATCTCCGAAAGGAGAGATCCCCTCACAAGGTAGGACTTGATTTTCGACATCTCCGATTCGCTCATTTCCTTGTCGCGGGTGAAGAGATATTCGACGATCACGAGACCGAGGACCGAGTCACCCATGAATTCGAGCCTCTCGTTGTACGAAAGGACCTTGGCGGGGTTTTCGTGGTGGTAGGACCTGTGCGTCAGGGCTTCGGCGAGGAGGGCCCGGTCGCGGAAGGAATACCCTAGGTCTTTTTCAAGTTTCTCTAAATTTTCTGAAGAGGAGACAGGCATTTGTCCCGCCAAAGCCGAAGGAGTTTGAAAGCGCGCACTCCACATCCGTGTATTTCGGTGTATGGGGAACGTAGTGAAGGTCGCATTCAGGGTCAGGGTTGTCGAGGTTGATCGTCGGCGGGATGACGCTCTGCTCCATGCTCAGAATGGTGAAGGCCGTTTCGACGCCGCCGGCAGCGCCCAGGAGATGCCCTGTCATGGACTTCGTCGAACTCACCGCGAGTTTATATGCATGCTCTCCGAACACCTTCTTTATTGCGGCTGTCTCGATTTCGTCACCGTATTTTGTGGACGTGCCGTGGGCGTTTATGTAGTCGACCGCCTCCGGGGAGACCCCGGCGTCCTTCAGGGCCGCAGCCATGCATGCCGCTGCGCCCTCTCCGCCGGGAGCAGGCGCCGTAATATGGTAGGCGTCGCTCGTCATGCCGTAGCCCACAAGCTCCGCGCGGATTCGCGCTCCTCTTTTCACTGCGCTTTCGAGCGCTTCGAGCACTACGATCCCCGCTCCCTCTCCCATCACAAACCCGTCGCGGTCCCGGTCAAAGGGCCGGCTTGCCTTTCCGGGGTCGTCGTTCCTTGTGGACAGGGCCTTCATGACCGCAAAACCGCCGATCCCCATCGGTGTGATGACCGACTCCGTTCCCCCCGCGATCATCGCGTCCGCGTCGCCCCTCTGGATTATCCTGAAGGCGTCTCCGATCGCGTGGCTTCCGGTTGCGCAGGCAGTCGCAACCGCTGAATTCGGCCCCTTTGCCCCGAACTTTATCGAGACCTGGCCCGCAGCGAGGTTGACGATGAGCATCGGGATGAAGAAGGGTGTTATCCTCCGGTAGCCTTTTTCGAGAAAGATCTTGTGGTAATGCTCTATCGCGGGGAGACCTCCCATGCCGGATCCGATCACGACGCCGACCCTGTCCGCGTTCTCCCCGGTTATCTCGAGGCCGCAATCCTCCATCGCCATCGTCGCTGCAGCAACGGCGAGATGGATGAACCTGTCCATCTTCTTCACTTCTTTAGGCTCTATGTAAAGGAGCGGATCGAAGCCTTTTACCTCACCCGAGATATGTACGGGAAAGCCGGAGGAGTCGAAGGAGGTGATGACGCCGATCCCCGATCTCCCTTCCAGAAGCGCTTCCCATGAGGGCTTTACCCCTATTCCGAGGGGTGTGATGAGCCCCAACCCTGTGACGACAACACGACGTTTTTCCATTATCCTCTCGAATGCTAACCCATCTTGTTCTTTATGTACTCGACTGCGTCTTTCACCTTCGCGATCTTTTCCGCGTCCTCGTCCGGTATCTCTATGTTAAATGCCTCTTCGAAAGCCATGACGAGTTCGACGGTGTCCAGCGAGTCCGCTCCAAGGTCTTCGACAAACGACGCCTCGGGAGTCACCTCCGAAGGGTTCACCCCCAATTGTTTTGCGATAATCTCTTTCACCTTTTCTTCGACCATTCTAGCACCTCCTTATGTATTCAAGCCGAGATTCCGATTTACTTGTACATTCTACATATACATTCCGCCGTTGACGTGGAGCACCTGTCCGGTAATATACCCGTTGGATGCGAGAAATACAACGGCGTTCGCGACATCATCTATGGTGCCAAACCTCGAAAGCGGGATCGCTTTTTTCATCTCCTCCTTCACGTTTTCGGAAAGCACATCGGTCATTGCGGTCGTGATGAATCCGGGCGCGACGGCGTTCGAGGTTATGCCCCTGCTCGCATACTCCTTCGCGATCGTCTTGGTCAGTCCGACGATGCCCGCCTTGGAGGCGCTGTAGTTCGCCTGTCCCGGATTCCCGATGAAAGCGACCACGGAGGCGATGTTCACGATCCTCCCGTACCTCTGTTTCGCCATTATTTTCACCGCTTCCTTGGCGCAGAGGAACGTGCCTTTCAGGTTTACGTTTATCACGGCGTCCCATTCTTCCTCTTTCATCCGCATCAGCAGACCGTCTTTCGTTATGCCCGCATTGTTTACGAGGATGTCGAGCCTTCCGAATTCCTTCAGGATGTCCTGAAATGTCTTTATCACCTCCCCGGAGTTTGAGACGTCCAGCCTGACCGCAGCGGTCCTTGTCCCGATTGCGGCGATCTCCTTTGCAGCCTCCTTCGCCTCATCGAGATCTCTATCGGCAATGGCCACATCGGCGCCTCTCCGCGCGAGCGCTTCCGCTATGGCCTTTCCTATCCCCCTTGCGCTCCCCGTAATGAGGGCGGTCTGTCCTTTGAATTCCATTCAGGCACCTCCCCAAAAGACGGCTATAATTGTAACAGAGAAATCTTTTTATTTTCCAGTCCTTCTCCCGGTTATCCGTTTCCCGGAGCAAACTCGGGGAATATCAGCGGTTCACGGCACGCCTGCGGTCCCAGGGCCCGGAAAAGCGGAAGCCGGGAAAAGAGATCGGCCGGCTCTCCTTCCCTTCCTTCCGGTCCGCGGGGGGCCGCAATATTTGCATTCACGACCTTCATATTGGGTATAATATGCAACAATTATAAACGAAAGGGGCCGAAAGTTCATGCACCACAAAGTGTATCTGATCGACGTGACCAAACGGGACGGCGTGCAGACATCGAGGATATTGCTCCCGAAGCTTTCGAAGACCATGCGAGTTACCCCGACGTGGTGAGAAAGATCCTTACCGCGAACGTCTGATGCATACCGTAACGTTGATCCCCGGAGACGGGGTAGGGCCGGAAATTTCGGAAGCCGCAAGAAGGGTAATAGAGGCTGCAGGGGCGCCCGTACGGTGGGAGGTGCAGGAGGCCGGCGAGGAGACGTACAGAAGGGAAGGGACTCCGCTCCCGCAGCGGGTCATCGATTCGATCAGGAAAAACAGGGTTGCGCTCAAAGGCCCCGTGACGACCCCCGTAGGCACCGGCTTCAGGAGCGTGAACGTCGCCCTGAGACAGGCCCTGGACCTGTATTGCTGTCTGAGGCCCTGCAAAAGCTTTAAGGGTGTGAGGTCCCGGTATCGGGAGGTGGACCTTGTCATCATCAGGGAGAACACCGAGGACCTTTATGCGGGGATCGAATTTCGAAAGGGCGAC
The DNA here is from genome assembly GCA_023475105.1 of Nitrospirota bacterium. Classification (GTDB taxonomy): domain Bacteria; phylum Nitrospirota; class Thermodesulfovibrionia; order Thermodesulfovibrionales; family UBA9159; genus JAMCWJ01. Next base: position 18,037 of record JAMCWJ010000025.1, read on the forward strand.
GCGGATACGGAGAAGCTCATCGGGTTTGTGGCGGAAACCACGGGAAAGACGATACGTCCCGATTCGGGGGTGAGCATAAAGCCGATTTCCGTCTCTGCGAGCAGGCGGATCGTCGAATTCGCCTTTGAATACGCAAGGAAACACAACCGGAGAAAGGTGACTGCCGTACATAAAGCCAATATAATGAAGTATTCGGACGGGCTCTTCCTTGAGGCTGCGCGGGAAGTCGCATCGCAAAATGCGGATATCGGATTCGAAGACAGGATTATCGACAACATGTGCATGCAGCTTGTCCAGAAGCCCGAGAGCTATGATGTACTCGTCCTGCCGAACCTTTACGGCGATATCATTTCGGATCTTGCCGCGGGTCTTGTCGGCGGGCTCGGCGTTGCTCCGGGCGCCAACATAGGGGAGGGGATTTCCCTCTTCGAGCCGACCCACGGAAGCGCTCCGAAATACAAGGGCTTGAATAAGATAAACCCCATTGCTATGATATTATCAGGAGTGATGATGCTTGAACATCTCGGTGAAACAGATGTAGCGGCAAGGCTGGAGAGAGCGGTCGCCTCGGTCATAGAGGAAGGCAGGGACGTCACCTATGACATGAAACCTGCTCCCGACGATCCTTCCGCGGCGACCACTTCGCGGGTTGCGGACGCTATCATCGAGAGGCTGAGCTAGTCGTTTACATGGAAACCGACTGTTCGCCGAAGAGGAAGCCCCGCATTATGGCCGGCAGAAGAGCGAACGCCGGGAACTTCCTTCCCCCGCGCTGAGCGCATATGTGGTTCGACCTTTTCCTGATTATCATCTTTATCCTCCTGAACGGTCTTTTTGCCGCGGCCGAGATCGCCGTCGTCACGGCGAGAAAAAGCAAGGTGAAGCAGCTCATGGAAGAGGGCAACAAGTCGGCCGAGATCCTTTATCGGTTTCAGTCGAAGCCGGACAGGTTTCTCGCGACCATCCAGATCGCGATCACTCTGGGCGGCGTCCTGGCATCGGCCATCGGCGGCGCGGCTGCTATCCAGACGATCAAGCCGGTCATCAGCGGACTGCCCTATAAAGCCGTCGCTGCTTACAGTGACGCGATATCGATCGGCATCGTCACCGTCTTTATCACCTACTTCGCCATGGTCTTCGGCGAGCTGATACCGAAATCGGTGGCCCTTTCCCATCCTGAGGAGATAGGGCTGAGGATAGCGAAGTTCGTCGAGGGATTCTCCCGGGTCGCCTGGATTTTCGTAAAGGTGCTGACCTTCAGCACGAACCTGCTGCTCAAGCCTTTCGGGAAAAAGACCTTCACCGAGAGGGCCTACGTGACCGAGGAGGAGGTGAAGATGCTGATCATGGAAGGCGGAGAACAGGGCGTGTTCGAGCCGACGGAACAGGAACTCATCCACAGCGTTTTCGAGTTCACCGACATGTCGGCAAAGGAAGTGATGGTGCCGTCGACGCGGATGGTGACGATAAGTCTCACGATGACCGTGGATGAGGTGAAGGCCAAGATCGCGGAGGAACAGTTCTCGCGGTACCCTGTGGTGGGAAAAGATGTCAACGATATCAGGGGGATTCTCTATGCGAAGGACCTGCTGAACGCTCTGGCGAAGGGAGAAGTGGACATACGGAGACTCGTCAAACCGCCCTTCTTCATTCCCGAGACGATGAAGATCAGCAACCTCCTGAGGGAGATGCAGAAGAAGAGGGTCCACATGGCGCTCGTGATCGACGAATACGGCGGTGTTTCGGGCCTTGTGACGATGGAAGATCTCATCGAGGAGATAGTCGGCGAGATACGGGATGAATACGATACCGAAAGTCCCGTGATCCAGCTGAGCGAAGATACGTATGTGATCGATGCTTCGATCAGCATCAAGGACCTCGATGACGATTACCATATCGAGATACCGGAGTCCACGGAATATGAGACACTGGGGGGGTTCGTTCTCGCGACCCTCCAGAGGATCCCCAGGACCGGCGACATCGTCGAGATCGATGAGAAAAGGATAACGGTGTCGGAGATGGTCGGCAGGAGGATCGCGAAGGTGAAGCTCGAGATCCTTCCGGAGAAAAGACCCGTGGAAGAAAAGGGCGTGCCGGGAGGAGCGGCGTGAGGGGGTCTGAGCTGCGAAGCATGAGCATCATGCCCCCGTTGGGCGTCCTCACGCAGAGCCGATGATGGATTTCGGGCGCGGGATGACGATTTACTAATTTCGGCGTTTCGTTTATAATGTACAACTCGATGAGGAAGAAGGTATCTATTATAGGGGCGGGTCATGTGGGAGCGTCGACTGCTCAGCTGGTAGCTCATGAGGGGGTCGCCGACATTGTGCTCTGTGACATTGCGGAAGGGTTACCGCAAGGAAAGGCACTTGATATCGTCGAGGCATGTCCCCTCTGGAATTCTTCGGTTTCGGTGAAGGGGACGAACAGCTACGACGACACCGCAGGCTCGGATGTGATTGTCATCACTGCAGGCATCCCGCGAAAGCCGGGGATGAGCAGGGACGATCTCCTGAAGACGAATGCAGGCATCGTGAAGGGCGTTGCGTCGGAGACCTCGAAATTGTCTCCCGATGCGGTGATCGTGGTGGTTACCAATCCGATGGACGTGATGGCCTATGTCGCATGCAAGATGTCGGGCTGCGATCCTCACAAGGTCTTCGGAATGGGGGGGGTCCTTGACTCTGCACGGTTCAGAACGTTTATCGCCTTCGAACTCGGTGTTTCCCCTGCCGATGTCGAGGCGCTCGTAATGGGGGGGCATGGGGACCAGATGGTCCCGATGACGAGGTTCACGACGGTGAAAGGGATACCAATAGCCAAGATGCTCGCGCCGGACAAGATCGCCGCCCTGATCGAGAGAACGCGGAACGGCGGCGCCGAGATTGTGTCGTTTCTCAAAACGGGGAGCGCATATTACGCGCCGGCGGCCTCGGCGTACCAGATGATAAAGGCGGTACTTTTCGACGAGAAGAGAGTCCTGCCCTGCTCGGCCTATCTGAAGGGGCAGTACGGGGTGGATGGCGTCTACGTCGGGGTACCCGCCGTCATCGGAGCGCGCGGGCTTGAACGGGTGGTCGAACTCGAGCTGAACGAAGAGGAGAAAAGGGACCTCGACAAATCCGTTGCCGCAGTAAAGGCTCTCATCGAAAAACTTACCCTCTGAATTTGTTGCAAGGAATGCGATATCGGCCGTCAAATCCTACGGGTGCCGAAGCCATTGCCGCGTCGGCATGCAAAATTCCAGTAGGGTGCTGCGAAAGTGTTATTTGCCGTTTTTTCGTCATTCCCGTGCGGATCGGGAATCCAGTGTTTTCAAATAATTCTGGATGCCCGCTTTCGCGGGTATGACAGTATAGGATTCAATCACGAGACTTTTTCAACAGCCTGTGAGAACGAAATTCTAAAAGGAAGGAAGCCTTGCATGAACAGAGAAGAAATCGAGCAGACACTGATACTCATAAAACCGGATGCGCTGAAGAATTCGTTGACGGGATACGTCCTTTCCCAGCTTTCGGAATTTCATACCGGCCTGCGTTTTGCGGGGGCGAAGATCGTCCACGTCAACAGGATGCTCGCCGAGGAGCACTATGCCGAGCACAGGGGCAAACCCTTTTATCCTTCGCTGATAGAGTACATCATGGGGATGATCCATTATCCGGACGATCCGGGAAGGCGCAGGGTGATCGCGCTCGTATATCAGGGCGGGGACGCGGTGAACAAGATTCGGGACATCTGCGGACCCACGAACCCCCACGTTGCCCGTGAAAGGAGGCCGGGATGCATTCGCGCACTCGGCACCGTCGTTCCCCTGAAGGACGCCGCAGGAAACGATATCGGCGAAAGGATGGACAATCTTATCCATGCTTCGGCTACGCTCGGCGAGGCCGAGCGTGAGATAAAGCTCTGGTTCAGGCCCGCTGATTTCCCCCCCTTTATGCGCTCCTTCCCTACGGAAATGAACGAAGATGATCATTATTATTTCAGGGGCGGCAGGCTTTCGACGGAGCACGAGCCGGGCGGTGTCTGCCTGGTCGCTCCTGGCGACGTCCTCTGGAAGTCTGATGCCGATGCGCTGCGTTCACTGCGCCGGGGTGAGCCGGCGCCTGCTTCCCTGGGAGCGGTAGCGGCCAAGTATCTCATCAACTACGAGGCGGAAAGATAAGAAAAGCCTAACGCGCCGCAAGCGCGCCGTTCGCGGCCTCCCATTGCCTTCGGTTGACATTCGTCACCGAAAAGCATTATCATTTTTTTAGGAGGACGCGATGTTTGAGAAGTTCACTGAAAGAGGAAGAAAGATCATCATTTATGCAAGGGAAGAGGCCGAGAAGAGACAAAACGATTACCTCGGAACGGAGCACCTCCTTTTAGCGCTCCTCAGGGAAGAAGACAGCCTTCCCGTCGCCATACTGAAGAAGATGGGTCTTTCGATAGAAGACCTGTACATGGAGATCGAGAGAAATCTGCCGTCCGGAACCAACATCCTCACCTTCGGAGACATCCCTTTTACGCCGCGCGCCAAGAAGGTCCTTGAACTCGCGGTCGAGGAAGCGCGTCTCCTTGGGCACAACTATATTGGGAGCGAGCACCTTTTGCTCGGGCTTATCAGGGAAGAAGAGGGAATTGCGGGAAAGATCCTGAGGGCTTTTGGGGCAAACCTGCTGGGAGGACGACAGCTGACGATAAACCTTTCCCTGAGGACCCAGACCCATGTGAAGGAGAAGAGAAGCACGACCCCGGCCCTCGACGAGTTCGGCCGCGATCTTGCCCAGCTTGCGCGGTCGGGAAAGCTCGACCCTGTGATCGGCAGAGAAGACGAGATAGAGCGCGTCCTTCAGATACTCGGCAGAAGGATCAAGAACAACCCGGTGATTATCGGGGAGCCCGGTGTCGGCAAGACAGCAATTGTCGAGGGGCTGGCGCAAAGGATCGTGGCGGGCGAAGTCCCGGAGAACCTTCTCGGCAAACGCATTGTATCCCTCGATCTCGGAGCACTTATCGCCGGGACCAAATACAGGGGACAGTTTGAAGAGCGGCTGAAGATCGTCATGAAGGAGATCACGCAGTCCGACAACGTCATTCTTTTTGTGGATGAACTGCATACGCTTATCGGCGCGGGTGCGGCAGAAGGATCCGTCGATGCCTCGAGCATGCTGAAACCGGCCCTTTCGAGGGGAGAGATACAGTGTATCGGCGCCACGACTCCGGACGAGTACCGAAAGTACATAGAGAAGGACGGGGCCATGGAAAGGAGGTTCCAGCCGATCTACGTCCAGCCGCCCTCGGCCGGCGCCACGACGGACATCCTCAAGGGTCTCAGGAACCGGTACGAGGCACACCACAGGGTGAAGATCAGTGATGAAGCGATCGAGGCTGCGGTGAAATTGTCCGACAGGTATATTGCGGACAGGTATCTTCCCGACAAGGCGATCGATGTGATCGACGAGACGGGTTCGAGGATAAAGCTGAAACGCTACATGCCGCCCGTTGAACTGAAGGAGATGGAATACGACCTCGCGAGACTCTCGAGGGAAAAGAACCTTTACGTAAAGCTCCACGATATCGAGAGGGCGACGTCGACGCGCGGAGAGGAAGACAGGCTCAAGCGGATGTACGACCAGACGCAGCGGAAATGGAAGGAAGACATGAACAGAGAAATTCCCGTCGTCAAGGAAGAGGACGTTGCCTATACGGTTTCGAAGATGACGGGTGTTCCGCTGTTCAAGCTGGAGGAGCGAGAATCCGAAAAACTGATACGGATGGAAGATGAGCTGCACAAGAGGATCATTGCCCAGGACGAGGCGATTCGCGCCATTGCGAAGGCGATACGGAGGTCGAGGGCCGGCATCAAGGACAAAAGGAAACCGATAGGCTCATTCTTTTTCCTCGGACCCACAGGCGTCGGGAAAACTGAACTTGCGAAGGCCCTGGCCGAGTTTCTCTTTGACGACGAGAACGCGCTTATCAAGATCGACATGTCGGAATACATGGAGCGGTTCAACGTGTCGAAGCTGACCGGCGCGCCTCCGGGATATGTGGGGTATGAGGAGGGCGGCCAGCTGACGGAAAAGATACGGAAGCGGCCTTATTCCGTGGTCCTCTTTGATGAGATAGAAAAGGCACATCCCGATGTGTTCAACGTTCTGCTGCAGGTCCTCGACGAGGGCGTGTTGAGCGACAGCTACGGCAGGAAGGTCGATTTCAAGAATACCGTTATCATTATGACCTCGAATCTCGGCGCGCGGATCATCGAAAAGGCTACGCCTCTCGGCTTCCAGCGCTCCGCTGCGGGCGATATCTATCAGACGATGAAGGATAATGTGTTGAATGAGCTCAGGAGGACTTTCAACCCCGAGTTCCTGAACCGCGTCGACGAAATCGTGGTCTTCCACTCACTGGAGAAGGAACATCTCATGTCGATTATCGACCTGCTCATAGAGGAGTTGAACAAGCAGCTGATGGAGCATGGCCTTTTCGTCGAACTGGACAGGGAGGTGAAGGAGTGGATCATAGAGAAGTACTATCAGCCTTCCTACGGCGCGAGGCCGATGAGGCGGGCTATCCAAAAGGAGATAGAAGATCCGCTCTCGGAATATCTGCTGAAGGGCAGGTTCAAGGCGGCGCACAAGATCAGAGTGACCCTGGAGGCGAACACGCCGGTGTTCGCTGAAGCCGATGACGCGGCTATGCTGTCGGGAGTCAACTGACAGGCATTTCGCCACGTCCCCGTGCTTTTTTTGATACACAAGCCTTGGTATAAGCATACTTCACGTGCGGGAGTTCTCCCGCATGAACTTCGGAGGTAGCGAAACTGAAAGCGAAAGTCCTGATCGCCATCGCGGTTATTCTTGCCGTTGTTCTCGTCCTCCTTTTGGGGAGCAGGAGGGAGAAGGCTGCGCTGCCGAGGGCGATAACCGGGCTTAATGCCCCCGAGCTTGCAGTCAGCGATGTGACGGGAAAGCCCCTGAGCCTCTCCGACCTGAAAGGCTCGGTCGTGTTCGTCAATTTTTGGGCGACATGGTGCGATCCGTGCAGGGAGGAGATGCCTTCCCTCCAGAAGCTGTACAACCGGTTCAGGGATCAGAAGGGATTCCGGATGGTGACGATCCTTTACCGGGACGATTACGGGAAGGCTGCGGAGTATCTGAAAAAGAACGGTTTCGATTTTCCCGTGTTTGTCGACAATCGCCGGACGACGGCGAGGTCCTATGGGGTGACGGGGGTCCCTGAGACGTACATTGTGGACAAGAACGGCGTTCTCAAGGACAAGGTGATAGGCCCTGCTGACTGGATGTCGGCACAGGCGATGGCGCAGATAGCCGAACTTCTCAAGCAATAGTCCTGCGAGGATGGGAAAGCCTTCATCCGTCGAGACCGTCCTTCTTTTCGTCGGTGCCCTTTACCGGAACAGGGAATATCTCGCGCGTGCGAGAGAGGCTCTGCGTGCATTGTTCGGAGAGGTCCTCTTCGAAAGTCCGGAACTGCCGTGGAGCTATTCCGACTACTATGAGGAGGAACTCGGATCGCCGGTCACAAGGACGTTCTTCTTTTTTCAGAACCCCGTGGATCCGTCCACGCTTGCCGATATTAAGCTCGGGACGAATGCGCTGGAGGAGGAATTGGCGACTGACGGGAAGAGGAATATCAACCTCGACCCCGGATATCTCACGCCGTACAACGTTGTTCTCGCATCGACAAAGAACTATTCCCACCGCATTGCCCTGGCGAAGGGGATATTTGCAGAAGTCACTCTCCTGTTCAGAGACGGCGCCTACCGGCCTCATTTGTTTACTTATGCGGATTATGCAAGCGAGGCCTATCGCATGCTCTTCGAGCGGGCGAGGAAGTCGTTGAGGGCACGTCAACGGGAATGACCTGTCATTCCCGTTGTGCGGGATGCTTCAATGGTTCTTGTGCGCGAACCGGATCACGACTCTGTAGGTGCCCCCGTCCCGGTCGTCCTTTTGCTGCCACCCTACGATTCCTTTCCTGTGCTTTCTGCCGTCGCTGAATGTGACCGTGCTGCCCTGCGCGAGGGGCCTGTCGGTGAGGACGCACATGCCGGCATCGCTTATATCTTCGATCTCGGCGGTGAGCAGCATGTTCTTCGAGCCGCCGCCGGTTACGCTCAGGACGCACGTGAGCGGCCTCGAGGACCGCTCCCCTGTGGAACTCTGCCTCTCCCTCCGCAGATCCTCCCATTCCTCATCATTCCCGAAGAGCTTCTCATAGGTGGGGGGATCGTGCTTTCTCAGACAGTCGGGACATATTCCGTGGGTGAAGGAAGCGTCGGAATGCTCCTGGATATAGGTCTCCACTTTCTTCCAGTAGCCGCTGTCTTCCCGGATCTTTTTGCACCAGGCGCACATAGGAATCAGTCCTTTTAATGTCTTGATATTCGCGAGCGCGGCCTGAAGCTCGCAGATAAGTTTCTCCCGTTCCCTCTCGGCCCACTTTCGCTCACTGATGTCCTCGATCATGGCGATGGCAGAAAGCGCCGTGCCTTCCCTGTCGCGTATTGCGGCCGCAGTGAAGTTGGTCCAGAGGGTCTTGCCGTCCTTCCTGACGCACCGTTTTTCCAGATGAAAGAGAGGGCCCTCTTCCTGAAACAGCAGGCCTGTCAGTTTTGTGCCTGCCTCGATATCCTCGGGGTGCGTCCACTCTTCAATATCCTTGCCTACGAGTTCCTGTTCGGTATAGTCCAGCATCTCGCATAACGCCTTGTTCACCCTGAGAACCTTGCAGCCCGGATCGGCGATGATCATACCGAGAGGACCGTCTTCGAATATTCTGCGGAACCGCTCCTCACTCTCCCTCAGCCTTTCTTCCATCTGTTTCCGCTCGGTGATGTCTCTGACCGCCTCGATACCCGCGATGATCTCCCCTGTCGAATCCCTGAGAGGTGAGGCGGAAATCTCGTAATAGCGTACGCCCTTGTCGGTGACCCTCGATTGTTCTTCCTTGTGTATCTTTCCATCTCGAAAGGACATGGCGAGATGGCACTGATCGCACAGCCGGTCCCTGCGCTGATACGCCTTGTAGCATTTTTCTCCGATATGGTGACCGACCATCCTTTTGTGAACCTCGTTCTGATAGAGGATCGTGTAGTCGGTATCCTGAACGCTTATCCCGTCTCCGATAGCAGTGATAATCGCCTCCGACTTGGCCCTTTCGGCCTGAGTCTGCATCGTCGCCTCCTTCAGGAGTTCTTCGGCTTTTCCGCGGTCGGTGACGTCGCGGGAATTCACCACGATACCGGTAATCAGAGGGTTATGAATCTGGTTGCTGCCCGTGGCCTCGACCAGCCGCCATGAACCGTCCTTGTGGCGGACCCGGAACTCCGCGGACAGCGAAACGGCAGGGTCGCGGATGATACGGTCAAAGGCTTCCCGGGCGCAGTCGAGATCGTCAGGGTGGATCGTCTCGAAGGCGTTCCTGCCGGTCAGTTCATCCGGGGCATATCCCAGCACTCGCTCGATCGAAGGGCTTTCGTACCGGACGGTCCCGTCGGTTTCGAGCACGGTGATGATGTCGGATGAGTTTTGGATCAGGGCGTAGAAGAGGTCCTTGCCCTTAAACATACTGTTCCCGTCAGCCTTTTCTCTTTCCATTTCAAAAATGCCGAACAGAACAAAGCAAAGCCTGTGCCAGCGGGCTGAGCAGGGGAGAACATCGTTTTTCGTTCTACGTAGGGGGCTTAGAAAACGCCGGTTGTGCGGCGCAATCCTTAGCGGCCGTGACTGCGGTCAAATGACGGCGTCAGCCGGTGAAATTCCCGTCGATACGTCCAAGGGTGAGAGGGTTCATCGGGCAGAAGGTCGGGACGCCGCGATCGGCGGATACGAAGAAGGCCGGGAGGAATCTCTTTCATCGGACGTCCGGCCGGAAGAGCAAGCGACAGGCAGCATATGCCGGCTCACAACAGTGCCAGGTTGTCCCGGTGAATGACTTCGTCGGAATAACGATACCCGAGAATACTTTCAATCTCGGAGGTTTTCTTCCCCTTTATCTTCTCTATCTCGGCCGAGGAATAGTTCGTGAGTCCCTTGGCGATACGGTTTCCCCCTGTGTCGATACAGTATACGGCATCACCCGCCTCGAAGCTTCCCGTAAGCGCGACGATCCCCGAAGGGAGCAGGCTTCTGCCTTTCTGTGTCAACGCCTTTGCCGCACCGTCATCGACAACGATGCTTCCTTTTGTCCTGCACGCGTATGCGATCCACCCCTTTTTCGAAGAGAGTCTGCCCTCTCGCGGTCTGAACTCGGTGCCGAGAGAAACTCCGCTGAGCAGTGAAGAGACAGGGGCGTTCCTCCTCCCGTTCACGATGTTTACGGTGATGCCGTGTCGCATAGCCCTTTTTGCGGCGAGGAGCTTCGAGAGCATGCCGCCTGTGCCGACAGCGGAACCTGCGCCGCCTGCCTTTTCCTCGATCTCCGGCGTGATCTCTTCGACGACCTTGATGAGCCTTGCCTCGGGATTTGTTGCCGGGTTGTCGCTGAAGAGGCCTTCCACATCTGAAAGGATTATGAACCTCTCCGCATCGATGAGGCCTGCAACGAGCGAGGCGAGGTGGTCGTTGTCGCCGAATCGTATCTCGTCCGTCGCAACGGTGTCATTTTCATTGATGATCGGCGTAATGCCGTACGAAAGCAGGGTGATGAGGGTGTTCCGCGAATTGATATATCTCTTCCGGTCGGCGAAATCATCGCGGGTCAGGAGCACCTGGGCAACCTTTCCGCCGTGGACGTTGAAGCATTTTTCGTAGGCCCACATAAGACTGCTTTGGCCTATCGCGGCGGCCGCCTGCTTCAGGACGATGTCTTTCGGTTTTTCCTTGAGATCGAGTTTTTGCATCCCCGCCGCGACCGCCCCGGAAGAGACGACCACCACTTCATGGCCGGCGTGCTTCACCGCCGCGATATCTTCGGAGATCGATTGTATCCTTTCCAGGTCGAGACCGTTGTCTTTGCAGGTGAGGATGTTGCTCCCTATCTTTATCACAAGCCTTTTCATCTGATTTTTCCCCGCAAATGCAATCGCCGCTTCCTATTTCGTTCCAGGCGACTGCAATTTCGATGCGACATATCGCACAAGTTCCTTCACCCCGCGGCCGGTGGCGGCGGATAGCGCAAAGAAAACAACGGCACTATTTTTACAGTAATCCGAAAGTCTGTCAAGTTTGTCCCTGTCCGCTATGTCGAGCTTTGTCGCGACGACCATCTGCGGCTTTTCGAGAAGCGCTGCACTATAGAGTTCGAGCTCCTTGTTTATCCTCTCCAGGTTCTCTACCGGGTCGCCGGGCGACGTCTCCGATATATCGACCAGATGCAAGAGTACCGAGGTCCTTTCGACATGCCGGAGGAACTGAAACCCGAGGCCTGCGCCGGTATGCGCCCCCTCGATAAGTCCGGGGATGTCGGCAACTACAAAGCTTCTGAAGTCTTCGAGTTTCACGACGCCGAGGTTCGGCTCGAGCGTGGTAAAGGGGTAATCCGCAATCTTCGGCTTCGCAGCCGAGATCACCGAAATGAGCGTGGACTTGCCCGCATTCGGAAGTCCGATCAACCCGACGTCGGCAAGGAGTTTCAGCTCGATGACGAGCGTTTTCTCATCGCCCTGCTCTCCCGGCTGGGCGTATCTCGGCGCCTGCCGTACGGCGGTCGCAAAATGCGCGTTCCCGAGGCCGCCCCTGCCGCCCTTTGCGGCAATTACCTCTTCGCCTCCGGCATCGAGGTCGGCAAGAATCTCGCCGGTCGCTTCATCCTTAACGAGCGTTCCTACGGGGACCGGAATAACGAGGTCAACCCCGTCCCTGCCGTGCATGTTCTTGCCCATGCCGTGTTGTCCCCTCTTTGCTTTGTACTGCCGCTGATAGCGGAGATCGAGCAGGGTATTCAACTGGTCTGACGCCTTGATGATTACATTCCCTCCCCTGCCTCCGTCTCCGCCGTTGGGTCCGCCCTTCGGGACATACTTTTCTCTCCGAAAGCTGACACAGCCCCTGCCGCCGTCGCCGGCCTTTACATGGATTTTTACGTAATCAACAAACTGCATATGTTTCTCTTGCTCGCTTTCTTCGTGACTTACTAATGAGGTCGAAAGAAAGCGACATCTCCTCCTATTCCGTCATTCCGGCATGTCCGGTCCCGCCTAGGGATTTCTTTGTTTTCAGAGAGATTCCCGACGCGCTTCGCTTGCGTGAATGACACATGGTGCTCTTTTACTTATGACCTCCTTAGTAATTATACTCCTAGCAGGGTTAAGAAGACCTCCGCGCCCCTTTTCGAAAGAGGGAGCTGTTCCTCCCTTTGCAGCCTCAGGCGAATCGCCGGTGTAAGGAAAGAAAGCTCTTCGATGGTATAGGGGGGATTTTACAGGCCAGCGGCGCCATCGATATGGGAGTAACCGCAAAAACCGGAAGACAGTGATCGTTGTCCGGGCTCTGAAAACAAAAAAGGCGGTTTTTTGCCGCCTTTTTTGTATTTTGCAAGAACAGATCTAACTCGTGGTTCTCTGCTCCGCTGACGGATATACGCTTATCTTCAGGCGATCCCTGTCCTTCCTCTCGAAAGTCACGACACCGTCTACCAGGGCAAAAAGGGTGTCGTCCCTTCCTTTGCCCACATTATTGCCCGGATGGAACCTGGTGCCTCTCTGCCTCACAAGAATATTGCCGGCGCGGACCAGCTGACCGCCGAATCTTTTTACTCCGAGCCGCTGCGCCTGGCTGTCGCGGCCGTTTCTCGAACTTCCCACACCTTTCTTATGCGCCATCTCTATCCTCCAAAACTGATTTCTGTGATCTTCAGGGTGGTAAAGGGCTGTCTGTGGCCCCTCAGCTTTTCGTACACCCTTCTCGGCCTTTTCTTGTAGATGAGAACCTTTTTCCCTTTTCCCGCTCCGACGACTTCAGCCTTGACTTCGGCGCCCTGCACATACGGGGTCCCCACGACCGTCTTTGCCCCGTCGACCACTGCAACTACTCTTTCCACAGAGAGAACCGCTCCGGGTTCTGAGGAGATCAGGTCCACTTTTACCGTATCGCCCTGAGAAACCCTGTACTGTTTCCCGCCTGTCTCTATGATCGCGTACATAATTATATGTCACCTCCAGAGACCAATATTAAACACCATACACTGCAAAAAAGTCAACTTTTTCCCGAGCCTACCGGCCGGCCGGGGTTCGGACGAGGTCTCGGGCTGAATCGCCCGGAGGGGTTTTCTTCCCGCTGTTTGACTAATTACGCACGGTGGTTTATAGTTAACTCCTATGAAACAGAGCATGACGGGCTTCGGCTCTGCCGGCGCCGGTTCTTTTAAGGTTGAGATTCGCTCGGTAAACCACAGGTTTCTGGATATATCCGTGAAGATTCCCCAGAACCTGAGCCAGCACGAAATGCCTCTCCGCACCATGGTGAGGGAGCGGTTTTCGAGAGGCCGGTTCGATATTCTGGTAACCGTGGTCAATGAGGGCAATCTCAGGGTGAAGATCAACAGGGATCTCGTAAGGGAACTCTACGAGGCATTGCGCGTCATCAAGGACGAATTGTCGCTGTCCGACTCTATAGGCATTCAGACGCTCGCGGGGTTCAGGGAACTCATCCTGACGGAAGAGGTGGAGTACAGCGCCGAATCCCTGTATGCCGCTGCCGGGGGCGCCATCGAAAACCTGCTCGCGATGCGCAGAAGAGAGGGCGAGGCCGTTGCCGCGGACATCAGGGCGCGACTGGAGGTTCTGGAAGGGCTGAACAGAGAGGTGATATCTCTCTGCCCCGAGGTCGTGAGCGAGAAGAGGAAAAAACTTCTGGAAAGGTTCTCGGGACTGTTCGCCGAGATGAGGTTCGACGAGAACAGAGTACTTCAGGAAGCAGCACTCCTGGCGGAAAAGGCGGACATTACCGAGGAAACCACGAGGATCGGCTCGCATATCGCGCAGATGAAGAAAATTCTCTCCGATGGTGATACAATAGGGAGAAAGGCCGAATTTCTCCTTCAGGAGCTGAACAGGGAGGCGAATACCATCGCCTCGAAAGCCGACGATTTCAGGATATCAGCCCTGGCAGTAGAGATGAAAGCGGAACTCGAGAAGATGCGCGAACAGGCCCAGAATATTCAGTAGAAAGAGCCGGATTAAACCTGGAGGGGAAAATGAAAAAGGGAGATATCAGTCCGATACTTGTGAACATAGGTTTCGGCAACGTCGTGTCTGCAGCGAGGGTTATCGCCGTCGTTACTCCCGGTTCGTCTCCTATGAAGCGACTGAGGGAAGAGGCAAAGAAGAGGGGGAAACTCGTGGACGCTACCGAAGGGCGAAGGACGCGTTCCATTATCATCACCGACAGCGACCATATCATATTGAGCGCCCTTCAGGCGGAGACGATAACTCAGAGATTCGTGGAAGGCAGAGAGGAGGAGCCGCAAAAAAGCGAGAAGAGTCCGGTGAACAAAGGTGAGGAAGTCTAGGGGAAACCTCTTCATCGTGTCCGCACCTTCCGGCGCCGGCAAGACTTCACTCTGCCGGAAGCTTACCTCGGTTCTGCCCAATATCAAGCACGCTGTTTCCTATACGACGAGACCTCCCCGTAAAGGAGAAGTGAACGACAGGGACTATACGTTTGTGAGCGAAGAAGAGTTCAAAAGGATGGCGGAGAACGGTGAATTTGCCGAATGGGCAAGAGTCCACGGCAATCTCTACGGCACGTCCCGGGGGCGGTTGGAAGAGCTGAGGGCTGCGGGCACGGACGTAATTCTCGACATAGACACGCAGGGGGCAAAGGAGCTCCGGGCGCATTACGATGACGGCGTGTATATCTTTATCCTCCCCCCCTCGCTCGATGCCCTGAGGGAGAGACTCGAAAAACGCATGAGTAATTCTCCGAAGGAGATAGAACTGAGGATAAAGAGGGCCTTTGAGGAGATCCGGGACTTTACGGAATACAATTATGTTATTATAAATACGGATTTCAGCGAGGCCCTGGGGGAACTGAAAGCGATCGTCGTCGCCGAGGACAAGAAGACGAGCAGGATCGATCCCGCGTGGGTGAGAGAAACGTTCAACGTACAGCCATACAGTGCATAAAGGAGGAACAATGGATCTTATTTCATTACCTGCGGAAGTGGACAAAGAAAAGATAGACGGAAAATACAGGCTTGCGGCCATAGCCGCCCAGAGGGCGAGGGAACTTTCCCTCGGAGCGAAGCCGAAGATACAGACCAAGGCAAAGAAGGTGACGACGATCGCGATCGAAGAGGCGATCAACAGCACCCTCGAGTTCCTCGTGGGAGAGGAGGCGAGAAAGGCGAAGGAAGAGGCGAAGAAATTCGATTACAAGCGGCTCCTCGAGGAAAAGAGGAGAGAAGGCGCCCCTGAAGACCTTTCCGAACTGGAAAGGGATCTGAAGATCTATCTCCACGAGAAGGAGACGGAGGACAAGAAGGCGCTGGAGGAGCTCTTCACTGAAAAGTCAGAGGAAGGCGCTGAAGAATAAGAAGGTCCTGTTAGGAGTAACAGGAAGCATCGCCGTTTACAAATCCGTTGATCTCACGCGGAGGCTGACCGAAGAAGGGGCATCTGTCCATGTGATAATGACCGATGCCTCCCGGAAATTCGTAACCCCTCTTACTTTCGAGGCTGTTTCCGGTAACAAGGTGCATACGGATACGTTTCAGGACGCCCTGTCGCACATTACCCTCACCGCCGCCGCCGACCTCATGATTATCGCCCCCGCAACGGCGAACAGCATTGCAAAATTCGCCTGCGGCATTGCGGATGACATGTTGAGCACCTGTTTCCTTTCCTTCAGGGGGAAGGTGATCATTGCGCCGGCCATGAACTGGAGAATGTACGAGAACCGCGCGCTCCGGGAGAACCTCCGCGCTCTCGTGTCGCGGGGAGCGGTGCAGGCGGGACCAGAGAGGGGAAGCCTCGCCTGCGGAGATGAGGCCGTCGGCAGGATGTCCGAAGTCGGAGAGATCCTGGAGTATGCCAGGTCTGCCCTCACGAGGAAAGACCTCTCCGGGAAAAAGATAATCGTTACCGCGGGTCCTACGCGAGAATACCTCGATCCTGTAAGGTTCCTTTCGAACAGATCGTCGGGAAAGATGGGTTTTGCCCTGGCAAGAGAGGCGCTGCGGAGAGGCGCCGAGGTTGTCCTTATCAGCGGCCCATCTTCCCTCGCGCCTCTGCGTAAGGCTGAATTCTTCGCCGTCGAGACCGCTGAAGAGATGCGAAAAGCGGTGTTCGAAAACCTGAAGGGTTCGAGCGCGGTGATCATGGCGGCTGCGGTGTCCGATTTTTCACCCGATACGAAGGACCGCAGGAAGAAAGAGAAATCCGACGTGCTCTCGCTCCCTCTCAAGAAGACCCCCGACATTCTTGCGGAAATAGGTTCGATGAAGAAGAGGCCGTTCCTTGTCGGTTTCGCTGCGGAGACAGGCGCCTGCACGGACCGGGCCCGTCGAAAACTTCTCGCCAAGGGGGCAGATATGATCGTCTTCAATGATGTCGATTCTCCGGGCTCCGGTTTCGATGTCGGGACGAATCAAGTCACCCTTATCGACAAGAACGGAGAGTCCCCTTTTCCGCTGATGCCGAAGGATGAAGTCGCAGGTATTATCCTCGACCGGATCGTGGATTTTATTCCTTGACTTTTGCCCTTTTTTTGATTAAAGTTCAATAACAATGTCGATGGAAGAGATAGAAAAACTGCGGGTGAGGGTCGAAAAGGATCCGAATTCGCGGCTGTTCCTTCCCCTCGCCGAAGAATACAGAAAATCGGGGATGCTGGACGAAGCGATCTCGGTAATTTTGCGGGGACTCGAACGTCAGCCCGGATATACGAGCGCGCGCGTGGCCCTCGGCAGGATTTACATCGAAAAGGATATGATCGACGAGGCGAAACGAGAGTTCGAAGCTGTTGTGAGTACGATACCCGACAACCTTTTTGCGCACAGAAAACTTGCCGACATCTATCGGGAAAGCGGTGAGCACGAAAAGGCGGTGAACGAATACCGGATCGTCATGCAGTTGAACCCCCTCGATGAAGACGCGAGGATGTGTTTGCGTGAAATAGAGGAGAGTTCTCACGGCGGCAGCGAGCCTTTCCCGGTCTCCGAGGGTCTCGCAGCGGAAGCCGGAGGCGAAATCCCTGAGTTTGAGGGAGCCGAACCAGGAGAAGTCCCTGCGGGGACGGAGGGGGATTCCGGCAGTGGATTCGAGGAATTCGCCGGCTCTCTTTCCGGACCGGAAGAAGAGTGGGCGCCTGAGAGCAACGACCTCATCGAGATCCCGGAGGTCCTTGAATCGCTCGAGCTCTCAGCGGAAGAGGCTGCCGTGGCGCCGGAGGGTCAATCCCTTCCCTCATCCGGGGAGACGACCTTTACGGATATCTTCGGGGAGATATCCGGGCCGAAGGCGGAAGAGACTTTCGAGCTTCCCGAGGCCGCCCGGGAGGAGGAGAGCCGTTCCGGAGGGCCTTCCGAAGCCTGGGATCTGGCGACCGCAGATGCCTTTGTTGCAGGGGGGAATTACTACAAAGCGCTCGGGGCCTATAAGAAGCTCCTGGAGAGAGAACCCGGCAACATGCGTGTCCTGCAAAGGGTCGTGGAACTCAAGTCTCTGATGCAGCTGCTCGGCAAGGGAGACGAAGTCCTCATCGCGCAGCTAGAAGCCTTTCTTGACGCACTCAAGAGAGGGTTTTCGAAGAAATCGTGAGCTTTTCCGAAATTCTCAAAGACGCCGTCGAAAGAGTCGAGGGAGCGGTTTCCTCCATGATACTGGGATCCGATGGCATCCCCGTCGAGGAGTATGCGGTCGAAAAACTCCTCAGCCTTGAAGACCTCGGCGCAGAAGCCTCGACCATGATCAGGGATGTCAACATCGCCGCAAAGGACCTCGGCCTCGGCACGGCACGAGAGTTTTCGATCATCTCCGACAAGTGCGGGATTATTCTTCGGCAGATAAATTCCTCATATTACCTTGCTCTTGTGATCAGGCCGGGCGGCAACTACGGGAAGGGTAGATTTGTCCTGAAGACCACCGTTCCGAAGATTGAAAATGAATTCTGAGGAGCGCGAAGCGTCAGGTGAGAAATCGTATGCATATTCACTTTGTATGCACTGCCGAGCACTGATAGCCCGTTCGCTATGAAGATAGTGGTGATACACGGTCCGAACCTCAACCTGCTCGGAAAGAGAGAGCCCGGGGTGTATGGCACGCTTACGCTCGGTGACATAAACAGGAAGATAGAGGCGGCGGCCTTTGATATGGGGATCGAGGTTTCGATCATGCAGTCCAACAGCGAGGGCGCAATAATCGACGCGATCCAGAAGGGGGATTTCGATGCGCTCGTCATCAATCCCGGAGCGTACACCCACACGAGCATCGCGATTCGCGACGCGCTGTCCGCGGTAGCCAAACCCGCAATCGAGGTTCACCTTTCGAACATCCATAAACGCGAGGAGTTCAGGAGAAGGTCTTACATCGCAGAGGTCTCCGAGGGCCAGATATCCGGATTCGGGGCCGAAAGCTATCTGCTAGCCCTTACTGCGGCAAAAAAGATCCTTTCCGGGGGGTGAGCCATTTCCGGTCATTTCCGAGTGCGCCTTGACAGGCTGAGGGAAACTCTTCGGAGGAGGAGACTCAGCGGGTTCCTTGTCACCGATATCATAAACGTCAGGTATCTTTCCGGCTTCAGAGGTTCTTCGGGTTTTGTGGTGGTAACCGGACGGAAGAACGTCTTCGTCACGGATTTCAGATACAGGGAACAGGCAGAGAGGGAACTCGGGGCCTTCGGAGTTGCCTGGGATCTGGTGATCGAAAAAGGGGACCGGCCCGGGCTTATCCGGAGGCTTGCTTCGCGCCTCGGCGTCCGCTCGCTCGGCTGTGAAGCGGCTGTTCCCTATGATTTTTTCCAGCGCCTTTCCCGGTCGGGCGTGGCTCTAAGGCCGGTGGCGGGGATTATCGAGAAACAGCGCGAACGCAAGGACAGGGACGAGATCACTTTGATCCGGCAGGCGGCCAGACGGGCGGAAGCCGCATTCCGGGACATCAAGGGGTATCTCAAGGTGGGCCGAAGGGAGCGGGAGATAGCGTTCATGCTCGAAGAGAGGCTTAAGAGAAGGGGGTGCAGCCGCATCCCCTTCGACATCATAGTGGCCTCAGGGGCCAATTCAGCGATGCCCCACGCGCGGGCTACCGACAAGAAACTCTCTCCGGGAGACCTTGTAGTGCTGGACTGGGGCGGTGAGGCGGACGGGTACTGCTCGGATATGACCCGGACCTTCCTTATGGCAGGAGGTGGGACCGGCGCCGGGAAGGGCCGGAGCGGGGACCTTGCGAAGAAGAGGGAAATATACGGGCATGTGCTGAAGGCGAATCGAAAGGCCGTGTCTTACGTTGCCCCCGGGGTCGAAAGCAGGTCCGTCGACGGCGCGGCGAGAAAGGTGATACGGGAGGCCGGATACGGCGAATTTTTCGGCCACGGGACCGGCCACGGAGTGGGGCTCGATGTCCACGAGTTGCCGCGTGTGAGCTGGAGGAAAAGTGAAACGATAGAGGAGGATATGGTCTTCACCGTAGAGCCCGGCATTTACCTGGAGGGGCTGGGAGGGGTGAGGATAGAAGACATGGTCCTTGTGAAGACGCAAGGAGCCAAACTGCTGACGACACTGCCCAGGAGTCTTGAGGTTCTCTGAGAGAAAAAATATAATACATATAGTAACAGTCTCGAAATAGTGACGAAATTGGGTACGTTCCCTCCCCGTTGCCGGTGAGTGGAGGTTCTTTCGTCAATGTGCGGGATGGTTGGCTGAAAAAAACGCAAAAAGAGGACAATTTTCCCGGCAAGGAGGAGGATTCCATTGATATCAACGAATGAGTTCAGGAAAGGCGCAAAAATAGAGTACAGGGGCGAGCCCTGCGAGATCGTCGATTTCCAGCACGTTAAGATGGGAAGAGGGGGGGCGATCATCAGGACAAAGATGAAGAGCCTGAAAACGGGGAATGTCCTCGAGGATACCTTCAGGTCGGGGGAGAAGTTCGAGACGCCGCACCTTGAGGAAAAGGAGATGCAGTACCTCTATGCGGAAGGAGACCTGCATTACTTCATGGATACGGAGACCTTCGAGCAGGTCCCGATTACCACGTCTAAACTCGGAGACGCGAAGAAGTTTCTGAAGGAAAATATGGTCGTAAAAATATTGAATTACAAGGGCGAGCCGCTCACTGTGGAGCTTCCGACCTTTGTCGAACTCAGGGTGACCCGGACCGACCCGGGGTTCAAGGGCGATACGGCTTCGGGGGGCTCGAAGCCTGCGACGGTCGAAACAGGCGCAGTCGTGAGGGTCCCTTTTCATATCAACGAAGGAGATGTGCTCAGAATAGACACGAGGACATCGGAGTACATAGAAAGGGTCAAGTAATGGAAATCGATGACCTGAAAGAACTCATATCGCTTCTGCAGGATACGGACATCGCGGAGCTGCAACTGGAGAAGGACGGGACAAAAGTAAAGATCAGAAGGCAGACGCTCCTGTCTCCCCTGGAGATGAGGAGGAAGGCGGCCCTGACCGTCGAGAAGACGCAGGCCTCTGAGGAGGATGCTCAACGCTTCGTCACCGTCACCTCTCCGATCGTCGGCACGTTCTACCGGGCGTCTTCCCCCGACGCGCCTCCTTACGTGGACGTGGGAGCGAGGGTAAAGAAGGGGCAGGTCATCTGTATCATCGAGGCAATGAAGCTTATGAATGAGATAGAGAGCGAGATTGAGGGCGCCGTGGTCCGGGTCTTGGTCGAGAACGGCCAGCCCGTCGAATACGGCGAACCGCTTTTCATTCTAGAACCTGCATCATGAAACTCTTCAAGAAGGTCCTCGTTGCGAACAGGGGCGAAATTGCGGTCAGGATATTGCGGGCATGCAAAGAACTTGAGATTAGGACCGTCGCCGTTTATTCGGACATCGAAAAAGAGTCGATGCACGTGAGGCTTGCGGATGAGGCGGTCTGCATCGGTCCCGCCCCGTCCTCGCAGAGTTATCTGAACATCCCCGGGATCCTCAGCGCCGCAGAGATAACGGACTCCGAAGCGGTGCATCCTGGATACGGGTTTCTCGCGGAGAATCCCCACTTTGCTGAGGCGTGCCATACTTCCGGAATCACCTTTATCGGACCTTCTTCGGAGAATATACGCCTTGGCGGAGACAAGGCGAAGGCGCGGCAGACGATGAAGCGTAAGGGGGTTCCCGTGGTGCCGGGAAGCGACGGTCCCGTCGTGTCGGAGGAGATCGCAGCCAAGGTTGCGAAAAAGATAGGGTTTCCAGTTATCCTGAAGGCCTCTGCAGGGGGCGGGGGAAAGGGCATGCGGGTGGTAAACGAAGAGAAGGACCTCGATCAGGCCTTTTACCTCGCGCAGAGGGAGGCCCTCGCCGCCTTCGGAAACAGCGAGCTCTACGTGGAGAAATATATCCCCGAGATGAGGCACGTCGAGGTCCAGATAATGGCGGACGGAAAGGGCAATGTCCTTCACCTCGGGGAGCGCGACTGCTCTGTGCAGAGAAGGCATCAGAAACTCATCGAGGAGTCCCCCTCTCCCGTATCGACCGATAAATTCCGCAAGAAGATTGGCGAATATGCAATCAAGGCCGCCAAGGCCCTGAAATACAGGAATGTCGGTACCATCGAATTCATCGTCGACTCTGCGGGCGACATTTTCTTTATGGAAGTGAACACGAGGGTCCAGGTCGAGCACCCCGTGACCGAGGCAGTGACGGGTATCGACATCATCAAGGAACAGATCAAGCTGGCGGCAGGTCATCCTCTCGAGTATAAACAGAGCGCAATAAAACCTTCGGGCCATTCCATCGAGTGCAGAATCAATGCCGAAGACCCGGAGCGGTTCATCCCCCACCCGGGCAAGATCACGTTTTTCTACCAGCCGGGAGGGCCCGGCGTGAGGGTCGATACCGCGGCATACAGCGGCTGGGTCGTTCCTTCATACTACGATTCTCTTATCGCAAAGCTTATCGTTCACGGGAAGAACAGGGATGAAGCGATCCGAATGATGAGAAGGGCCCTGGACGAGTTCATCATCGAAGGGATAAAGACAACGATCCCTTTCCATAAGAGAGTATTCTCCCATAAGGATTTCATTGACGGAGACTTCAACACGGGCTTCGTCGAAAAGCTCTTCAGACCCGAGACGCCCGAGGGGAAAGAAACGGAGTGAACAAGAATCCGGCGGACCCCGGCATGCGGAGCAGCCGCTTCGGGGGAGGGCTCTGCGTCATTACCGACAGGAAGGCCGCCGGCACGGGCCCTGCGGAGATGGTGAGGGTGGCCCTTGAGGCAGGCGCGAAGTGGATTCAGTACAGGGACAAGGAAGCGACGCGCAGGGAAATATACGGCGAGGCGGTCCGCATAAGGGAGCTGACCTCGGAATCCGGCGCCCTCTTCATCGTAAATGATCATGCCGATATCGCCCTCGCGGTCGACGCCGACGGGGTCCATCTCGGCCAGGACGATCTGCCCCTGAAAGAGGCAAGGAAAATAATGGGCAAAAGAATCATCGGGATCTCCACGCACTCACTTGACGAGGCTGTCGAGGCGGCCGGGGGCGGGGCAGACTATATCGGGTTCGGTCCGGTCTTCGCCTCTTCTACCAAGGATGGGGGGCAGCCCAAAGGAGTCGAAGAGCTCTGCGAAATAAGAAGGCATTTGAGAATACCTGTGGTCGCCATCGGCGGCATATCAGCCGCGAATCTGGCGCTCGTCCTCACTGCGGAAATCGCCGCGGTCGCGGTGGCTTCGGCGGTCCTTCGTGGCGACATCGCAGAGAACGTGAGGGCCTTTCAGCGGGTTCTCCGGGGCGGTCGGGAAGGTGCGGACGCCTGATATTCCCCGGTGAACGCCCGAGCCGGAGTCAGGCATGTACATCCGGGGAGCCGGAGCATTTCTACTCCGGAAAACCGGGCATCCAGTACGATCCGTCTTATCAAATCTACACGCTTCAATGAGGCCGGAGCATTTCTACTCCGGAAAACGCGGCAGAGAATATTGAACGCATCTATTTTTATGGCGCATCCGGCTTTTTAATGGGTCTATGCGAGATAGAGTGGTTATCCCAATTTTGTTTCGATGTCATTCCGGCTTGTCCGGAATCTTTCTGATATACCGGCTGAGTGAGAGAAAATATCTTTGCTGTGTATATCATGGCCAATGCGAGACCGACCTTGTATGTCGGGGTGACCAATGATCTC
>JAMCWJ010000044.1 GCA_023475105.1 Nitrospirota bacterium
CCACTGGCATCCCCTCAGCTCTTCGACGCAGCATTTCTCTATTTCCTTCCTGGCATTCGTCTCGATGTCCCTGTAGAGCTCGTCCATGCTGATATGGGGTACGTACCAGCCCGTCGCCCTCGCGACATCATACATCACATGAATAATGTACAGCTTCGCTCCGTAGTGCTTGGTCAGATCCGCCACAAAAGGAATGGCATGCGCTGAACCTTCAGAAAGGTCGGTCGGGAAAAGAATGCTCTTGATCTCCATATTAGGCCTCCCGTAAATATTTTGCTGCATCCTCTGGGGATGTTGTCAAGACATAAAAATCAGAACCCTGCTCAAAGCCGCTTGTCATAAGCAGCCGGGGTACGATCTCTATGTGCCAGTGAAAATCGTCGCCGAGGGTATGCCAGTGGTCGCGCCGCGGGATCCTGTTGGGGGCGGTATGAAAAAAATAATTATACGGCGAATCTCCCAGGATGGCCCGCATTTTCTTAAGAACGGTGCAGAACATAAGGCTGAGGTCCTCCATCTCGCTCTCTCCCGTTTGCTGAAAGGCGCAGCTATGACTCTTCGGTAAGATCCAGGTTTCAAAGGGAAATTTCGGGGCGAAAGGGCTGAAACTAAAGAAATCCCTCGTCTCGAATACTACCCTTTCTCCGTTCCTCGATTCTTCCCTCATTATGTCGCAAAAAATGCATCTCTCCTTATAGGCGTAATACTGCTTGGCCCCGTCCAGCTCCTCCTTGATCAACTTCGGGATGACAGGGGTTGCCATCACCTCCGAGTGGGGATGACTGTAAATGGCGCCGGCTCCTTTTCCCGAGTTCTTGAAAATGAGAATATATCTCAGCCTGGAGTCTTTTTCAAGGTCGGCGACTCTGTCGCGGTAAAGTCTGACTATCCTCCGCACCT
Organism: Nitrospirota bacterium; assembly: GCA_023475105.1. Taxonomy (GTDB): domain Bacteria; phylum Nitrospirota; class Thermodesulfovibrionia; order Thermodesulfovibrionales; family UBA9159; genus JAMCWJ01. The sequence goes on from JAMCWJ010000044.1 coordinate 901, forward strand.
GCTCTATTCCTATATCTTCAGGCTGCTTGTCGTGCTCGGGGCTGTCGATGATGATCTCGTTGGCCCCGACGCTGTTCATCCTGTCGTACATCCCCAGACCTCTCCTGCCGAGATCCCCTTCGACATGCAGCACAGGCCTGAAATTCGGAATGACCCTCGTCCACCATCTGCCCCCCTCCCTGATCGCGGCGATCTCAGGAGGAGTCTCTCTCTCCCTCCCCGGGCATAGAACGCATGCAGTCCCCTCCGATCGCTCTTCGGGCAGGCAGTATTCACCGGGGCTCTTCGATTCGCTCGTTACGGCGACCCATCTGCACAACAGGGGATCCTTCCTTAATTCGTGCATCGAAAATTCCTCTTATACAGGAAATGCAGCCCTTTGAGGACCAGGTCAGGGTCGAAGGAATGATCTCTTTCGATGAAAGGCGTCATCATATCGGCAAATCCCCCCGTAATCACCACCCTGAAGCTGCAGCCCTGTTCGAACTCAATGGAGCGGGCGATCTTTTCGACCGCCCCCGCCGTCCCATATATCATACCAGAAATGATGCTCGCAGTCGTGTTTTTCCCGAGGGCCTTGCTCTTCACCGCCGTCTCCCTGAAATCCGGGCCCGTGCCGACATAGGGAAGCTTTGCGGCTCCCCGGTGAAGGGCCTCGGCCATCAGCCTCAGGCCCGGCAATATCGCACCCCCGATAAATCCGCCGTTCCTGACCACGCTTACGCTGGTTGCGGTACCGAAATCGGCCACCAGCACGGGCGAGCCATAGATCTCCCTGGCCGCCATTACAGCGGCGACTCTGTCAGTACCGATCTCACGGGGCCTTTCGACATCAAAGGTGAGCCCCGTGTCGAGGGAGACATCGGCAATGACAGGCGCCACGCCGCCGAGGGCCCTCACCTCGCCGGCTACGGTCTCCGTGAGTCCTGGGACTACCGAGGATATGATAACCCCGTCCCATGGCTTTTCGTCCCTTTCTCTTAAAAGGAAACCGGTCAGTTCCTTCCTGCTGAAATCTCTTGAATCTCCGGGGCCGATGAGAACGCTGGCCCTCCTGAGAAGACCTGCTTCGCAGAGAATACCCATAGTTATCGAGGAGTTCCCTATGTCTATCGCAAGCAGCATCGCCTCGTCTCTACCTGAGCTTCGTCACATCGCCGGCGCTGACCGGTTTGAGTGCTCCCGAGGAAAGCCTGACCATCAACCGGCCTTCACCGTCAATATCTTCGGCAATACCCTCGAACACCTCGTTCCCGGCGGCGACCCTGACGCAGCTACCCGTGGTGGAACTGAAACGCCTCCATTCTTCAAGAAGAGCTTCACTGCCCCTTTTGATGAGTTCTTCGTACCAGAATCCGGTTTCCTTCAGAAGAGAAGAAATGAGGATCTTGCACGAATGCCGTTTCGCCGACTCGAGGAGCACGGAAGTAGCCTCTTCCCTTATGCCCGGAGGGAAATCCTCAAGGCCGGAATTCACGTTTATCCCGATGCCGATCACCGCAAAGAGCAGACTGTTCCCTTTCGACTTTACCTCCGTCAATATGCCGCCGAGTTTGGACCGGCCGACCATCAGATCGTTCGGCCATTTGATCTCGACATGGAGACCGGTCGACGTCCTCAGCGCATGCACACAGGCGACGGCCGCCGCAATAGTCAGGAGAGGCGCAGCAGCCGGTCTGAGACAGGGTCTGAGGATAATGCTCATGTAAATATTCACTCCTGCGGGCGATACCCATGTCCTCCCGAGTCTTCCCCTTCCCTTCCTCTGGGCTTCCGCGATTACTACCGTCCCGTGCGCGGCGCCCCTTTCGGCCAGCTCCGCGGCGACTGTATTGGTGGAATCGACGGTTCCCAGGGAGATGAGCTCTTTGCCGATTTCCCGCCCCGCGAGCGCATGATGATCTGCGGACGGCCGCATGCCCGTCTATGCCTCGCAAGACGCGCGCATCGCGCCCGCCTTACTCCCTCGGCAGGACCACGACCTCGATCCTGCCCCTCAGGCCTTCCGCGAACCTCCGCGCATCGTCGGCAGTGCCGACGATAGAACCATAGTGCATCGGTATCGCAATCTTCGGTTTTATGTCCAGCGCCGCCTGCACGGCCTCTTCCGCAGTCATGACATAGGTACCTGAAACAGGCAGGAGCGCGATATCCGCCCTGAACGTTTTCATCTCAGGAATACGGTCCGTGTCCCCGGCGATATAGATGCTCCGGTCTCTCACGGTAAAGATATAGCCTACCCATCCCCTGTCTTTTGTATGGAATTGTTTGTTTGTGTTGTAAGAGGGGACCGCCTCGACATCGATCCCGCCGACGTTTATCTTGTCTGCCGCCTCGATGACCTTAATGTTTCCCGATAACTTCTCTGCGCAGTCCGCAGGGGCGATGATAACCGTATCAGGCCCCTGGACCTTTTTCACGTCATCTGGTGAACAGTGATCGCGGTGCTCGTGGGTGATGAGGACAATGTCCGCCTTGTCATTTTTCTCTATCCTGAACGGATCGGTATAGATGACCTTTTCTCCGGTGATCTTGAAGGTGTCGTGTCCGAGCCAGTGGATATCCCCGATCAATTCCTTTTCCCCCTTTCGCGCTCTGAAGTGGCCGGTATTCCGGCCGCGTCACCGCAGCGAGCCATAAAACACCATTTTAGCACATCAGACCCGGCAAAAGAACAGGGTTTCATGAAGAACTTTGTTCTATTTGCCGCCTCGTCGCCTTTTCTTGCCCGCCTCTCCGGAAACCGCAACCGCTTCAACACCGCGCTCCACAAGTTTGTCCTTTATTTTCCTAATCTTATCCCTTATTTCCGCCGCACGCTCAAAGTCGAGTTTCCGGGCCGCTTCCTTCATCTCTTCGTCAAGCTTCCTCAGCGCCTCCTCGTCATACCCGTACACAGCGGCCTCCTCGGCAACGGGCACTGTCCAGTAGTCCGCCTCGTAGATCGAACTCATTATGTCTTTGATGCGAGACTTCACCGTCTCCGGCGTGATTGCCATCTTTTCGTTATATGCTTTCTGCGCCTTCCTCCTCCTCTCGGTTTCCTGCAGTGCCCTTTTCATGGATCCGGTAATGGCGTCGGCATAGAGTATCACTCCTCCGTTGACGTTCCGCGCAGCCCTGCCGGCCGTCTGGATAAGAGAACGTTCGGACCTCAGGAATCCTTCCTTGTCGGCGTCAAGTATTGCGACCATGGAGACTTCAGGAATGTCCAGTCCTTCCCTCAACAGGTTCACGCCGACCAGCACATCGAATTTGCCCTGCCGGAGGTCTCTTACGAGTTCCACCCTCTGGAAGGTATGGATATCAGAATGGAGATACCGCGCCCTCACTCCCAATTCTATGTAATAATCGGTGAGGTCCTCCGCCATCTTCTTCGTCAGCGTCGTGACGAGAACCCGCTCGCCCTTCTCGACCCTTTTCCTGATCTCATAGAGCAGGTCGTCCACCTGCCCCGAGGCAGGCTTTACCTTCATTTCGGGATCTATCAGACCCGTCGGCCTGATGATCTGCTCCACAATCCTTCCGTTCGCCTTCCCGGTCTCATACGGGCCCGGGGTTGCCGAGACATAGACCGCCTGCTTCACCCTGTGTTCAAACTCCGTGAACGTGAGAGGCCTGTTATCCAGGGCGGAGGGAAGCCTGAACCCGAAATTGACAAGGGTCTGCTTCCTCGATCTGTCCCCTTCGTACATCCCGCCGATCTGGGGAATTGTGGCGTGGGACTCATCCACCACGATCAGAAAATCTTCAGGGAAGTAGTCGATCAGCGTATACGGAGGCTCTCCGGGCGCCCTCCCGCTGAGATGCCGCGAGTAGTTCTCGATTCCATGGCAGTAACCGAATTCCCTGAGCATCTCGAGATCGAACCTCGTCCTCTGCTCGATCCTCTGCGCCTCGACCGCTTTCCCTCCCTTCAGGAAGTATTCTACGCGCTCCTTCATCTCGTCCTCTATCTTTTTCAGGGCCGGTTCCATACGCTCCCGCGGCGTAATCCAGTGACTGTTCGGGAAGAGGGCAAACCGTTCACACCGTCTCAGCTTCTCCCCGGTCAAAGGGTCGAATTCATGAATGCCGTCGAGGTCGTCGCCGAAAAACTCGAGCCGCATCGCCTTGTTCAGTGCAAAGGAGGGATAGATCTCCACACTGTCACCCCTCACCCTGAAGGTGCCCCGTCTGAAGTCCGCATCGGAGCGGCTGTACTGCATCTCGACGAGCCTTTTCAAAAGCGCGTCCCTCTCGGTATGCATGCCTTCCTCGAAAAAGAGATGCATCTCGAGATAATCCGTAGGAGAGCCAATCCCATAGATGCACGAAACAGAGGCCACCACAATGGTGTCCTGTCTTTCGAGCACGGCCCTGGTTGCGGAGTGTCTCAGCCTGTCGATATCGTCGTTGATCATGGCGTCTTTCTCGATATACGTGTCCGTCGTAGGGATATACGCCTCAGGCTGATAATAGTCGTAGTAGCTCACAAAGAATTCAACGGAATTTTCGGGGAAAAGCTCTTTAAACTCGCCGTACAACTGCGCCGCAAGGGTCTTATTGTGTGCGATCACAAGGGTCGGTTTGCGGACCTTCTCGATCACATTGGCGATCGTGAAGGTCTTCCCCGAACCGGTGACGCCGAGCAACACCTGGTGCTTCGCTGCCTTTTCGATGCCCTGCGTCAATTCCCCGATGGCCTTCGGCTGATCGCCCTTGGGGGTGAAACTCGTCGAGAGTCTGAATTCCATAGTATCCTGCCCTTTTCTCACTCTGCCGGACGTCTTCTCCGCCTCCCTTTTTTATGGTAACAGACATTCGGGCAATTTTTTCATCTGCCGCTTTTCTTCCAATCCCACTCTCTCCGCCGTGCTCCTTTTTTCTGTACTATCAATAATTATGGCACTAAAAGGCCCTTAGCCCCTTTTCCGCAGTTTGAAAATTGAAAGTTAGTCATATCAAAGTCGGAGTGGGAGGTTCTGTTACGCTTCGGGAAGGGCTTGAGATAGCGGAGGAGATCAGAAAAAGAGGAAAAACGGTATATGATCGTTGGGAAGCAATGGTGAGATCATACGTGGAGACAGGGACATGCAGTGACTGTAATTCGAACGAGAGTATTTGTGCCGCACTCCTGATTCTCCTGAAACGGCCAAGGGACAGCACTTCCTGGTCATCCTGGTGAACGAGGACCTTGGATATTAGACAGAAATTCCAAGCAAAAGCGGTAGAAGGGTCTTGCCCTCCGCCCTGATGGGTTCACCGCCGACATGACAAGTTCGCAGGCTTATACCCTCTTATGGATTTCTTCCTCCATCAGCCATTTATACCAAGTCTCGAAATTCGCTCCTTTAGAGATAAGCTCCGGTTTCATGTCGCCGAGGTTCGTCCTGTTTCTGATCAGATTACGAACAATACCCGGGTCGACGTCATCGTTCATGAAAATGGCGCCCGATAATCGATCATCACTAATAACAATTTTTCGATAAAAGATCCTCTCCGCTGAAGAATGGGTGATAATCTCTTCATCGTGAAAAAGGTTATTGTAAAGCCCTATGGAGAAAGCGTTATTGCCGAAGAACCTGAAGATATTCATGCTTATGCCGCCTGCATATCGTTCTTCTTTGCCGGTCATATTAAAGCCGGCTATCAGGCCTTGTTCTACGGCATCGGGCTGTATGGGGCTGATGATTTTTCCGTCAGAGAAAAAATCCTTCGCCTCTGAAATGTCTCCGGCGGTATAAATATCCGGGATATTCGTCTGCATCCTCTCATTGCTTACAATGCCTCTGTTGCAGAAGATACCACTACCGTTCACCAATCCTATGGCAGGCCTGACGCCGACGGCGAGGAGCACAAAATCCACCTCGACTTCTGTCCCGCTGTCAAGCCCCACCTGTATTGCGGACCCTTTCTTCACAAACCGTGTGGCGGTGACTCCCGTATGGATAACTATCCCGTTGTCTTCAAATACTTTTCGCATCATAGCCGCCGACGGAGCGTCAAAACTCTGCGGCACGATGTGAGGCATTTTTTCGACAACGGTGACCCGGACTCCTTTTTTTGATAGAATCTCCGCAACGTGCATTGCAATCAGTCCTGCGCCGATTACCGCAGCCGTTTTCTTCTGCTCGGAGAATTTCTTTATTTTTACCGCATCTTCCAGTGTCCTCAGTACGCATATTTCGGGAAGGTCAATCCCCGGAATGTTCGGTATTATAGGTTGTGCGCCGGTTGCGATAAGGAGTTTTTCGTACCCCATTCTTCCACTGTCCTTGAATACCAGACTCTTTTCGACCGGCCGGACCTCCCTTACCTCTTTTCTTCTCAACATTCTTACCGCATTCCTCTCGAAAAAATCCTCCTCCCTGAGTTCCCTTAAGCCCAGCTCCTCTTCGCCGAGCGTTCCGTCGAGGACGTATGGAAGAATCATCGGTGTGTAGGGATGGTGCTCTTCCTTCGAAATAACGACAAGGCTTCCTTGCCGATCTACTTTTCTGATAGCCTCAACAGCGCTGATACTCGCGGTACTCGCACCTATAATCACATATTTTGCAGATTCTGCCATAACGTCCTCTCTCTTTGTCCTCCAAAAGTGTTATAAAAAATTAATAGATTATCCCCTGATCTCCATCATGCTGCCCTCGTCTTAAAGCCGGAGAACATATTTTTGAGAATCGGGCTCGCTTTCGCACCGAAGGGCCCGATAAGACCCTCATAGTCAAGCTCCGACCATGCTCCGAATGTCGCTTCACCGATAAAAAATTTCAGCAGAGCATCGGTCGGTCCGTACACCTTGTAATCCTGATATTTAAAATGGAGCACACCGAGTCCGTAAGTGAACTCCGCCTTGTCGTTCACTCTGACGAAAGACTTTAAGGGACTGTCGATCGCTTCGAAATTTACACTGATATCGGTAATCTTGACCCCTTCCGATATCCTGTTACAGGCTTTTATAGCGCCCTCAGTCTTCATCGCGATTTTGTCAACCGCTTCCCAAAGGAGGCCCAATAATGTTTCCATGATTTCCGGCTCCTCGGCCACGAACCTTGCAGCTCCATATTCTATTATCTTGTTCATTATCCTCGGAAAGATGTCGGGTACCGCTTTCAGCGCGGCCTCGATACCCTGTTGCTGCATCTCACTTAATATCGAAGGCAACTCCCCCTTCAGCTTCCCGTAATGAAGCTTCTGCATCTCCTCCACCTTCTTTTTCAGATCAACTCGCATTTCAGCCTCCTCATATATCGAAATGTTTACTGTTTTTCCCGCATGTTCAAGTCACGCCGTCACTTTCCCTATCCTGCACAACACTCCCCTGCATTGCGGGGTGCCTACGACCGGATCGTAGGGCGGATCGAGCGTGAGAAGGGCGTTTATGTTCGAATCAAAGGCCCCGTGTTCAGCGCCCGTTTTTTCAGGGAACCACCAACCATGCGGTCCGGCCACGAGTTCGGGGAGAAGATCTGGAACGAGCCTTGCCTTATATGTCACTCGATCGCCTTTCCTCTGAGATTTGGCGAGCTCCAGCCAAACCCAATCGCCGTTATTGATACCGTATTTTGCGGCTGTTTCCGGAGCGATCTCGAGGACCGGATCAGGCGTCAGCTTACGCTGGCGTTCAATCTGCCGGCCTTCAGTATGCATGAACCCGTAAATCCTGTAATGCGTATAGATCAAAGGGTACTCCTTATAAAGTTCCGGCGTGCTTACGGGGCCATCGGGCGGCTCAATATGTTCAGGCAGCGGTGCAACTCCAAATTTCTCGAAGAGAGTTGAATAGAGTTCACACTTGCCCGTCGGCGTCAGGAAAGCCGGAGTCGTCTTCTCATACTTTCTGTACGACCTCGGGCACGTTATCCTGTGCTTCGGCATATTCCAGAGGTCCTCGAACGTGATCTTCTGGTATCTTAAATTCCAGTTAAGATAGTCCATCACGGTGTCCCACGGAGAAGTATCGACGCCCATCGCTTTTGCGATATCGATGGCGACCTGCCTGTCGTCCCTGCATTCACCGGCAGGTTCGACGACCTTCTTTGCCGCAGTGACATAGTTAGCAGGAAGGACGAAGGGCTCGACAATATTGTCGACTTCCTGATAGAAGGCCGCCGGCAGCACGAAATCAGCAAGCTCGGCAGTCGGCGTCATGAAGTAATCATTGACCCATATCAGCTCGAGTCTGGCCGTATCCTTCATCGCATCCCAGTGGACTTTGGCATTGGGTTCCGCCGAGATAAAATTGTCGCCGCACGCCCAGAGGGACTTGACACGGCCGTCCTGCATGCCCCTGCTTATCTCCGGCACATCGCAAACCGTGCCGGGTTTTGCGAGTATCGGATAGGTATCATACCCAAACATTTTTCTGACTGCGGTTACGTCGCGGCAGGCGAACCTCGTCATGTATGTGGAGGGCATCATCGCATCATAGAAGGGACGTTCGAAGAGTGAATTGCCTCCATCGGCGTCGACGTTTCCGGTGAGTGCCACGAGGATGCATATCGCGCGCCCCGTCTGGGTGGCGTTGATATGCTGGGCGCCGGCTCCTAAACGGGGGTAAATACATGCCGGTTTCGTCGTTGCATAGAGCCTGGCGGCTTTGATAATATCCTCCTTCGAGAGCCAGGTGATCTCGGCTACTTTGTCGACCGGATATTTCTTCACATGCTCCTTTAGCTCTTTGAACCCATGACACCATTTTTCGACGAACTCTTTATCGTAGAGGTTTTCATTGATGATGACATTCGCCATTCCCAGGGCCAGAGCAGCATCCGTTCCGGGACGAATCCTCAACCAGATGTCGGCCTTTTTCGACATGGGGATAGGCCGTGGATCTATGACCATGAGTTTCGCGCCCTTTTTCAATGCGCTGCGGGCATGCTGCACGGCCCATGGAATCGTAATATCCGGGTTCGAGCCCCAGAAGACTATGCATTTTGAATTTTCATAATCGGCATTATATTCATAGATAAGACGCTCGCCGACGGTCCCGCGGCCGGCAAATGTAGCGGGCGTTACACAGGTGTAACGTGCCCAGTGGATATTCGGGGCCGGGAACATTCTCTTCGCCATATTGAGGGCCTGGTCGGCCAGCTGCTTCTGTCCCGATCCTCCGGTTATATAGAGTTGCTGCGGACCGTATCTTTTATTCAATGACTTCAGTTTTCCAGCGATAGAACTGATGGCTTCGTCCCATGTTATCCTCTGCCACTTGCCCTCGCCCCTCTGGCCGATGCGCTTAAGCGGGTGCAATATCCTGTCGGGATGGTACATTACATCCGGGATGGTTTCTCCCTTGATGCATGCCGCCGAGTCGATACCTACGATCTTACCGTGCTGGACTTGAGCTACGAGGTGGCATTTCTGATGACACCTCAGACATACGGTATCGACACTCGTCGTATCGCCGCTCACGGTGGTTTTCCCCTTTCCCTTTGTTGAACCTTTCTCCATCTTTTCTCCTTTCGTTTACGGCTCAGTATGACTTCGACATCTAAAGCACCACAAAATCAAGATGCCTTTCTCTCTCTTCCATTACCCTGCACGGAACAGGCAGATAGTGCCGGATCGATTACCGGTTCCTTGTTCTCCATGACGAGTACACCGGCCCCTTCAGAGGCCCTCTTCGCGAGCATCTCCAATTGGTCGCCCAGCCTTCCGAACCGGCACTATCT
>JAMCWJ010000096.1 GCA_023475105.1 Nitrospirota bacterium
GAGATTGTAAAAAGAGGGGAATACTTTACAAGAGCGGCTTAATGACTCTCACCAATCAAACTCTGAAATGCTTTCTCTTCTCCGAAGCGCTTACCTACTCGTCTCCACCGCGCAGCGGTTTAGTCCTTCTACCAGCATTCCCCAATAATTGCAATGAGTTCAAGGTGAGTAGTATCAGGTGAATGCGAAAGTTTCAGAAGGTGCAGTTGTCATGACAACGCTGGGGAGAGGCGAAAGTCGTTACTCTTTCGCGATGATCTCAAAATTCTCACGCCCCGGTCCTAATGTTTGTGCTGTTCTCCAGGGGGGGCCGGCTCGTGAATATGTCCGCTGCCGGCAACCGCATCCATGTGGAGCCGCTCCACGTAATGCGTAAAATCCACATACGCCGCCACAAAGGCACGCCCCGCCTCCACTGTATAATCGGCATGCTTTCTTGCTTCAACAACCCTGGCGAACCGCTCACAGATGCCCTTGGCAGCCGCTTCGTTAACCAATTTCACGAGATCCTCAGAAGAGCCGCTCTCCAGCGCCCTGTCGGCAGCAGCCACAGACGGCTCGACCGTTCCGGCAGGTTTCAGACCTGTATAGGGAGCGCCTTCACCCGCCCGGTGAATGCGCACAAGGGTCTCGAAGAAATACATGTCTGCAAGTTCCTTCGCCTCGGCGCCTTTGCTTCTCACAACGAGGGTCTTTTTGAACAGTTCGCTGATCTCGCTCTCATTCTCTTTTTTCACCCACTTTAGGAGCGGCGTAACATCGCCCCTTTCCAGCGCCGCCTTCGCCGTGATTACCACGGGACCATCCAAGGTGTCGCAGTGGGCGGCGGCGAGGCCGGGAAGAATCAGGACCTCTAAACAAACGGTCAACACGGTGAGCAATAGTAGACCTGATTTCATGTGTCCTCCTTCTGCAATTGGAGGGGGATTGCTCCCCCCTTTCGTTATTTCTTTGCGAGTGCTTTCTCTGCTCTCAGTTTCCCGGCTTCATCCTTTATCTTCTGCAATGTCTCTTTCATCGGCGCCCATCCGTACCAGTGCGTATAGTCGGGGTTCATATGGAACGCGCCCTCAAAGGCCCTCATCCTGTACTCGAGGAACATCACGTAGAGGTCCTGCTCTATCGCGCTCTTTGCTTCATAAAACTGGAGCAGATCGGGTGCGATGGTCCAGTCAACCGGTTTTTTGAGAACTCCGTCTTGATAGAGTCCCTGGACCACCCTTATCGCCTCGGCCATAATCTTGTCCACGTCCCTTATCATCATGTCTCCTGCGTCGAGCTGGCCTTTCGCATAGTCAACGCTGTGACATTTCGCGCATGTGGCGATCATCTTGTCCCTTTCCTTCTGGAATTCCTCCTTCGTGAGCCGTGCAACCTTCCCGGCCTTTACGAGGTCGAGCCTCGCCGTTGGATTGCCTTTTTCATCGAGGACCCCGAGGGCCTGAAGGATCGTCACCCTGTCGTTCATCCAGTCCTTGTCGTCCTCAGGAAGCCGCAACGCAAGAAATCCCCATGCGGTCATGACTTCATGATTTCCGTTCTGCATGTGGCAGGTCTGGCATGTGGGCGCCCTTTTGGACTTGTTGCCTTCTATCTGCCAGATAGTGCCGTGTTTCGAGGTGGACCACATCTCCCACTGCGGATGGTCAAATCCCATGTGGCAGGTCTGGCATGCCCTGGGGTCGCGGGCCTCTGATTTCTTGAAGGAATGTCTCGTGTGGCATGAGTCGCACTGGGCATGGCCGTACCGGGAGAGGGCCTTTTCCGCATCGCTCTTGCCGCCGATCTTATGGCAGCTCGAACATCCTTTATATCCTTCGCCGGTTATGGCCTTCGGTTGATGCCCCATCATCGGCATGGAGACCGCGGCAATCCATGCCAAGTTGTGTTTTCCCGCCTTGAACTGCTTCACCTGTTTTTCATGACAGCCCGCGCATGTCTCCGGAGTCGGCAGCTTGGCGAGCTTTGCGTCATCCATCCTCATATGCTCAGAACCGTGACAGGTCGAACAATCGACCCCCTTCTTTGACATCTTTCCTTCGAGATACTGTTGGACCACACCCGGTGTCACCTTCTTGTGACAGTTGATACACGCACTTTTGGGGCTCGCAGCAAAGGACGCACCGCTGAAAAGCAGCACAAATCCGAGCATGAGCGCCGCGCTCAAATACTTCATACCAATCTCCTCCTTTTGATCGCATTATGTGTCTTCCCTGATCCTAGTGCTGTTTCAGATACTGAATGTCACACCCTTTCTGCCTCTGATTTTACCTCTCCGATAGTTCCCTGATCTCCCTCTTGAAATGAAACCGGAATAATTTTAGAGGTTGCGGGGCGTTCCCTCTATGATTTCCATCATAGTATCAAATGGAAAAAAAACAAGAGATTCGAAGAACCCCGGATTTATGTTCTCTAGCTGATCCTCTTCCTGAATCTCAGTGCGCTTATCGCTATCACCACCACGCCCAGAACAAACAATGAACCCATTTGCGGCCAGAGGATGTCCAAGCCGTTGCCCTTCAAGAATATGCCCCTGATTATTATGAGAAAATATCTGAGGGGATTTATGTAAGTTCCATACTGAATTATCTCCGGCATATTCTCTATCGGGAACATAAAACCCGAAAGCAGAACAGCAGGTATATAAAAAAGAAATGTCGCCATCATCGCCTGCTGCTGGGTTCTTGATATGGTGGATATGAAAAGACCTATGCCCAACACTGAAAAGAGATAGATTGCCGTAGCCAAAGGCATCAGCTGTATCGGGCCTTTTATTGGAATATCGAACCAGAATATGCCCACCATTGTCACAAGAAATACATCAAAGAAACCTATGATGGCAAAGGGAATTGTCTTGCCGAGCATAAGTTCAATCGGCTTTAATGGTGTGACCATGAGCTGCTCCATAGTTCCTATCTCCCTTTCGCGCACGACAGCCATTGATGTGAGCAAAAGGCAGGTGAGCATTATAACTATGGCAATAACTCCCGGCACATTGTAATTCTTGCTCCTCAAATCCGGGTTATACCATGCCCTTGTGCGCAAATCAATCCTGACGGGCTCAACTCTTTGCCTTTCCATATCCTTTGTATACTTGATAATAACCCTATTTGCATAATCCATAGCGACCGTCGCGGTATTAGAGTCCGTCCCGTCAACGAGTATCTGCACCTCCGTCTGCCTGCGATTTTTTAAATCCGATGAAAAGCCTCTGTCTATCTGAAGCGCAGTGGCGATCTTGCCTCTGTCAAGCAGTTCCCGTATTTCGTCGGGCGATTGCGCCACGTATCTGATATCGAAATATCCGGAGGATTTTAGCCTCCTTACAAGCTCCCGGCTCTCATATGATTTATCGAGGTCGTATATGGCCGTGGAGATATTGTTCACATCCGTCGTAACCGCATAGCCGAAGGCGAGTAGCTGCATGATAGGGGTTAAGAAGACGATGGCGATCATCCTTCTGTCCCTGAAGACCTGGATGAATTCCTTGATGATCATCTGTTTTATGCGTTCAAACATTACACAATCCTCTTTTTGAACTTTTTATTCGCCAGCGCAAGTACCGCCAAACCAAAGACCGTCAGCAACACTGTCTCAAGAACGAGAAACTTCAAAGTGATACCCTTCAGAAATATCCCCTTCAGTATCGATACAAAATATCGCGCGGGTATGGCATAAGTAATAATCTGAAGCGGTTTCGGCATGTTCGCTATGGCATACATGAACCCTGAAAGGAGAAACGCGGGGAGAAATGTTGCGACCATCGAAATCTGGCTTGCCACAAGCTGAGATTTTGCGGCAATCGATATGAGTATGCCCAGGCTCAGCCCTCCGAAGAGAAAGATCGACGAAAGTGCCGCAAGTAGAACAAGGTTCCCCCTTAAAGGGACATCAAATATGAAAACGGCCATCATGACCGAGAGTATGACATCAATGAAGCCTATAACGAAGTAGGGGATGAGCTTGCCGAGTATGAGTTCGGGCGTCTTTACCGGTGTGGATATCAACTGTTCCATGGTTCCCCTTTCCCACTCACGTGCAATGGTAAGCGAGGTGAGGAGCGCGGCAATGACCGCCATAATGACCGCGATGAGTCCAGGGATTATGTAGTTCCTCGACTTGAGTTCTGGGTTGTACCAAACCCTTACCCTGGGGTCTATGAGGGGGGTAATACGACTCCCCTTTATTCTTTGGGAGTAGAGTTCTGTCACTGCGGATATATACCCTATCGCAATGGTTGCCGTGTTTGAGTCGCTTCCGTCAACGATCACTTGGAGTCCGGCATTTTCACCTTTTAGGATATTCCTGGAGAAGTCCGCAGGAATTGCTATTGCCACCTGGGCTTTACCCGAATCGAGATACCTGTCGATCTCCCTATGTTCATTCACATTGTCGACAACCGTAAAGTACCCTGATTCGCGAAATTCTGTTATAAGCTCTCTGCTCAGGTTGCTCTTGTCGAGATCGTAGACAACGGTTTTCAGATTATTCACATCGAGAGTTATCGCATACCCGAAGATAAAGAGGAGCATCACCGGCATAAGGAATGCCATAGCCAGACTCAGGGGATCACGCCATATCTGTATCAGCTCCTTCTTTGCGATGGCCTTGATTCTTAAGACTTTCATCTTTCTTTCCTCGCTGCGCGTAGCGCGTTACGGTTTTTCATGCCGCCTCTATCAACGTGACGAAGACATCTTCCAGGGACGGCATGATCCTTTCGATCCTGAACACGTGTATCTGCGATTCCTCAATGGCCTTCCTAATCGTGGGGATCGCATGCTCGGCGCTGATGACCGTGGCGTGGATAAGACTGCCGAAGAGCGCTGTCTCTATCCCTTGTCGATGCAGCACCTCCATTGCTTCCACCGGCCTCCCGGCCTCGATTTCGAGCACATCCCTTGGCATGTGTTTTTGTTTCATCTCGAGAGGTGTGCCTTCGGCAATGACCCTTCCCCGGTAGATTAGGGCGAGCCTATCGCAGTACTCCGCCTCGTCCATATAATGAGTTGTTACGAAGATCGTCGTTCCGGACCGCGACATGCCGTAGATGAGATCCCAGAAATTCCGTCGCGATACAGGGTCCACACCTGAAGTAGGCTCATCGAGAAAGATAATCGGCGGCTCATGGAGAATGGCGCACCCGAGGGCTAGCCTTTGCTTGAAGCCACCTGGGAGCGTTTTTGTGACGGCCCTCCTCCGGTCTTGAAGGCCCGCCATCTCAAGCACCCATTCCTCCCTTTTTTTCTTCCTGCTGTTTGAGACGCCGTAGATACCGCTGAAGAACTCTATATTTTCCCCTACCGTGAGATCGTCATACAGAGAAAACTTCTGCGACATGTAGCCTATGGTCTTCTTGATCTCTTCTGATTCTTTCATGATGTCGTATCCGCCGACCGAACCCTCCCCGCCCGCGGGCAGAAGGAGGCCGCAGAGCATCTTGATTGTGGTGGACTTACCCGCACCGTTCGGTCCCAGAAACCCGAAGATCTCGCCCTTTTTCACGCTGAGATCGATCATGTCAACAGCGGTGAAATCGCCAAAGCGCTTCGTCAACCCCCGGACCTTCACCGCGATGGTGCTTCTGTTCATCTTCCCTCCACCTGCGACAGGAAGATATCTTCTATCGATGGCGTGATCTCTCTCAGGCTGCTGATCTTAATGCCAGAATCTCCAAGACGCTCGACAACCCGTCGGGAAATGTCCGGGGATTCAAGCGTCGCATGGAGCCTGTCTCCGTAGAGATTCACGCTCCTCACCCCGTCCACGCCCCTCACGGCTTCCAGCGCGGCCCGCGAATCTTCGACCCACACCTCGATCATCGGATATCCAAGAGAGTTCTTTACTATCGCAGGGCTGTCCTCAATGAGGATTCTTCCCTTGTGGATAAGTCCGATCCTTCCGCACCTCTCTGCCTCATCAAGATATGCCGTCGAGACAAATATGGTCACCTCCTCTTTCAGGAGATCATAGAGGATCCTCCAGAAGTCCCTCCTCGACACAGGGTCGACCCCGTTCGTCGGCTCATCGAGGAAAAGCACTTCAGGGGTGTGGATCAGAGCGCAGGCAAGTCCGAGCTTCTGCTTCATACCGCCGGAAAGCTTTCCTGCGAGCCTGTCTTTGAAAGGTGTCAGGTTGCTGAAGCCAAGGAGCCTTTCGATCCTCTGCGGCCTCTCACTTTGCGGCACCTCATAGAGATCTGCATAAAAGAAAATGTTTTCCATTACCGTGAGATCCTCGTAAAGGCCGAACCTCTGGGACATGTAACCGATTTTTTCCTTAATCCTCTCCCCCTCTTGTGCAATAGAATGGCCCGCTACCCAGGCCTTGCCCGATGTCGGCCCCATGACGGCAGTGAGAAGCCTCATAATTGTCGTTTTTCCTGCACCGTCCGGACCGACAAGCCCGAACAACTCACCTTTTTCAATCTCAAGGTTCAGGTTGTCAACAGCAATGTTGTCACCGAAAGACTTGGTCAGGTTTAACATCCTTATTGCTATCGC
Organism: Nitrospirota bacterium; assembly: GCA_023475105.1. GTDB lineage: Bacteria > Nitrospirota > Thermodesulfovibrionia > Thermodesulfovibrionales > UBA9159 > JAMCWJ01. The sequence goes on from JAMCWJ010000096.1 coordinate 6,504, forward strand.
TTTATTCATCGCAATAGTATCCTCACATCAGCAGGCATGCTCGGTTTCAGTTCGTCATTGACATTCTTCGCGCTCACCTTCACGCCAAAGACGAGTTTAACCCGCTCCTCCTGTGTCTGGACATTCTTTGGAGTAAACTCTGCTTCCGATGATATAAAGGTAACTGTGCCCTCATATTCTTTCCCCGGATAGGAATCAGTTTTGATCTCAGCCTTCTGCCCAAGTTTCACAAGACCGAGCTTATCCTCCTTCACATACACCTTTACCCAGGGGTTTTCAAGGTCGCCTATGGTGTAAACAGGCATACCCGATGCCACTGTTTCACCAAGTTCGCTATTTTTCCTCAATATTACACCCGGGACCGGCGCATATATCACCGTGTCTTTCAATCTCTCTCCGGATGTAGTCAACGCTGCCTTTGCCTGCCGGACACGCTGCTCTGCAGCCTTTATCTCCTCTATTCTTGGCCCCTCTTTCACAAGACTCAACTTCTCTAAGGCGTTCTTCCGCTGTGACGCAGTGGTATCATATGCTTTGCTTGCAGCATCAAACTGGGAAGCCGGGATTGCACCGTTTCTATAAAGCATCTCGGCCCTCTCGTAATCCTTCTTTGCCTTGTTCAGTTCCGCCTCTGCCTGGCTCACATTCGCCCGTGCCTGCTCAATCTCCTGGGGTCTCGAACCGACCCTGAGTTCTTCAAGTCTTGCCCTGGTCTCATTCAGATATGCCCTGTTTTGTGCAACAATGCTTTCAAGTTCAGCGCTATCAAGGACGGCAAGCCTGTCGCCCTTTCCAACCTTCTGGCCTTCTTCCGCCAAAAGCTCCACCACTCTTCCCGGGAGCTTGAATCCCATATTCACCTCTGTAACTTCCACATTCCCTGAGACGGCAAGGATTCCAGGCTCCTCCTGATTGCCAAAGCGATGTATCAGAAACGCGGATACAACTATTAAAAAGAGAATTCCAACAAGCAATAATTTCTTCTTCATTGAGATACCTCCTCTTTGTATATGTCCTCACCAATTGCTCTCCTTAAGGATGCAACAGCGATATGCTTATCGAAATTTGCCTGATAAAAGTCGGCTTCGGCCCTGAGGAGTGCTGTCTGGGCATCGATTACGTCGGCGCTTGTACCTGCACCTGTTTCGTACTTCAAAAGCTCTATCCGGAGGTTTTCCTTCGCGGTTTCAATCGCTTTTCCAGAGACGTCAATCCTCTCCCCCGCGTTTTCGATGTTCAGATATGCATCCCTTATTTCCCGAAGTATCTCAAGTCGCAAAGTCCGTTCCTCTTCTTTAACCTTTTCAGCCTCCTTTCTTGCCCGGTTCACTTCCGCCTTTATGCTTCCCCCGTCAAAGATGGGAAGAGACAATCTCAGTGCAAGATTCCAGTTCTCCTTCAATGTAACACTCTCTCCAGAGCTCTCAGAGTATCCACCGCTCAGATAAACGTGGGGAAGCCGCTTCCCTTGCACAAGTCTTATCTGCTCCTCAGCCAATCTCTGATTCTTCAGGACCGCCTGATAATCGGGCCTCTGAGAAAGGGCCCTTGCGGTACTTTCCTCGGGAGAATACCTGAAGACCAACGGCTCTTCGCCGACAACGGAGATCTTCCTCGTCTGGTCCTCAATACCCATGAGCGTCTTGAGGACTTCATATGCGCTTTCGAGATTATTCCTGGTAAGCAGGGCATTCTGCCTTGCATGGGCAAGTTCGGTCTCTGTTTTTAATAGCTCCACCTTCGGTACTGTCCCCGCCTGAAGGAAGAGTTCCACATTCTTCCTGTGCGCCTCCAGCTGCTTCACGGATGCCTCGTTTGCTTCAAGGAGTCTGTCGAGCTGTCCGATTTTATAGAAGACGCTCGTTACGTTGTAAATGAGTTCCTGCCTGCTCACCTGAAACGTATCCTCTGCTATGCGTTTCTTAATCTCTGCAATCGCAACACCTCTGTCGAGACGGCCACCCCTGTATAAAGGAAGAAAGAAGGAGACACCCATGTCATATATGGTGTTGTCGAACTCGGGGAATGCCGCACCTGCAAGAGGATTACCCGAGATAGGAGTAACCGGAGCAGGATAGCGGTATCTTGTTATCCCGCTGCTGAAATCAACCCTCGGCAGCCTTTCGGCCTTTGCCCTGTCGATTCCATAGGTTTCGATTTCCACATCCTTGCCTGATGCGGCAAGTCTCGGATTGTTCTTCAAAGCAAAATCAACTGCCTCTGATAAGGCGTAGGGAACCGCATCAGCATCGGCAAGGGCTGCATCGGGCAGCAGAATCAGGCACATGATGACAAGCAGTTTTTTCATAAAATCCTCCTCCTAAGCAAATCTTGACTTACATAGGAAAAACAAAAAAATTTAGGTTGCGACGCATGTTCTAAAATTTTCCCATAATTTCATCCCCTCATCCACAAGAGGAAATGAAAAACCGCTAAGAGACCACCTCATCGCAGTGACCTGTACCATCCCGATGAGCATCAATGCAGCAGCTTTTGGATTGAGGTCTCTTTTGATCACGCCTCCTTTCTGACCTTCACTTACGACGGACTCCAGCCGTGCAGCATAGGCGCCAATGGCGTTGAGCAGTGTTCTCTTGAGCTCTTCGTTTCCTGCATGAATTTCTTCAGAAAACACGAGCCTCGGGATTCCACCATTTCTCTCTATGTAGTCAAGGTGCAGCATAAAAGCCTTTCTCAGCTTTACCAGGGGAGAATCGGCAACGCCGGTGTTCGAAACGTTTTCGAGGTTTCTCAGGAGCTCCTCTCCGATTTTTTCTACTGTTGCGGAAAGGATTTCTTCTTTGCTTCCGAAATGCCTGTAAAGGTTCGCCTCCGAAATTCCGATCTCTCGCGCGAGTGCGGCAGTGGTAAGACCGCTCATCCCTTTAGCGCTGAGGATCTTCATTGTGGCCTGAACAATTTGCCCACGCCTCGTATCCCTGCTCATTTTCACAGCTCTGTCCCTGTCCAACCCCTCCTAAGTGAATATTCACTTACATTATGCCCGGCAGACTGCCCACTTTTTATGACTTAGATCATATAAGGGTATTCTTCTGATAGAGTAAGATTAATACTTCCCCACATGCTCCTGCCTCCCCTCCCACAAAGGCAGGCAGCATCCCCCTATGATGTATGTCATACCGGCCGCCCTCGTTTTCCGTTATAAATAGTACTAAGGCATGTTTCGATGAGATTCGATGAGAGAGGTACCGTTGTGAGGAGAACGTACGCAGAGGAAGCGCTGACCGACACGGGAGCGTTGGTGGTCTCCGCGCGCCTCCTCCCCTATCGGCGGTTTGCGCAGGCGGCGTTTATCCTGCTCATACTCCTGATGCCCGTGTTGAATATCCTGCGCTATGATTCCGCTTCAAGGGAGCTGATCCTGTTCGGCCAGGTCTGGAGTCTCGGGCTGAAGCAGGGCTTTTATGCGGACCATACCGTATCCGGCGCGGGGTATATCGCCGTTCATTTTTTCCTCAGGGCGATACTCCCCTGGGTCCTCGTCCTTTCGGTCTTCCCGCTCCTGGGGTTTCTCACCGGAAGACTCTTCTGTGGCTGGCTCTGCCCCGAAGGGGCCCTGTTCGAGTGGGCTGATTACCTCACCCTGAAGCTTCTCGGAAGAAGAAGCCTCTTCAGGAGGAAAGCGAACGACCCCGGCGAAATGAAAGGCAACCCTGTCTTCTACGGGACCCTCGCGGTTCTCAGTATCGTGCTCATTCCTCTGTGCGGCGGCATAGCCCTCACCGGATATTTCGTTGCACCGGAGACGATCTGGAACCAGCTCATCCATGGAAGCTTTACCCCAGGAGTAAGAGCGGGAATCATCGGAGTCTCGATCTACATGCTTACAGGTTCGGTCTTCGTGAGACACACGTTCTGCAAATTCGTCTGCGCCGCAGGACTGATGCAGACGCTTTTCGGCTGGGTCAGCCCGGTCTCGCTGAGGCTGCGCATGGGCTTTGAAAGGATCGGGGAGTGTACGGACTGCAGGGCCTGCGAGAAGGCATGCTTCATGAATGTCCTTCCAAGGAAGAACAAGCGGGACATCTCCTGCGTGAACTGCGGCGCCTGCATCGACGCCTGCAACAAGGAACTCGGGGGGAGAGGCCTTTTCCATTATTCGGCTGGTGAATACAGTCGCGGGGCGCCTGCCGAAAAATGCGGGCGCCCCGCGGTGAAGACGCTTTACGGCGGCTAGATGGCCTTGATCCTCCTCAGCGCGCCGACGAAGTTATCGACGAGCAGGGGGTTGAAGTCCCTTGCCGTCGCCTCTTTCATGAGCTGCACTACCTTCGGACTTTCGAGCGCCCTCCGGTAAGGCCTTTCGGTCCTCAGGGCATCAAAGAAGTCTGCAATAGCCACTATCTGGCTTATGATGTGCTGGTGATTTCTCCGGCGCTTTGTCTCAGGGTATCCGCTCCCATCAAATTTCATATGGTGCTCGAAAGCCGCGATCAGGGCGAGTTTCGGAACGTCTGAAAGGGTAGCAAGGTACCGCGCACCGAAGACGGGATGGGTCTTGATGGCGTTCCACTCCTCCAGATCCAGTTTTGTTACCTTCTCCAGGACCTCCTTTGAGACAAACAGCTTCCCCACATCATGAAGAAGCCCGGCAAGGCCGACATCATGAAGATTCTCGCCTTTCATGCCCAGGGCTTCTGCCTGAAATATGGCAAGCACCGAGACGTTTGTGGCATGGACATAGGTGTATTCACTGTAAGATTTCATCGGGCTGACGACGCGAAGAACATTAGTCTCCTTCTTCAGGGTCGTGATGAAGCCGGTAACCGCATCTTCCAGGCTCACTATGTCCAGTCTTCTAAATTTGGCAATCCCTTGGCAGAGCCCTTTGACCTTTGCGATATTCTCGTTTATCAAGGCGCTCACATCGGTCCCTGCCGAGTTGAACCTCACCTCCACCATGCCGACGGACAGGTGAGGGCTGGATACAACCTTTTCGGTGGAAGCAACACCGGCGATAAACTTCTTAAATTCCTCAATGCCGAGCCCCTTCTTTAGGACGATCTTTTCTATCCCTTTCCTCTTAAGTCTCCTTTTAAGACTGCTTATGTGGGTGCCCTTATCGGTGACGGGGCTGTTATTGAAGACCAGGCTGTCTCCCAGGAGGGTAAGGGTCAAGGTATCGTCAGAATAGAGTTCTTCCGCCACTCTCAGGGCATTTCCAGAGAACTCGCCTACGAGGGGGTGCTGCTCAGAATATAATGAACAGTTCGAAAGGGCAGTCATTAAATGGGAAATAAGTTCAGTTACCTTCCCTTGAGACATTGTCATTCCCTTTCTGTTTCAGGTTGAGAAGTCTTTCGCTTATTGCTCTGAATCTCTTCAGTTTCTCGCTTATTGTCCTGATCTCATTGTTCTTCGAGGTCAACCCCTTCTCAAGCAGGGGCTTCACCGCGGAATGAGGGTAGTTGGCGAGGCTCCTGAAGATCTCGGTCTTGAGTTCTTCCATGTCCGATTTATTAAGCATGGTCTTTGACTGATAGAGCCTTGTCAGCGCCTCCGCCGCCCTGGGGTCTCCGATATCTCCCAACGCCTTCACTACGGGGATTTTGTAACGCCACTCCCTGCCGAAGAGATCCTTCTTTTCGAGGATTTCGAGGAGATAGGGCACCGCCTCCTTGACCCGATGCGCACCTGCCAGTCTCACCACCTGATCCCGCAATGCCAGGTCCTTTGACTGCAGGTAAAGTCTGATATATGAAAAGGTTCCGGGGACGTTGAAATGAAGAAGCGTTTTAACCGCCTCGATACTTATCCCTTTCTCCGCGTGTTTTGCAAGGGCTTCGATGCGGTCGACATAATTCACGCCGCCGCATTCTCTGATGAGATAGATCATATTCCGCACCACATACCACCGGTCGTCATTGAGCCTCCGCACCGCGTCAGGGAGGATATCGTTCCTGAATCCCGCGAGTACCGAAAGAAGAAATTTCCTTATCGAGGGGTCTTTCTCCTCAGCAAGGGCGTCAAAGAGAGGATCGGTGAGATACCGTTTTAGCAGGCCTGCGAGTTTTGTCACCCCTTCCCTTTCAAACCTTCCCCAGAGCTTAAAGGCATCGACCATTTTTGCTATGGAGTCTTTCGAATAGAAGTAGGACTCGAGCATGCCGGATGCCTGCTCCCGGTATTTTCCGGCAAGGCTGTGGGAGTAAAGGGTGTTGTAGATGTCCGATATCTCCTCGAATCTCCCGGTCTCCAGAAAATCGCTGCCGAGTTCGGAGAGTTTTGAGAGCAGTGCAAGATAGTCATCCCTGCCTGTCCTATCCGAGTCGAGCAGTTCGAGCATAATACCGGATGCAACCCTGTCCACTGTTTCATCCCTGCACTCGATTGCCACCTCTTCAAGGATCGGCGACTTCTTCACTTCGAAGCCCCTGAGCATTCTTTCGATCTCTGCCTGGTATTTGTCCGTAACGAAGGTCTCGAATTGATCTTCGCTAAAAAGTCCCATAATGTGCTCGTCGATCTCCAGATCGTCCACAAGCCCCTTCTTGTCGACGATAAGGTCAAAAAAGCCCCGCCCTTTTTTTGCGGTGTTTAGCTTATCGATGAGATTCCGCAGACTGTCGGGGATGAGGGAAGAATGCTCGGCGAAGACGGTCATCATCTTCTCGATGTCGGCCCGCGTGAGCTCTCCGAACAGCCGCGCAGCCTCTCCGGCATCGATGGAGGGGCCGCTGAATGCCCTCTTAAGGAACTGCTGCTTGATCGTCGGACTGAGATTCTGAACCATCGAGATGAACCGGGTGAAGAGATCCCTGTTGATTCCTGAATCCTCTTTTTTTCTGAGGTAGGTAGTAATCACCCTGTCGTACGTCACCTCAGGCGTGTCCTGGGCCATCTGACGGTTGATTAAATCGGCGATATCCTCGGGGGCCACACTGAGGAGCACTCCCTCCGCATCTCCCTCCGCAAGTCTTCCCTCAAGAAGACCGTACACGTAATCTTCCCAGATTTTGGTCTCATCGCCATCCTGCCGAAGGGAGTCCTCGACAAAGCCGAACTTCGAAATGTCCAGAGCGGTCAGCACAACGTGTTTGAGGCCTTTTTCCTGCGTAAGCTCCGCGAGGGTCTTGCCCGTGGGCATGTCCTTCGCCGTAATCAGCTCATGCAGTCCGAGAAGCTCCTCCACCCCTAGCCCCGAATAAAAGGTGATGGCCGCGATTCCCCTGTTGTGAACACTGAGCGCAAATTCCTTAAATACAGGGTTTTTCCTGTCCAGAGTATATTCATCTACTACAAGGGTATCCTTCGCGATGCCGATGGTGATGCTGCTTCTGAGTTCAAAGAGTTTCTTGAGGAACTCGAAGGCTTTTTCTATGGATTCTCTGGTTATAGGATGTTCCGGGGGATAAAGGCTGACACTTCTCCTCGAGATATTGAGCTCGATGACCGCATCGGAAAGAAGCTTGGCGTCGATCGGGAGCTTCTCACTTCTCTTCTCTTCCATCTTTGTTCGTCCCCATCAGACTGAGCAACTGTCCCCGGACTCCTCTATAATACTACTAATAGCGGAATCTTTAAAGAATCTTTTTTGTCGCGTGATAATTCGACCGGAGGCCCAGCAGGAGCCGGGCTGAGGTTCCGGGGATTCCCGGCAGGGGGTGGAGATGCGACCGGAAGACTTCTATTTCACAGGTGTGAGGATTCTTTACGGCGGTTAGATAGCCTTGATCCTCTTCAGCGCGCCGACGAAGTTATCGACGAGCAGGGGGTTGAAGTCCCTTCCCGCCGCCGCTTTCATAAACTCGACTGTCGGGCCGATGTCGAGGGCCCTCCGGTAAGACCTCTCTGTCCTCAGTGCGTCGAAAAAGTCGGCTATTGCGACCATCTGGCTCGCGATATGCTGTCTCTTCCCCCGCCTCTTCGTATCGGGATACCCGTTTCCGTTGAATTTCATGTGGTGTTCGAAGGCGGCGATGACCGAAAGTTTCGGCGCGTCCGGGAGTGTTGCAAGATATCGTGCTCCAAGTACCGGATGCCGCTTTATGGCGTCCCATTCGGTCTCGCTGAGCTTTTCCGTCTTTTCAAGCACCCCTTTCGGTACGAACAACTTCCCCACGTCGTGGAGCAGAGCTGCAAGACCGAGGTCGTGAAGACTTTCTCCCTGTATCCCCAGGGCCTCTGCCTGGAACATGGTGAGCACCGAAACATTCGTGGCATGCACATAGGTATACCCGCTGTAAGACTTCACCGGACTGATTATCCGGAGCACGTTCATCTCCCTTTTCAATGTCGAGATGAATCCCGCCACGGCATCCTCGAGGCTCACCACCTCCAGTCTTCTGAACTTGGCGACCCCCTGGTAGATCTCCCTGACCTTCGTGATATTTTCGTTTACGAGATCGCTGATATCGACTCCCTCGGCCTTGAATTTCACCTCGACCATACCCACCGAAACATGTGGGGAGGAGAGCACCCTCTCCCCCGAGACGGCGCGGGCTATGAACTGTTTCAGCTCTTCGAGATCCACCCCTTTCCGTATCACGATTTTCTCTATCCCTTTCTTCCTCATCCTTTTTTTGAAACTGTCGATATGCGTGCCGGTTTCCTTCACCGGGTTGTCATTTGCGACAAGACTGTCCCCGAGGAGGGTGAGACTTATCAGGTTGTCGCTGTAGAACCCTTCCATCAGCTCGAGGGCCTTTTGAGCAAACGCGTCGACCAGGGGGTGTCTCTCCGAGTAGAGGGAACAGTTCGAAAGGGAGGTCACGAGGTGAGAGATGAGTTCAGTTGGGTCCTTCGCGGTCATGGCCCTCTCCTTTGTTCCTGAGGAATTTTTCACTCATCGTCCGTATCTCTTTGTCCCGTGAAGTGAGCCCGCGTTCAAGAAGGGGCCTCACAGAGGCCGGCGGATACTGGGAGAGGCTCTTCAGGATCTCGCCCCTTATCTCCTCCATCCTGCTTCGGTAAAGCAGGCTCCTGGCGCGGCATAGCCTCATGAGCGCATCCAGCGCCCTGGGGTCTCCTATCTCTCCGAGCGCCCTCACCACGGAAAGCTTGTAATGAAGTTCGATGCCGAAAAGGTCCTTCCGTTCGAGTATTTCGAGAAGGTAAGGGACCGCCTCCCTCACCTTGTACGCACCCGCAAGCCGTATTATTTGGTCCCGTAACTCGAGGTCTTTGGACTGAAGGAAGAACCTGACGTAGGGAAAAGCCCCGGGGATACCGAAGTGCAGGAGGGTCTTCGTCGCTTCGACGCTTATCCTCTTGTCCGGATGTTTCGCCAGCGGCTTGACACGGCCGACGTGCTGTATGCCTCCGCACTCCCTGATAAGGTATATCATGTTTCTCACCACATACCACCGGGCATCGTTCAGTCTTCTCGCCGCCTCCGGGACTATGTCGGTCCTGAAGGCGGCCAGCACGGAAAGGAAGAACTTCCTTGTCGAAGGATCGGCCTCTCCCGCAAGGGCGTCCAGCAGGGGGTCGGTCAGAGAGCGCTTCAGAACCCGTGCGATACGCATTACCCCTTCCCTGTTAAGTCTTCCCCAGAGCTTGAACGCCTCGACGAGCTTCGCAAGTGAACGCCTCCGAAGTGAAGGAATACTGGATCATCGCTGCAGCCTCTTCCCTGAACCTCCCGTTGAGGGCCTCCGAGTAAAGGGCGTTGTAAATCTCGGTGATCTCCTCGAATCTACCGGTCACGAGAAATTCCAACGAGACCTGCAAGCTTCGTGAGGAGCGCAAGGTACCCTTCCCTGTCCGTGGAGTCAGAGCCGATGAGTTCGATCAGCACCTCGGCGGTCACGCGGTCGATCGTCTCATCCCGGCACTCGGCCTTCACTTCCTCCGGCACACGCGACCTCCGGCTGTCGAAGCCTCTCAGCATCCGCTCGAGCTCCTCCTGATATCGCTCTGCAACGAAGCTCTTGAATCCGTCCTCGGTGAAAAGCCCCAATATCTCCTCGTCGATCTCGAGGTCGTCCACAACGCCTTTCTCTTCCGCGAGCAGATCGAAGAATCCGTTTCCCCTCTTGGAAGCTGTCAGCTTATCGATGGTGTTCCTCAGGCTCTCGGGAATGAAGGAGGAGTGCTCGGTGAAAATCCTCATCACCTTCTCTATATCGGACTGCATCAGCCCGTTGAATAGCTCTTCGGCCTCCTTCGTGTCGATCTGCGGATAACTGAATGACCTCCTCAGAAACTGCTCCTTGAGCTTCGGATTGAGGTCCTCAACCATCGAGATAAACCGTGTGAAGAGCTCCCGGTTGAAGCCCGAGTTCTCTTTCCTTCTCAGGTAGCCCGTGATCACTCTGTCGTAAGTCTTTTCCGGAGCGTTTTCGGGTATCTGTTCGTTGAGGAAGGAGGCAATGTTCCCCGGGGGCAAGGCGAGGAGCACCCCCTCGGCCTCCGAATCGGCGAGCTTCCCCTCGAGCAGTCCGTACACATAATCTTCCCATATCGCGCCTTCGGGGCCGGTCTCTCTCAGGGAATCCTCTACGAAACCGAACTTCGAAATATCGATGGGGATGAGGCCCAGGTGCGTGAGACCGTCCTTTCCTGCTCGTTCGGCCAGGGCCTTCCCCACAGGGGCCTCCTTCGAGGTGATCAGCTTCTGCAGACCGACGAGTTCGTCCCTTTCAAGCCCCGTATAAAAAGTGATCGCCGCGATTCCCTTGCGGTGTATGCTGAGGGCGAATTCCCTGTAGACGGGGTTCTTCCTCTCGAGGGTATATTCGTCGATCACGAGCGTGTCTTTTGCAACGCCGATCGTGATGCTGCTCCTCAGTTCGAAGAGCTTCCGGAGGAACTGAAAGGCCTTATCGATCGACTCCCGGGCGATGGGATGTTCCGGGGGATAGAGGCCGACACTCCGCCTCGAAATGTTGAGCTCGATGACCGCATCGGAAAGAAGCTTGGCGTCGATCGGAAGCTTCCCGCTTCTCTTCTCTTCCACTAATTGTTCGTCCCCCTCAGACTTGAGCAGCTGTCCCCGGACTCCTATATAATACTACTAATAGCGAAGTCTTTAAAGAATCTTTTTTTGTCGTTGGAGTAATTCGACCCGTGGCCCTGCAGGAGCGGCTGACGGTCCCCGGGATTCCCGGCAGGAGGTGGAGATGCGACCGGAGGACTTCATAACGGACAGGGAGGTCCTCGAAGAATTGGTCGGGCCCCGGAACAGGCTCATAATGGTCCTGGGGGCCTCCGACACGGGGAAAACGGCCCTTGTTGCAACGCTCGCGGCGTTTCTTTCCGAGCTCGCACCGGCCGCGGTCGTGGATCTGGACATGGGACAGTCCCATATAGGACCTCCGGCAACGATCGCCTGGGGCAGGATCGACCGGGGGGGCGCGGAGTGGTCGGCTGTCGCTGTCGAAGACTTCTATTTCACGGGAAGCACCACGCCCTTCGGGAATCTTCTGCCGGCTGTTACCGGCTCAAAGCTCATGACGGACAAGGCCCTTTTCTCGTGCCGGAAGGTTCTGGTCGACACCACGGGGCTCGTTGCGGAACCGGCGGGACGGGCGTTGAAGCACTTCAAGATCGATCTCCTGGGTCCGGACATCATCCTCGCTCTTGAACATTCAGGCGAGTTGAGCCATATCCTCGACCCCTTCAGGCCGGCGAAACACCCTAAGGTATACAGGCTCCTCGCGCCGAAGGGGGCGCGGGCGAAGACATCGGCCGGAAGGAGTCTCTACCGGTTCGAAAAGATGGAGCGTTATTTTGCGGATTCAGAGGTCCGCGCTGTTCCGATCGATGATGTCGGGATGCGATTCACAAAGGGACCGGCGCCCCCCGGAGCCCTGAAGCACAGGATCGTCTCCTTCAGGGACGAGGAGAACAGGGACATCGCCCTCGGCCTCGTCGAGGGGGTGAAGGAGGAGGAAGGTCTTCTCCTCATACGCACCCCTTTGGGAGAAGGGAGACGCTTCTGCACCCTGGTGGTCGGAAAAACCGAAATGGACAGGGCGAACTCCCTGTTGACCGATGTGCGCTGAGACCGGCCGTGCGCGACGGAGCTTTCTCCTTTCTTGCCGGGGTCGTCCCTGATGGTATAATGATTTCCGTGAATATCGTTACCGCAAAGGGCCTTACAAAGGATTACGGTCCGCTCAGGGCCGTGGACGGCATAGACTTTTCGATCGCGCAGGGGGAATGTTTCGGGTTTCTCGGTCCGAACGGTGCGGGCAAGACGACGGTAATGCGCATCATCTACTGCTTCGTGCCTCCGTCCTCGGGAGAGGTGCGGGTCTTCGGCATGGAGGTGAAGGAGAGTCCCGGCAGGATAAAGAAGAAAATCGGCGTGATGCCCCAGGAAGACAACCTCGACCCCGACCTGACCGTCCTCGAAAATCTTGTGGTCTATGCGAGATACTTCGACATCCCGAAGAGCGGATCACTGCGGCTCGCCTCGGAACTGCTCGCATTCGTCGAACTCCAGGGCAAGGCAAAGGCGAAGATCGGGGACCTTTCGGGAGGGATGAAACGGAGGCTGATCCTTGCGCGGGCACTGATCAACGAACCGGAACTGCTCGTCCTCGACGAGCCGACCACCGGCCTCGATCCCCACAGCAGACATTCCGTCTGGGACAAGCTGAATCAGCTGAAGGAAAAGGATACGACCCTTTTACTCACCACCCATTACATGGAAGAGGCGGAAAAACTCTGCGACAGGGTCGCTATCATGGACGCCGGAAAGATTGTGACGATCGACACCCCCGCATCGCTTATGCAGCTGCACGGAGGCGACCTTGAAGACGTCTATCTCAAACTGACGGGGAAAGACTTGGTCCTGCCATGATGATGTCGCTGAGTGTGAGAAAGGCATTCAGGGTCTGGCAGAGGAATTTCACCGTGTACACCAAGCTCTATCTCTCGAGTCTTGCGCTGAATTTTGTCGAGCCTGTTCTGTATCTTGCCGCACTCGGTCTCGGCCTAGGCGCCTTTGTGAAAGAGATACACGGTGTGCCGTACATAAACTTTATCGCGCCGGGGATCATCGCATCCTCTTCCATGTTTGCCGCGATCTATGAATGCACCTACGGCACCTATGTGAGAATGACCTTTCAAAAGACGTTCGACGCCATACTGGCGACTCCTGTGAACATCAACGACCTCGTGGCGGGCGAATTGCTGTGGGGAGCGACCAAGAGTGTGCTCTACGGCACGATTATCATGGTCGTGATATCCCTGTTCGGGCTCGTAGATTCCGCTGCGATCGTGCTGGTCATACCGGTGCTCTTTATAAGCGGGCTCATCTTTTCGGAGATATCCCTTGTCGCGGTCGCGACCGTGCCGGGGATAGACACCTTCAACTATTTTTACACGCTCCTGATGACCCCGATGTTCCTCTTTTCAGGCATCTTTTTCCCCCTGGACACGCTGCCTCCCGTTGTCATGAAGATCGCCTTTTTCACCCCCCTCTATCATCTTGTGAACATCTGCAGGGCCTTTTCTTCGGGGAATATCGGAGACCCCCTTGACCTCGTATGGCTTGTCGCCGTCGTCGCAATCCTGGCGCCCTATCCCTTCAGATTGATGAGAAGGCGGATCATAAAATAACGGAAAGGCCGGGGCGGCGGCCTCCTCGTCTGAGCCTCTCTTGACAACCGGGCACTTATGAAATACGCTGAGAGTGACAGACCACAGAGAAAAGGGAGGCCGGCATGTTGTGCACAGTGGCGACTCTCGACGGGGAAAAGCTCAGGACGGTACAGTCCCTCGAAAAGGAATTGGGGAAGACCCTGCTTGCGTTTTCGTGCAGGGACATAGGCGTCACTCCTCTGAACGATGATGAGATCGCGCGAATAAAGCGGATCGAGGAGCAGCTGGGGGTCGCCCTGGTCGCCGTGAAATGACGACCTGAGGAGGAAAGGGGGAAGAGCCTCCCTCAGCGCCTTTTTCTTAACCGCAGCAATCGTCCGCACCACCTGAGGGCGCGTCTCAATCTTCCGATTTCTTTCGTACCGTACAGTGACGGATAGATGGTGATCTTTCCGTCCTTGGATACCTCGCAGCTTATCTTGTGTTGTTTCGTTTTCATGAATCAGTGCATCGTCCGGAACGCCTGAGACGGGGATCAGCGCGCGGGGAAACTCTTTCCGGGTCCGGCGGCCCCGGAAACGGCATCCGATGCGACCCGCTTGAGAATCTCCGGGATCCGCCTGTATTCGGTCACCTTGTCGAGAAGGAAATCCGCCCTTTCCCAGATCCTCTTCTCATACCGGCAATAGATTTCGCTGGTGAGCAGAATCACCTTCGGAACAGGCGTGAATTTCCTCATGCTCTTGACAAGGTCGATGCCGCATCTCCACTGTGTCTTCATGTCCAGTATGATCGCATCGGGCTTTCTCTTCCCTATAGTATTCAACGCATCAATCGGGTCTTCCGCTTCGCCGACGACCCGGATCCCCGGAACGGCGAGGATGAGTTTTCTGAACCATGTGCGAAAAAAGGGCGACTCATCGATGATGAAAATCCGCAACTTTCTCATCTCTCCCCCTTTGTGAGCTCATCCTATCAAACGAACATTAACTCCCGATTAATTTTTGATTAAATTTACAGAAATTATCTCAAAATCGGTTTGCCCTGAAAGAGCGGTCATGCCTGCGAAGCGTTGACTTGAACGGCGCGGGCCCGTAATACTTACAGGCGAAGGAGGGTCTTTATGAGCCTTCACGGGAAGCTTGAAAAGCTCGTGCGTATCGTCCCCGGGATAGCGGGATATCAGGACAGGGCGGCAGCAGGCGACACAGACAAGGCTGTCAGACTGAAGCTCGCCTCTGAACTCGAGCAGATCAAACGCGACCTCGAAAAGGTGAAAACTTCCCTCATGGACCGGAACGACCTTTCCCTTTTGCCCGCTCTTGAACGGGTCGCCTCGAAACTGGACAAGACGGGTAATTTGATCAAATATGCGTCAAGGGGATACAGCGGCGTCTTCGACACGTTCAGGTTCGATCAGCCGAAACTCGAGAGACTTTACTCCTTTGACCTTGAACTTCTTGATGACGTCGCAGTCCTGAAATCCCGGACCCGCGAGATGCGCCGCCTGCGGGATGAGATGCCTGCGCTCAAAGGCAGCGCAGAGAAGATCGGGAAAGAGGTCGATGCATTAGAGAAGAAATTCCTCGGAAGACAAGCTGTCGTGACTGAAGGATAGGAGAGAGAAATGACGCAATTCATGGAAGTCGTCGAGTGGTTCGACAAAACAGGCCAGGAAGTTGTGCACCGCTATCCCGAAGAGGGCTCCGGAGAGATAAAGTTCGGCGCGCAGGTTGTAGTAAGAGAAAACCAGGCGGCGGTTTTCTTCAGGGACGGAAAGGGGATGGACGTCCTCGGACCGGGAAGGCATACCCTCTCGACACAGAACCTGCCGATCCTGACCAAGGTCCTCTCGCTGCCCTGGGGGTTCAAGAGCCCGTTCAGATGCGAGATCTATTTCGTCAATCTGAAGGTCTTTACCAACATGCGATGGGGGACAAAGGACCCCGTCGCCTTCAAAGACGAGCAATTCGGTCTTATCCGTCTGAGGGCCTTCGGCACCTTCACCATGCAGGTGACGCAGCCCCTCCTCTTTCTCAATACCCTTGTCGGGACTCAGGGAAGCTTCGAGACGGCGAACGTCGAAGACTATCTGAGGGAGATCATCGTGTCGAGACTGAACGACTTCCTCGGAGAGGCCGTCGACACGCTCGTCAATCTTCCGAAATACTATGACGAGATGGCGGTGGCGGTGAAGACGCGCCTCATGGAGGACTTCAGAAAATACGGGATGGAGATGAACGATTTTTACATCAACCGGATCACCCCTCCCGAGGAAGTTCAGAAAATGATAGACGAACGCTCGGGGATGGCGGCTGTCGGTGATCTCGACAGCTTCCTGAAGTATAAGGCGGCAAAGGCGATGGGCGATGCGGCGGTCTCCGGGGGAGAGGGTACAGGGGGGGGCGCGGCCGCGGGCATGGGCCTCGGCATCGGCGCGGGCATGGGCATGATGATTCCCGGAATGCTCTTTAAGGTCCTCGGAAACGGTCAGATCACCCCGGAGAAGATCGCGGAAAAGGGGCTTGTGAATTGCCCTGCGTGCCACGGCGACGTGCCGCTCAGCAGCCGGTTCTGTCCCCACTGCGGCCACCAGCTTGTCGTGATCGCGAAATGTCCCCGGTGCAGCAAAGACCTCGCGGTTGGAGACAGATTCTGTCCTTCCTGCGGACTTGATCTCAGCGCCGAACTCCGCTGCGGCAAATGCAGCGCCAAACTCCCGCCGGGCACAAGGTTTTGCTTTAATTGCGGGGAAAAGGCATCGGGAGAATGACTGCGCACGGCGCGCCCGGGCCGGCAGTTTAAGGGACCCGCCCCGTGAACCGCCTCGTCGTTACAACGGAATGTCCTTCCTGCGGCGCGCCCCTCGATTTTTCCGAGGGGACAAACGCGCTCACCTGCGGGCACTGCAGATCGAACCTCCTCGTCACCGGGAAGGGACAGCTGCTGAGCTATTACATATCTCCCTCGCTCGGTGAACGTATTGCGATCGCCAGGGCCACGATGGCCCAAAGGAACAGGGGCAGGACGGAACTCAGGGGGGTCCGCGCAAATCTGTATTTCATTCCCTACTACCGGATGACGGGCCAGGACTTCAACTGGGAGGAGGCCCCGCCGGAGCCGGCGAGGGAGGTGAGCGGGGAAGACCTCGATTACGGGACATACGGAGAAATGACGTGGAGGCTGGGTCCGGAGGATATTTCTTCGCTCTGGGGCGCAGCCAAGGACTTCTTCGGACTGATTTCCGGCATGGCTGGAGGAAAGGGGAGAGAGAAGGAACAAGGAAGGGAGACCCCGATGCGCACGCCGCCGGAGGCGGTAGCCCCGGGACGTCCGGGGGATACCGCCCCGCCCAGGCAAAGGGAGGTCGCTCCGGCGAGGTCTTCCCTTTACGAGAGAAAGAAAGTCCTTCTCAATGACAGGTACATCGAAAAAAACTTTCTCGCCTGTGATCTCCACGGTATCGGAATATACTCGCTCGGCATAAGGCCTGCCGTGCTCAGGCTCGAACTCCTTCGCAGGGAAAAGGTCGGTTCTCTCGGGCGCATCGTGAAACCGACACTCGGGCCTGAGGCAGGTGAAGAAGTCGGGGAAATGGCGGCGCCGGATGCGTCCTTTCTCTCGCGACAGATCATCGGAAAGGTGTTTTCCCTCATCTATTTCCCCTTCTGGATCGTAGAGATGGAATCAAGGGGGGAGACGCTCATTACGGTGATCGACGCAGTTTCCGGGGCTGTTGTCCGGGCTGACCTCCCTGCTTTTATCTATCGGACGCTCGACCGGGCCCTTGAAGAGGAGCCGATGACAATCGGGTTTCGCCCCCTCGTCTGTCCCAACTGCGGCTGGGACTTTCCGGTGAGGTCGGAAGACTCGATCTTTCCCTGCGCCACATGCAGAAAGGCATGGCAGATACGCGGAAACGGGCTGATCGAGATCGGATACCGGGTCGCCGCCGCACCCGGGAACGACAGCCCGGAGCAACTCACCTACCTTCCTTTCTGGGTTGTGGATGCCCTTCCGGAGCAGGGGCGCACCTTTCGGTTTTTCATCCCCGCGTTCCGCTACCGCAGACTGAAATTCCTCCTGGACCTCGCACTCGTCACATCGAGACTCTGCCCTCCCTATGCGCTCGGGAAAGCCTGCGGGGAATTGTCAGGCGTCTACTATGACCTTGAAGACGCCGCACGCCTCGCACAATTCGTCAGGACTGCGCTGATTGCGGCAACCATACGGGATTTCAGGTTCGGTCCGCAGGGCTTGAGCGTCACGGGCGCAACCCTGACGTGGTTCCCTTTCAGAAAAGAAAAGGGATACCTTGTCGCCCCCTTCGGCTACATCTCGATCCCGGCGAACCTGCTCCTCTGACCCGGATGCAAGCAACGCGGGGAAAAACGCTCCCAATTTGCCGCTGAATCCGGAGATCCGGAGCTGCGACGGACCGAGAGTGAGCGGCGGTGCTGTCCTCATGCAAATATCTTCCTGAGAGCAGGTCGGGACACTCTCTTGTCTTTTCTTTTTCCGGCCGTTTATCCTAGAGACAGGTAGTCTTCGTGGATACGAATGTTCTCAGGGAACAGATCAAACTGAACTGCACCATATCGGATGCGCGTTTCTGGGGATACTATTCCATATGCGGCCTCCTCATGAGGCTGAGGGAGCTTTACAGAAACGAAAAGTCTCTCATGCCCTGGGACGGGATACGGAAAGAAGAGATGTCGGAATGGATCGCCTCCCGGGAATCACAGTGGAAAGCCCTCGAAAACGAAGACCTCCGTCCCCTCGAGATTCAGGGAAAGGTTTACGACCCGTTCGAAGTCGACGGTCTGAATGCGCTCCTCAGCAGTCACGGCATGGTCTACGGCGGGGGATACGGCAGGTTCAACAAGCCGACGTTTTTCCTCGCCCGTCTCGAAGGGAAACGGGAATACTACGATTATCTCATCCACTATACGGGAAGGGAGTTCAGCAGGGACCTTTCGACCTCTGTGGCGATGCTCCAGGGCAGATGTATATTCATGAGACTCGAACCGCTGAGCGCCCTGCTCTGGGACAAGTTTCAGGAGTTGCGCAGCAGGAAATTCAGGGGCGCGCTGGGTGACGCGTTTTCGTCGAGGGGGATTGACGGGTCTCTGCCGCCGAAAGAAGTCTACGGCAGGATCGTCGCGCTTTCCCGGCAGGTCTCGGAACTCTTCGTCCGTCACGAGATCGGCGAGGCCTTTGAAGATGAGGAAGCGGATGCATGGCTCGGGATCCTCTCCCAGAACGCCGACAGGGCGACCGAATTCTATCTGAGAGGGATAAAGGACGTGCTTGCGGATAGTTCCGTCATGGGTCCTCTCAGGGATATCATCGAGAGGAGAGAAAGGTCGGAGATGAGTTTCTACATGGTCTTTCTCGACGGAATCAGAAAGTCGCTCTTCCCGGAAATCATGACCGCCTTCCAGGTTTTTACAGAGGGGGGGAACTGGTCCGTGCTCGAAGAAGCGCGGAGTCGCGGATACGCAAGGACACATGCCCTTCGCAAAGAGGTCGTCGGCTTATGGAAGGAAGGGAAGGCGGAGAAGATCGGGCCCCTGATTCAGGAGCGTGTGAAGTCCTCTCCCGTCCGTTAGGCATCCGTTGTTTCGGCGGGACAGAGACCCCGGGCTCATTCTCGCTCCGCTCCGAAGAGGTAATCGATATTGCAGACGGCGGGCAGCGCGTCCCTCAAATCCTTTTAAGGCAATAGGATCTGCTGAGGGCATGGCGTCGGGTATACAGGACTTCACCGGATAGTATTTTCCCGCCCTCGTAAGATCTGCGTGGCTTCCGATGCCGTGAGGAATCGCGACCAAAAGGCTTCTCGATCTACTCCGCCCGCCAGGGGCTCCGTCCCGCCTGCTGCCGATCTCCATGGACGCTTGCATATTGGCCCGCCAAATACTAAAATCATACGACCATGAAAATACTCAAACATCCAAACGAGACGAGGGAATTTCTCTCCCTTCTGAGGAAAAGGGCTTCGGGCGGGACGCGCGAGGTCGAGGCGGCAGTAAAAAAGATCCTTTCCGATGTCAGGGAAAAAGGCGACGAAGCGGTTCTCCGGTATACGGAAAAGTTCGACTCCCTGAAGGTGAAGGATATACGCGTACCGCATGCGGAGATAACGAAACATGCGAATAAGGCGGACCGGAAGATCGTCAGGGCACTTGAGAAGGCCGCAAAGAGAATCCGTTCCTTCCACGAAATGCAGAGGGAAGGGTCCTGGGCGGTTACGGAACCCGGATACGAGGAGTGTGATGCCGGAAAATTCCGTGAAACGGCAGCGGGCCGGCAGCGGAGACGGACCTCTCTTCATGCGCTTCTCGGCCAGATCGTGCGTCCTTTGGAAAGGGTCGGTGTGTACGTTCCCGGGGGCAAGGCATCATACCCTTCGACCGCGCTCATGAACGTGATACCCGCGCAGGTGGCGGGGGTTGAAGAGATCGTTCTTTGCGTGCCGACGCCGAACAACGAGGTGAACCCTTATGTCATGGCCGCGGTGAAGATGCTCGGTTTGCGGGAGGTATACAGGATCGGCGGTGCCCAGGCAGTCGGGGCGATGGCTTACGGCACCCGGTCGCTCAAGAAGGTGGATAAGATCGTCGGCCCGGGAAACATCTACGTTGCGACCGCAAAGAGGCTCGTCTTCGGCGAAGTCGGCATAGACATGATCGCAGGGCCGAGCGAAGTCCTGATCATTGCCGACAAGGCCGCCGCCCCGGCCTTTATCGCCGCCGACCTCCTTAGCCAGGCCGAACATGACGAGCTCGCCTCTTCCATTCTTATCACCAACTCGCGGACTCTCGCAGAAAAGGTCCTGGCGGAGCTGAAGAGCCGTCTTGCGCAATTGAAGAGAAAAGCGATAGCGGAACGGTCTCTGCAGAATTACGGCGCGCTCCTGCTCACGCGTGACATACGGGCTGCGGTCCGGCTTGCGAACGAGATTGCGCCCGAGCACCTCGAACTCATGACGGGAAACCCCTTCGAGCTCCTTCCAGGGATACGGAATGCAGGGGCCATCTTCGTCGGGCCGTGGACACCCGAACCGTTGGGTGATTATGTCGCAGGGCCGAACCACACCCTCCCCACGGGCGGCACGGCGCGCTTTTCCTCGCCCCTCGGGGTGTATGACTTCGTGAAGCGCTCCAGCCTCCTCAGTTTTTCGGAAGAGGGCTTCCGGAGGCTCGCGAAAACAGTGATAACCTTGTCAGAGATCGAGGGATTAACTGCACATGGCAATACGATGAGGGTGAGGCTTCACAAGCGATAGCCGAATCATGAACACTGCAGCGCAGGAGAACTGATGAAAAAGGTAGATATCAGGAAGTTGGTGAAGCCCTCCGTGCGCACGCTCCGCGCTTACGAGGCAAAAGAGATCCCCTGCCGGGTCAAGCTCGATGCAAATGAAAGC
This sequence comes from Nitrospirota bacterium, assembly GCA_023475105.1. Classification (GTDB taxonomy): domain Bacteria; phylum Nitrospirota; class Thermodesulfovibrionia; order Thermodesulfovibrionales; family UBA9159; genus JAMCWJ01. Next base: position 27,451 of record JAMCWJ010000096.1, read on the forward strand.
CCCTATGCGTGGGATCCCGCGAAATTTGCGGGTGTTTCCTCGGGAATAAAGACAAACCGTTATCCCGACCCCGAGGCAAAGCAGCTGAGGAGGATTGTCGGAAAGCGGTTCGATGTTTCCCCTGAGAGCGTCCTCCCCGGCAACGGCTCGGACGAACTTATCTATTACCTCATCACCGCCTTCGGCGGACCCGTCCTCTACCCCGTCCCTACCTTCTCGATGTACGGCATCATCTCTCAAGCGCTCGGGGAGCGGGGCATCGCTGTTCCCCTGGACGAGGATTTCGATCTCCCGCTCGAAAAAATGCTGCGTGCGACGAGGAAGGAAAAACCGAAGCTCATCTTCCTGAGCTCTCCCAACAACCCAACGGGGAATTGTTTTTCCGCCGACAGGATCATGAAGATCATCGAAAAATCGAACGGCATCGTTGTGGTGGATGAGGCATACCAGCCCTTTTCGAGCGCAAAAGGGTTCCTGCCGTTGCTGGAAGACTACCGGAACCTCGTGATCATGCGGACGCTGAGCAAGATCGGGCTCGCGGCGCTTCGCCTCGGTTTTCTGGTCGCTTCGCCTGAATTGCTTGCCGAGGTGAACAAGGTCCGGCTTCCGTTCAACGTCAATTCATTCTCCCAGGCGATGGCCGCGACCGTCCTTGGGGACCCGAAGAGGCTGACCGCCTCGGTACGGGCGGTCGTGTCCGAAAGAGGGCGGCTCCTGGAAGAGATGAAAAAGACAGAGGGTGTCACCCCTTTCCCGTCAGAGGCAAATTTCATACTCTTTCGGGTGAAGAACGCCGGGGAGCTTTATCAGGCGCTCCTCAAGAAGGGCATTCTCGTGAGGAACATGGAAGACGGGATACGGGGATGCCTCAGGGTTACGGTCGGAACGCCCCGGGAAAACAGCGCCTTTCTGAAGGTACTGAGAAGCGCCCTGGAGCGATGAAGGGCTGCACTATTTGGGCAGGATAAAATAGAAATTGTTGCCGTATCTCGTCGCCTCGTAGCCGACTGTCCCATCATGTATTTCGACCGCATTTTTGATGAATGCAAGTCCGTGGCCGGTACCCGGCCTGCCCTGAACGTTGCTTCCCCGGAATTCCTCCTCGAAGACTTTCTCCCTTTCTTCAGGGGGAATATGGGGCCCCGTGTTGAAGACATTATATTTGATCCCATCCCTGCCCGGCCCGAAGCAGTCCTTGATCACCTCGCGCCCATAGGAAACGTATTTCTTCTTCTCTCCCGATTCGGTGACTATTTCCTGGGTATACTTGAGGGCGTTCGAGAAGAGGTTTGCGTACACTTGGGCCATCAGACCGACATCGACGACACTTACGACTTCCTCATCGGGTATTCCGCTCAGGCGGTCGTCGACGAATATCCCCATCTCCCTGAACTGCTCGGTGAAACGTTCAAGCTGGGGCTGCACTACGTCTTTCTTCATATTGCACGGCTTTTTGCGGAGCGTGAGACGCCCCTTGTCGAAATGGCTTCTCCGGAGGAGGGTCTCGAGAAAGAGGCTCATATTCCGGTAGTGCTTTTCTATGTTTTCGAGGTCTTCGACTAGTCCGTCGTTCACGTCCGCCAATTCCGCCAGGAGGTTCTCGGGCGAGCGGTCCTTCCCGATCTCGCCGGCAAGATACCGGGCGAGAAGGTATTCGATCTCCCGGTTTTTCATGATCTTTTTTCTCAGTCGCCTCAGGTACAGCTTGTAGACCATATTGGGCGCAATGATGTTATGCTCTATATCTGCCACAAGGGTCCGGATAAATCTGAGGTGCTCGATATTCTTTTCGAAAAGAAGACGGTTGTGAATGTTGAAGCCGATGCGGTTTGCAAATTTTTCGAAAAAGAGTTCGGTATGCGAGCCGAGGTCCCTCGCGGGATACACCTCCAGCAGGCCGAGTACATCGTCCCTGGTCTTGAAGGGGAGTTGGTCGATCAGGAACCGTTTCCCGCGTATCGTGAGCACGAGGCTGCTCCTGAGGGTGTAGTAAGGACGCTCCTCGGGTCTCACATCATCGGGAGGCGGGGTATGCAACCCCTCCTCGGGGTCCTCCGTCTTTGCGACGAGCGAGAGGTCGTTGAGTTTGCGGTCTATTACGTACAGCTTCACATCGACGTCGAAAAAGCCCTTCGGAATCGCGACGCAGAGCAGATAAAAGTCCCCGATACTGTCGAATTCCTGCGCAAGGTCGAAGAAGGTCTTGAAGGCAGCGTCCTCGGCCTGGGTAAAGTCATACTGGGCGTAATCGGCCCTCTTGCTTCCGATGCGTTTGAGGATGTGGTCAAGCGAAGCCATATCGCAATCAGTGCCTCCCCACTCAGGCCTTTTCCCCTCCATTATAGCAGATCTCTTTTGCCGGAAGGGTGCTCGCATCTCTTTCCCTGACCGCCTGCTCCCCGCACGAGATGAAACCCGCGGGTTGTCCTGGTTAGAGGAGTTCTCCGACGGTCAGTATCAGGGCCTCCGCGACCTGCGCCATAAAGTCCGGAGAAAGCGTTTCTGAAGTATCGTAGGGTGTGTGATAATGGGGGTTGCGGAACATCGCGGTATCCGTGATCATGACCGCGGGGAAGCCCGCGTCCCAGAACGGCGCGTGATCGCTGAATCTCGTTTCGAGCAGCAGGAAACCCCGCAGTCGGGCCCTGTGCGTTACGACTTTCAGTTCGGGCACGTGAATGCGGGCTGTTTCGGTGAAGGTATTCATGATGTCCCCGGCCTTTGCGTTTCCGACAACACCGATGAAGTCGCCCGTGCGGGAGGCCTTCAAAAAGGGGGGCAATTGTTGACTTTCCGGCTGATGACTGACGTATCCGACGGACTCGAGGACAAAGACGGCGCGGTACCTCTCTCCCATGCTCCTCGACTTTTTCACGAAATGTCTGGAGCCCACAAGGAAACTGAGCGCATCCGCTTGGGGCTCTTCAAGGGTGAACGCGATGCATTTCAGACCCTTCCGGGGGCCGAGCGCTTTCGCAGCCTCGAGCATGACCGAGACTCCCGATGCATTGTCGTCGGCGCCGGGACTGTCGATCACTGCATCATAATGGGCTCCCAGGAGGATCACGTCCTCCCCGTGCCCGCTTCCCGGAAGGGTTGCCAGGATATTCCAGTGCAGTTTCCCGTTGAACCAAAACTCGTCCCGTTCGACGGCAAACCCGTACGAGGCGAATTCGCCCTCGATGTATTCAGCCCTTTGTACGAGTTCTTCATAGTGGAAGGCGCCGTCGCGAAGGCCTTCGAGTTTCTTCACCCTGTCGAGAATGCGCTCTTTCATCCCCCGGCCCCCTCTCTTTCCATTTCAGGAAGCCCGCGCCCTTTAGGGTCCCTGAATCCTTCCGCCTTCACGATGAGCCACTTTGTACGCTCCTTTTCGAGGATTAATCTGAGAGACAGGGGGCTTCTGACATCGCCTATTATATAGCCCGTCTCATTCCCCTGCGTTGCGATAACCCTTACCTTCACTTCGGCTTCCGCCCGCAGCGGGGAAGCGGCAGGCCCCTGATCTCCCTTCCCGGATGCATCTTTGAGTATCCGCACCTTCAACTCTCCGGGCTCGATCTGGATGTCCGTGAGGCTTCCGAACTCCCTCTTCAGCATTTCTCTGAGAGAAAGGTATGTGAGGCCGTAGTCGTCACGGTAGTTATACGATATCCGGGACATAACGCCGTCGATGTCCCTGGATTCCGCTGCCTTCGCTCCTTCCTTAAAGAGTTTCCGGATCCTTGCCTCGTCGGAAGGCCAGAGCAGGAGCAGCCCTGCCGCAAAAACGAGGACCAAAAAAAGAAAGGATTTTTTCAACGTCTTCCCATCCAAGTCACATAGTATCACAGGTGAAGCCCTTTTGTTGCGGGAAAGGAGTGCTTGGGGTACAATACCCGTTATACGATATGTACATAGAGGTATTGCGAAAAATCAGGCGGAGGCTCCTGGAACAGGCATCGAATGCGGGCTTTGCGCCACATGCGCAGAAGGCCCTCGGCATCGGGGCTGGAGGGGACAAGACCTTTCCCGTAGATAAGATCGCGGAGGACCTCATCATCTCCGAACTCGAATCCTCCGGTCTCGCCCTGTCGGTTGTGTCCGAGGAGTACGGGCGAAAAGAGATCAACGGCGGAGGTCATACGGTGCTTATCGACCCTGTCGACGGGAGCAAGAATGCCATCTCGGGTCTCCCCTTCTATTGCACATCGATTGCGATTGCCGAGGGCGCGACCATCGGCAGCGTCGTCTTCGCCTATGTGATCAACCTGGTTAACGGCGACGAATTTCGCGCGGGGAAGGGGAAGGGGGCTTTTTTGAACGATGAGAAGATATCGGCGCAGGGAGATGACGAGTTCTCCCTTGTCGCTTACGAGGCGCAGGCGCCCGGCCGAGACCTGGCAAAGATCATTCCCCTCCTTGGGAAGGCCCATAAAACCCGCTGCTTCGGAGCGACGGCCCTCGACCTCGCCTATGTCGGATACGGCGCGATAAGCGTCTTCGTGAGCCCTTCTCCTTCGAGAAGTTTTGATTTTGCGGCGGGATGGCTTCTTGTGAAGGAGGCGGGCGGCGTGTTTACGGACACGAAGGGCGGCTCTGTGGAAGACCTGGGGATGGGGCTCGAACGAATCGCTCCCCTTCTGGCCTCGGGCAACCGGAGACTCCATGAGAAGGCCCTGCGGCTGCTTCAGACATGACCTGATGGAAAAGGCGGAACTCATCGCAAATTGCCGACGAACCCCGGATGGCCTGTCCCACCCTTCCATAAGGAGGGGCAAAAGGGGACTTTTCGATTTCCCGATTGCGGGCGCGGTTCCCCGCCGGGTGCGTCGCGTGAAAGGGACGATTTCTTCCGGGGTATTTCTCCTCTCCCTTGTCCTGCTCCAGTCCCATGCCTTTTGCGGCGAAATGATCGAGAAGACGATCGAGTACAGGACTGTTCCCGGTGACTACGGGGCGATTATCTCGGGGAAACTAGGTATGAGCTGGGACCAGATTGCACGGGACAACGGCATCGATCCCGCTGCCGTTATTGAAAGGGGACGGATACTGCGGGTGCGGTTCAGGCGGATAGTCCCCGAAATGATCGAAAACGGCCTCGTGATCAACATTCCCGACAGGACACTCTATCGCTTCGAAGCGGGAAGGCTGAAGGACGATTACTTCATTTCAGCGGGAAGGCCTACATGGCAGACTCCTCTCGGAGACTTCGTGATCACCGCCAAGGCAAAGGACCCTACATGGTTCGTACCCCCCTCAATCCAAAAGGAGATGGAGGCGGAGGGCAAGGAGGTCGTGGTCGAGGTACCTCCGGGCTCCGACAACCCCCTCGGGAAGTACTGGCTCCAGCTCTCGATCAAAGGGGTCGGGCTCCATGGTACGAATGCTCCCCAGAGCATCTATAAGTTCAGGAGTCACGGCTGCATGAGGCTCAGACCCGAGATCGCCGAGTTCCTGTACCGGCATCTGCCCGTCGGAACGCCCGGCAGGATTATCTACAAGCCGGTCAAGATGGCGAAGAAAGACGGCAGGGTATTCCTTGAAGTTTACCGGGATTTCTATAAAATGGGTATCGACTATGAAGCGGAAGCGGGAAGGCTGGCAAAGGAGCTCAATGCAACGAATGCCATCGATTGGAGCAAGGTCAGGGAAGCGCTTGCGAAAAAGGACGGGATAGCAAGGGATGTCAGCAGATAAAGGCCTCTGTGAGGCGCTGTGGGGGCCCGGGATAAAGTATGTCCTCCTCGATATGGACGGCACGCTGCTCGACAAGTATTTCGACGATTATTTCTGGGAGCACCTGGTGCCCGAAAAGTACGCAGAAAAGCACGGCATCACCTTTGGAAGGGCAAAGGAAGAGCTGATGGAGAAATACAAGCGCCACGAGGGTACGCTGAACTGGACGGACATCGACTTCTGGTCGCGGGAACTCAGGCTCGATATCCCTGCACTCAAAGAGCAGATACGCCACCTCATCGAGGTCCATCCCCATGTGGAGGATTTCTTGAGGCTCCTGAAGAAACACAGAAAAAAAATCTTCATCGTGACGAATGCCCATATCAAGGTGCTCGACCTGAAAATGAGGAAGACGAACATAGGGAGGTACTTCGACGCCTGTATCACCTCCTTTGAGATGGGTTATCCGAAGGAGGATATCCGGTTCTGGGAGAAGGCCCGGGACAGGATCGGATTCGACAAGGAAAAGACCCTTTTCATCGATGACACCGAAGAGGTACTGAAGACGGCGCGGGGCTTCGGGATCCGGTATATTGTCTTCAAGGCGCATGCCACCCCGAAGAAGCGACCGGAACGGTCGGGGGATTTCCCGACGGTACACGACTTCAACGAACTCTGCCATGAAGGCCTCTGAGCTGATCAAACAGTGCCTTGAGCGGGAAGGGGTCCGCTATATCTTCGGCCTCCCCGGAGAAGAGAACATCGAACTGCTCGAACCGCTCCTTTCCTCGGAGATCACTTTTGTCCTCACCCGGGACGAACGCGGGGCGTCGTTCATGGCGAATGTCTGGGGAAGGCTTTCGGGGAGCCCCGGCGTCTGCCTGTCGACCCTCGGTCCCGGGGCGACGAACCTTACCTCGGGAATCGCGAATGCCTATCTCGATTTCGCACCGATGGTCGCACTCACCGCGCAAAAGGCCACACGGTACCTTCACAAGGAATCCCACCAGTATATCAACACCGTCTCTCTCTTCAGGCCGATAACCAAATGGAATACGCGGCTCGAGGTGCCTGACAGGATCCCGGAAATCGTGCGAAAGGCCTTCAAGCTCTCCGCAATCGAAAAGCCGGGTCCCGTTCACGTCGAGATTCCCGAGAACATCGCGTCCCTCAGCATCGACGAGGCGCCGATGGAGCCCTCGCCGGTCACGTATCCTGCGCCCTCGGCGGAGGCGATATCGCGTGCGGTCAAGGCGATCGGCAAGGCGCGGCAGCCCCTCATCCTGGCGGGCAACGGGGTGATACGGGGGAAGGCGACGGCCGAGCTCTCCCGGTTCGCCGAAAAATTCAGGATACCCGTCACCACGACTTTCATGGGAATGGGCGCCATCCCCGCGGATAACGAGCTGTTCATCTCTACCACGGGACTGCAGTCCCGGGACTATGTCTTGTGCGGCTTCGACAAAGCGGACCTCGTGATCACCGTGGGCTATGACCCTGTCGAATTCCATCCCGAATACTGGCAGGGCGGCAAGGAGATCATCCATATCCACGTCACTTCAGCCGACGTCGACAAGAATTATGAGGCGATCGAGGTGATCGGCAACATCGGTGACACCCTGTCGATCCTCACGCATTCCCTCTCGGCCGAGACCGACCCTTCCTATTTCATCAGGTTGAAGGGGTTTGCGGAGGAGGTCGTCCAATGTCCCCAGGAGGGATTTCCCGTCAAGCCGCTGAGGATCGTGAAAGAGCTCCGGAGGGCCCTCGGCAGGGAAGATATCCTGATCAGCGATGTGGGCGCGCACAAGATCTGGATCGCCCGCTTCTATCCCGCCTATGCAGGGAACACGGCCATCATTTCGAACGGTCTCGCGTCTATGGGGTTCGCCCTCCCCGCAGCGGTGGCGGCAAAATTGTTGTTCCCCGGCAAGAAGATCATTGCCGCAGTCGGCGACGGCGGCTTCCTGATGTCCGTTGCGGAGCTCGAGACCGCGGTGAGACTCGGAGTCGCCTTCGTCTGTCTTATCTTCAATGACAACGGTCTCGGCCTGATCGAATGGAAAGAAAGGCTGAGATACGGGAAGGATTTTTTCGTAAAATTCGGGAACCCGGACTTTGTCACACTCGCCGAATCCTTCGGGGCAAAGGGCTACCGGGTCTCCTCGGAGGGTGAACTGGCTCCGGTGCTGAAGGAGGCTTTCTCCCAAGACGTACCCGCGATTATCGACTGTCCCGTCGATTATTCTGAAAACATCCGCCTTTCGGAGAGGCTCGGGAAGCTCATCTGTCCCGCGTAAATAGTCCTTCGGGAACCGGCGCGGCCGCTTTGGCCCGTTCCGTGCAGGGTGTCTCAGGCCGGGCTTCGGGTATCGATATGTCGGAGACCATGAAGAAAGAGCATCACTCGCCAACTGTTACTTCGGTTACGGTCATGTTAAATTTGCGGTACGGCGCTTTTCTCTGTTGCATCCCGGCAGAGCGAAATGGTATACGTATTCCATGGACACAAAGAAGATTCTGGTAGTCGACGACGAACCGGACATTGTCGAACTCGCTTCCTATAACCTCAGGAAGGAAGGGTTTGATGTCTCCTCCGCATCGGACGGGGAGGAGGCGCTCAGGAAGATACGGGCAGGCAGTTACGATCTGGTCATCCTTGACATTATGCTCCCGGGGATACAGGGCACGGAAATCTGCCGTATTCTGAGAAGCGATCCGAAGACGCAGAAATTGCCTGTCATCATGCTCACGGCAAAGGGAGAGGAGATCGACAAAATAGTCGGCCTCGAAATCGGCGCCGACGATTATATGACGAAGCCGTTCAGCCCGAGAGAACTTGCCGCGCGCATCAGGGCGGTGCTGAGAAGAGGCGCCGAAGAACCTCGCAAAGAACCTATCATCCGCGTCAAGGACCTCGTCATCAACCTCGATACCTATACCGTCTCGAAAGAAGGGGCCCCGCTTGACCTCAGCGCAACCGAGTTCAGGCTCCTTCTGTATCTTGTCGAAAGGAGGGGAAAGGTCTTCAGCCGCGAGCAGCTCCTTGATGCCGTATGGAAAGACGAAGGGTTCGTCGAGCCGAGGACGGTGGATGTGCATATCAGGAGGCTGCGGGCCCGGATCGAAGAGGATGCGGCAAATCCCGTGTATATAAAGACAAAGAGAGGGATCGGCTATTACGTGGATGCGGGTATATGAAGAGGAGCATATTCAGAAGGATCTTCTGGCTTTACGCCCTCGTGATGCTCCTGGCCGGCGCCGTCATAGAACTCTCTATCGCCACGTCGGTCAGGCAGGGGTATATCGATACCCTCACAAGGGACCTTTCCGCGCAGATAAGGCTTATCTCGAACGCCGTCTCTTTCACCCAGTCCGGTCTGGACGGCCTTTGCAGGATGCTGAAGGACGAGACAGGGGAAAGAGTAACGATAATCGCGCCTGACGGCAGGGTCCTCGGAGACTCGGATACGGCTTCGTCTCTCATGGAAAACCATGCCCAAAGGCCCGAAATACAGCAGGCCCTTCTTTTCGGGACAGGCATGTCCACACGGTACAGCAATACCCTGAAATACGATTTTCTCTATGTGGCCCTGAAGATCGCGAAGAGCGGCGAGACGGCGGGATTTATCAGACTCGCGGTGCCGCTCAAGGAAGTGGACGCCGCGGTCGATCACCTGAGGATAAAACTCATCTTTGTCGTCGGTATGGTCCTGCTGGCTACCTGGGTCTTTTCCGTTTTGCAGACTGATCATTTGCGCAGGCTGCTGAGACAGGTGACGGATTTTTCGAGGTCCCTGGCCCGCGGCAAGATCGACAGGAAACTCTATCTGCAGGGCAGCTCGGAATTCAACGAAATAGCGGACAACCTCAATACGATGTCGTTGGAGCTGCGGGAGTCGATCGCGGAAAGCGAGGAGGAAAAGAGACGTCTGAACGAGATCCTCAAGAGCATCCCCGATGCCCTCCTGATCATAGATTCCAAAGGCATAATCCGGCTCTCGAGCTCAGCCTCAAAGGAATTCTTCGGCGATGTTCCTCTCACCGGAAGGCATTTTATCGAGGTCGTGAGGAACAATGACTTTTCCGACCTCGTAGACACGGTGAGAAAAAACTTTTCATCGGGAATAACCGAATTCAGGCTTGACTACCCCGATGAGCGGTACCTGGTCGTACGGGTCTCCCCTCTGTTGCACGGGGAGCGGAAGCTCTCGGGCTTTGTCGCAGTCTTCCACGACATCACGCAGCTCAGGAAGCTCGAACAGGTGAGAAAGGACTTCATCGCGAATGTCTCACACGAAATCAAGACCCCGATCACTGCGATCAGAGGATTTGCGGATACCCTTCTCGAAGGCGCGCTTGAGGACAGAGAGAACGCGACAAGGTTCCTTCAGACCATCAAGGCGAACAGCGAACGGATAAACAGCCTTGTGGACGATCTCATGATTATTTCGAAAATAGAGCTGGGGGTGATCAGGGTCGAGCAAGCAAAGGTCGATGTCGAAGAGGTCGCCGGCAACGTCGTCTCCCTGCTGACGGACAAGGCCGCGGAAAAGGATCTCTTTTTGAGGGTCTCCGTCGATCCGGATTGCAGGGAGATCTTCGCAGATAAAGACAGGCTGACACAGATCCTGACGAACCTCGTGGACAATGCGATAAAGTTTACCGAAAAAGGCAGCGTGACCTTCGGCATTGCGCGCGAGGGAGGGAAGACCTTTCTTTTTGTCGAAGACACCGGCATCGGTGTCCCCGCGAAATACGTGCCGAGACTGGGAGAGCGGTTCTTCAGGGTCGATCCGGCCCGTTCACGGAAAATGGGCGGCACCGGACTGGGCCTTGCGATCGTGAAACACCTGGTGAAAGCCCACGGATGGGAGATGCAGATAGAAAGCGCCTTCGGGAAGGGGACGAAGGTGAAGATCTATACGACGCCGCCGGAAGCAAGATAAATCGATGAAATCATTTCCCGAGGATTTTCTCTGGGGGGTTGCCACATCTGCCTTTCAGCTTGAAGGGTCTCCGTATGCCGATTGGACATCCTGGGACTCGATCCTGAGCGAAAAACCCGAAGTGACCAATTACTATAACCTCTACAAGGAGGACCTGGCACTTCTCAACGAACTGTGGGTGAACGCGTACCGGTTCTCCCTGGAGTGGAGCAGGATACAACCGAGGGAAAACGTCTGGGACGAGAGAGCGCTATCCCACTACCAGGAGATCATCAATATACTCGTCAATAATAATATCGAACCCATGGTCACCCTCCACCATTTCACGCATCCGCTATGGTTCATAAAAAAGTATCCATGGCACGAAGACGCATCGGTCGAATACTTTTCTCGATATGTCGAAAAAGTGCTTACAGAGCTGAAAGGCGTGCGATATTGGATCACGTTCAATGAACCCTGCGTCCTGTTGCTCGGCGGCTATCTTGAAGGGTGCATGCCGCCGGGGAAGAGGGATGCTTCTCTTGCGGTAGAAGCAGTGAGGAATATCCTTGCCTGTCATGGAAGAGCGTATGAGATGATTCATGGCAAGGCGTCTGATGCCATGGTCAGTGTGGCTGTTGTTTTTCAAATTAACGCAGCCCAAACTTTCAATGTGTAAATGGGGTCAGGTCTTGTTCCGTGCATCTTCTGCTCTATTGATGCTCCTGCTTACAGTAGAATAATGGATATGCAGATAGTCGGCGACCTCCCTCAGACTATACCCGTGCTCCACAACGGCCTTCT
>JAMCWJ010000074.1 GCA_023475105.1 Nitrospirota bacterium
TCAACGAGCAATAAATTTACGGACTGATCTGGACCACAGGCCTGGCCCTCGCCTTTTACGGCAGCCTCAACATGATTTCGATCACCTTTGCCGTGCTCTTCATCGGTCTCGGCATCGATTACAGCATCCAGTTCTGCCTGCGCTACAGGGAACTCGTCGCCTCCGGCGACGCCTCCGCAAACAGCGTCGTCATCGCCGCAGAGGGTGTGGGACGGGCACTGATCCTGAGCTGCATCACGACAGCGATAGGATTCTTTTCCTTCGTCCCGACGGCATACTCAGGGGTAGCGCAGCTCGGCGTGATTTCCGGCACAGGGATGTTCATCGCCCTTTTTGTAAACCTCACGGTTCTCCCGGCGCTTCTTACGCTGCTTCCCATGAGAGGGAAAAAGCATATCTCTCATCTCCTTTCGGATAGGCTTCTCACCTTCCCTTACCGTCATCGCAAGGGGATCATAGCCGGCGCGCTCATACTGGGATCGGCAGCGGCAGTGTTTCTTCCCGGGGTCTCCTTCAACTATAATCCACTCGACCTTTACAGCAGGAAGTCGGAGGCGGTCACTGCGATCAGGGAGCTTTTCGGACACACCGAAAGCCAGCCATGGACAATCTCCGTGCTCGTCGGGGGCGAGGACAGGGCAAGGGCGCTCGCAGAGCGGCTGAGCAGACTCAACGAGGTAAAAACGGCGATCACCCTCGACGACTTCGTCCCCGATGACCAGGGAGAAAAGCTCCGGATTATTTCCGACATGGCGCTTTTTATGCCCGCCGGGCTTGACCGCTCCGGGATCGGACATCTCACGTATGAGCAGGAGATCAAAGCCCTCGCGGATTTCAGGAAAATCGCGACCAAATCCCTTCTCTCTTCACCCGGCGGGCATCTCTCGCTCAGGCGATTGAACGACGGCATCGCGAAGTTCGAGGCGCTCCTGAAAGGCCCGGCCGCAGGCCGCAGGGCCTTTGCATCACTCGAGGAAAGTCTCCTGTCGAATCTGCCGGTCCTCTTTACAAGACTCGAAACCTCACTCAGGGCGTCTCCAATTACGAAAAAGGACCTGCCGGAGGACCTGACAAGACAGTATATGGCGACCGACGGGCGTTACCGGGTACAGGTTTTTCCGAAGGAGAATATTCTGGATTCCGCCGCCTTGAAGCGTTTCGTGCTCGCGGTCCGGGCTGTCGCCCCGAACGCTACCGACGCCCCCGTGACGATCTTTGAATCGGGCAGCGCCGTTGTCTCATCCTTCAGAGAAGCGGTGTCCTATGCACTGGTTGCGATCGTCCTTTTCCTCCTGTTCGAGCTGAGAAGTTTCGCCGTGACGCTCCTGATACTTCTGCCGTTGACGCTCGCAATGCTCCTGACCGCCGCGGCCTCTGTCCTGCTCGGAGTCCCCCTTAATTTCGCGAATGTCATCGTCGTGCCGCTCCTCCTGGGCGTCGGAGTCCACAGCGGCATTATCTTTATTCTTCGCTATCAGAAGGAACCTCCCAAAGACGGGAACATGCTGAAGACGAGCACTGCACGGGCGCTGCTGATAAGCACCCTGACGACGCTCATCAGCACGGGCAGCCTCTCGTTTTCTCCGCACAGGGGAATCGCGAGCATGGGGATACTGCTCAGCGTCTGCTTCGGCTTTCTGATACTTGCGATCCTCGTCCTGATGCCCGCCTCGCTTAAGCTGTTCATGGACCGCACGGGGAAAGGGAAGAACGATGCGTTGTGGTAAGAGGGTCGTCTTTTTTTTCACAAGGACGCCGGGCGGCCTGGTTTTCCCGGCCGGAGCCGGCAGAAGGCCGGGGCCCGCCGCTATCGTCCTGGAAAAAAGTCTCCCTGTCCTGCCAAGGGCAGAACCCGCCCCCAGAACCTCACAAAAGGATAAAATGTCCTTAACATACTATAGCAATTGCAAAAAAGGGATGCTTTGCTATAATGACCGTATGCAACAGAAAGGTTCCGGACAGGGACGGTCCTCCAAGGATGGGAGAATGAAATCTTCTTCTCCGTCGGTCCGGAAAACAGTCGAAGCGTGAAAAAGGGGAGACGAAACTCTTGAACGAAAAGAATCTCGTCGTTGTCGCGGACGACCTGGGCAGATCTCTCGCGGTCAATAGCGCGGTTGCCGAGGCACACGACAGGGGGATCCTCACCGCCGCGAGTATGATGGTAACCGGGGAGGCTTTCGAAGAGGCTGTCATAATTGTGAGCAACCGCAGGCAGCTCTCGGTCGGGCTTCATGTAACTCTGTGCGACGGACGTGCTGTCCTGCCCCATTCACGGGTTCCCGGCCTGACGGGTCCTGACGGCCGCTTCGGGTACAACCCGGTCAGGGCCTGGCTAAAGCACATGACACCGGGAATTTTCCGGCAGATCGAGGCGGAGGTAGAGGCCCAGTTTGACGCCCTTGAGGGCGCCGGCATACGCCCTACCCACGTCGACAGTCATCACCACCTTCACATGAACCCTCCGATTTTCGAAATACTCTGCAGACAGGCGTCACAGAGAGGGGTCGGGTGGATCCGGCTTCCGAAGGAGTCCCTTTCCGTCCTTGTCGCCTTGCGCTCCCATGCGCGGGGCGTCATGCCTTTCATCGAATGGGCCGCCTTCGGAGTGCTCGGGGCGTGCAATGCGAGGACCGCAAGAAAGTATGGACTTGAATCCGCACGCCGCACGTACGGACTTTCGCGGACCGGCGATGTCGATACGGACTACCTGCTGCGCGTTCTGGACCGCATCAGGGAACCGTATAATGAATTGTTTGTCCATCCCGACAGGGCGACGGAAGCGGGCAGGCGGGAACTCGCGGCCCTCACCTCGGACGAGGTGCGCAGGGGCCTCGTTGAGGCCGGAATTGAACCCGTCGGGTACAGGGAGCTTTCAAAGAGACATCCAGAACTGAATTCTGCATGTGAAAGAACATGAGGATATCCGGTATAATTTGCTGTTATTCTATGCTGCAACTGATGAAACGGCTGCGGCCCAGGGCGCGAAAGGAACCGGAATGACGCTTTTGTGCGAGCCGTCCCTGTTGCCCGGCACGCGTCCAGCCGTGGTACGGGGAAGAGAAAGGAGTTTCTGATGAGGAAAAGGAACGTCTTCTCGCCGCTTCAACCGGTGCAGACGATTCTCGCCTTCATAAAACAGCGCAGCCTGCAGACCGTAGGCACCCTGGAGATGAAGCACAATGCGCTGTCCGGAAGGTGTGTCGACACGGATCCCTCAGTTCTCCGCACGCAACCCGGGAATAAGAACTATCCTTCCGGAGCGAGACTTGCTGATCTGCCGGAGTGCATATCGGACGCTATCGTGAAGACGCAGTCTTATTACAGAAGCGAGCAGCACAGGTCCGGTTACTGGTGGTATGAGCTCGAATCCAATGTCACGATGTCTGCAGAGTATCTCATGCTCCTCCATTTTCTCGGGATACGGGACAAGGAGCGGGACCGGAGTATCGCGAACCACATCCTCAGGCATCAGAGATCGGACGGAACCTGGTCGATCCACTGGGGAGGGAAAGGCGACCTCAGTACGACGATCGAGGCGTATTTTGCGCTCAAACTTTCAGGGCGTTCCGCAGATGAGGAGCCCCTGAGAAAGGCGAAGTCCTTCATCCTTTCGAACGGTGGAGTGGAGGCAGCACGGGTTTTCACGAAGATATTCCTCGCCCTCTTCGGAGAGTTCGACTGGAAGGCGATCCCCTCGATCCCTGTCGAAATCAACCTCCTTCCCTACTGGTTCCCGATCAATATCTATAACTTCTCGAGCTGGGCGCGATCGACAATCGTCCCGCTTTCCCTGATTCTCGACTTTAAACCGGCCAGACCTGTCCACGAAGGCGCGGGACTCAGGGAGCTTTACAGGGAGCCTGAAAAAAGGCCGCCCCTGACGACAAAGCGGCCTCCCCTCCTCTCATGGAAAAAGTTCTTTGTCGTGGCGGATGGGGCGATAAAGATCATGGAGCAACTTCCCGTCAGACCGCTCAGGAACAGGGCGATGAAACAGGCGGAGCGATGGCTCCTCGAGCATCAGGAGTTTACCGGAGACTGGGGAGGGATACAGCCCGCCATGGTGAATTCGATCCTCGCCCTCGTGGCGATGGGCCACGATCTGAGTTACGGCCCGATAAGGAGAGGGCTCGAAGCCCTCGAGAGGTTTACGATCGAAACAAACGACGAGCTTCTTCTTCAGGCGTGCATTTCTCCTGTATGGGACACGGCCCTCACCTCTCTTGCCCTGTTGTACTCGGACATGGACAGGGACCATCCGAGCCTTCTCAAGGCGTGCAAGTGGCTTGCATCGAAACAGATCTTCGAGAAAGGGGACTATAACGTGAAAAGGCCCCGCCTGAGACCCGGCGGCTGGGCGTTTGAGTTCGAGAACAACTGGTATCCGGACGTGGATGATACCGCCGTGGTCCTGATGCTTCTGAACAGATACGCCGACAAGGAATTTATCTCCCCGGAGAATCTCGAAAGCGGACTCCGATGGATTTTGGGGATGCAGGGCAAGGACGGAGGATGGGGGGCGTTCGATGTGGACAACGACATGAGGATACTGAACCAGCTCCCTTTCGGCGACCTGGAGGCGATGATCGATCCGAGCAGTCCCGACCTTACGGGCAGGGTGCTCGAGCTCCTCGGACTCCACGGCTCTACGCCCTCCGATGACGTCGTGAGAAGGGCCCTCGCCTTTCTCAAGAAAACCCAGGAGGCGGACGGCTCGTGGTGGAGCAGATGGGGCGTCAATTATATCAACGGCACATGGTCGGTCCTGATGGGGCTCAGTGCGATCGGAGAAGATCTCACCCTGCCCTACGTGAGAAAGGCGGTAAGCTGGCTGAAGGGCATCCAGCGCCGGGACGGCGGCTGGGGAGAATGCTGCGAGTCTTACGAAGATCCGGCTCTGAAGCGGTGCGGGGAAAGTACGCCTTCCCAGACAGCCTGGGCGGTCCTCGCCCTCATTGCAGCGGGCGAGGGGACCTCCGAGGAGGTGCTCAGGGGAATCACCTATCTCCTTCAATGGCAGAACTACGACGGGACATGGGACGAGGAAGAGTTTACGGGAACCGGCTTTCCGAAGTATTTCATGATCCGGTACCATAACTACAGGAACTGTTTTCCGTTGATGGCGCTCGGGAAGTTTCTTTCCCTCGGGAGGGACAGGGGGGCAGGGGTGTGAAGGCGCTTGTCACGGGCGCGACGGGGTTCATCGGTTTCTCCGCTGCAAAGCTCCTGAGAGAGAAAGGGCTGCAGGTCATTGCCCTCGTAAGGAAAGGAAGCGATGCATCTTTCCTAGCGTCGCACGACATCGCTACGGCCGAAGGCGATGTGAGGGATTTGGACTCGGTCCTCAGGGCGCTCCGGGGCTGCCGGCAGCTCTATCATCTTGCGGCAGATTACCGGCTCTGGGTGCCTGACCCTGAGACCATGTACGAGATCAATGTCCGGGGGACGAGAAACGTCATGGAGGCTGCCCTGAGACTCGGCACGGAAAAGGTAATCTATACCAGCACCGTTGGGGTCCTCGCGGCGAGCCGGGACGGAAAGCCTTCGGACGAGGAGACGCCGAGCGCCCTGTCCGACATGACCGGACATTACAAGAGGTCGAAGTTTATTGCGGAAAAAGAAGTATTTCGTTTCATAGAGAGAGGACTCCCGGCCGTCGTCGTGAACCCCTCGACGCCGATAGGCCCGAGGGACAGGAAGCCGACCCCTACGGGGAAGATGATCGTCGACTTCATGAACGGAGCGATGCCCGCATATCTCGATACGGGGCTGAACTTCGTCGACGTGATGGATGTTGCCGCCGGCCACTGGCTCGCCGCAGAACGCGGAAAAACCGGGCAGCGGTATATTCTGGGCAACAGAAATCTCTCTCTGAGGGAGTTCCTCGGAATCCTTGCAGGTCTGACAGGCGGGAAACCTCCGAAAGTCAGACTGCCCTACCTGCCGGTGCTGCTCGCGGCTCACATCGACGAGACGCTTTCGAAGTTCACCCGCAGGCATCCGCGCATCCCCCTCACAGGAGTGAGGATGGCAAGGAAGTACATGTATTTTGACTGTACGAAGGCGGTGCGTGAACTGGGCATGCCGCAGAGCCCCATAGAGGACGCTATTGAAAAGGCGGCAGGCTGGTTTCGGGAAAGCGGATACGTGAGAAGTCATGCTCTGCTTCCGGAAAGGGCATAAATGAACGAAGCCGAAAGCGGAAAGTCAAAAGACAGGAGACTCGGGGACGAATGGTCCGACTGGAAAGGGGAGGACGCGTCCCGGGAGTCCGCAATCGACGAAAAACAGGGCACGTTTTTCCTGCTCTCTCTCGGCGTCGTCTTCATCTTCGTTCTGCTGGTATCCGCGGGCTGGTACCTCGTAAAACCGAGGGTCGAACAACTGCACCCGCTGGTTCTGCTGTCTCTCAGATGGTCGGTCCTGGGGTCTCTGTCGCTGGTCTTGTGTCTGTTTCTTCTCGAGGGCTTTGCCCTTCTGAAACTCGGGAAGTCACTTCTCCCTTACCGGTGGACAGAGAGGCTGCTTCTCTTTTTCCTCCCGAAAACGATCTGGCTCGGAGCCAAATTCGGCATCAGCAGGGACAGGGTCGGAAACTCCTTTATCAAGGTGAACAACTTTCTCACAAGGTGCTGCGTTTCGGCGCTCCAGGCTGAAAGCCTTTTGGTCCTGCTCCCCCGGTGTTTAAAAAAAGAGGCGCGAAGCGAGATTATCGACAGGATAAACGGCGACCCCTTCAGAATCCTCACCGCGGGCGGGGGCGAGGAGGCAAGAGAAGCGATCAGGAAATACCGGCCGACGTTTATCCTCGCCCTCGCCTGCGAAAGAGACCTGATGAGCGGCCTCAGGGACGTGGCCGAAAAGATCCCGGTCCTCGCCATACCGAACAGGAGGCCCGAGGGTCCGTGCAAGAACACCCATGTCTCCCTCGGGGAACTGGACGAGGCCCTGCGGTTCATACAAGAGAGGATGCGGGCGAACCGCAACTGATATGCGCTTTCCCGCAAGTCTCCATTTCTCGATAACCTCGTTCTTCATCAGGAATGCCCTGAAGCGAAGAAAGAGGTTCCCGCTGGTGCTGATGCTCGAACCGACGCACCGGTGCAACCTCCTCTGCGCGGGCTGCGACAGGATACGACTGCAGGCCGAGGAACAGTCGGCCGACCTCTCCCTCCGGGACTGCATCGACTCTGCAATCGAATCGGGCGCTCCTGTCGTGACGATAACGGGCGGGGAGCCCCTTCTCTATCAGGATCTGAGGCCCCTTGCCGCAGAACTCCTCAGGCTGAAAAGGCACATCTATCTCTGCTCGAACGGCCTTCTCACGGAGTCCTTCATCGAAGAATTCGAGCCCCATTCACGTCTCACCCTGAACTTTCATCTCGACGGGATGGAGGAGAACCATGACAGGATCGCGAACAAGCCGGGAACCTTTGCGAAGGCGCTGGAATCGATTAAGAAGGCGAAGAGGCGCGGCTTCAGGGTCAGCACGAATACCTCCGTGTACAAAAACTCCGATACGAGGGAACTGGAGAGATTATTTGCCCTGCTGAAGGGCCTTCGCGTGGACGGCCTTCTCGTTTCTCCCGCCTTCAGCTATGAACGCGTCGAGAACGATATCTTCCTTACCAGGGAAGAGGCGGTCCGGAGGTTCCTTGATATGGCCCCTCTCTTTGAAAGATTTCCCTTCATCAGCTCGCCCCTCTACCTCGATTTTCTGATGGGCAAGAGGAAGATGCGCTGCACCCCCTGGGGCAACCCGACGCGAAATCCCCTCGGCTGGAAATCGCCCTGCTATCTCATCACCGACAGATATTATTCTTCCTTCGCGGAGTTGATGGAAGAGACCGACTGGGACCGGTATGAGTCCGGAGCAGACCCGAGGTGCAGGGACTGCATGGTCCATAGCGGGTATGAGGCGACGGTCATGCGGACCGCGTTCTCGAATCCGAAGGACCTGGCCAGACTCGCCCTCTGGAATCTGAAGAAGTCCTGATGGAGGCCTTCTTCCACCAGGCCGTCTATACCGTCGTCCTGAGGCCTTATGTCTTTGCCTTTCTTCTCGTGTACCTGTTCGGCTGTTCGCTGCACCTGGGGGTGAAAAGGGCACTTGCTTTCTGCATCGCGGGGTATCTTATCGCCTGGGCCTCGGAATACTCCTCCATCCATAACGGAATACCCTACGGGCCCTATTATTATATCGAGGAGACGAAGGGGAAAGAGCTCTGGGTCCTCGGGGTCCCCTTTATGGATTCCTTGAGCTATGTCTTCCTCGCCTATGCGAGTTACAGTGTGGCCCTCATGGTGACTTCTCCGGCGACGGCAAGAGGGAAGATTTTGTACCTCCTCGAAACGAAGAAGATCAGGCGTTCTCTTTCTACGAGAATCTTCGCCGCATTCTTTTTTGTTTACCTCGATATCATTATAGACCCGGTCGCGCTGCTCGGCGACCGCTGGTTTCTCGGCAGGATCTACGGCTATCCCGAGGGGGGCGTCTACTTCGGTATCCCGATCTCGAATTTTATCGGATGGCTCATCGTCGGATTCGTCATGATATATGCGCTCCAGAAGATCGACCGCCTCCTCGACGGGACCCCTGACCGTTCGGGCTACAAGTACGCGTGGAGATATCTGATAGGCCCGGGACTCTACCTGGGGGTAATGGCATTCAATCTCGCCGTCACTTTCTCCATCGGCGAATACCGCCTCGGATGGACCGGCCTTTTCATCGTCCTGCTTCCGGCCCTGCTGCTCTTCTCGCTGATGAAGCTGAAACTGGCCGCGGACGGAGCCGGGCGAGCTGTGGAGGCCCATCTTTTGGATTTTCCGAAGGCGGTGCTTCCCGGTTCAGCTCATAGTGCTTCCGGTCCCCCTGTCTGAAGTTTTCGCGGGTTAGATCGTCTCTGCGAGGGCCCTGACAAAGTGCCATAAACTCCTCGAGGCGATGCCGGAGTTCAGCCCGAGTCCGATACTCCGTGGTATCAGCGCCGGTCTCGTCGCAAGGACCCGGAGGGCGCGGGAAAGCCTATACTTCCCTGATTCATCCGCTACGCCGAGCAACCCGGGCGGGATCTCCTCGTCGGCCCTGTCGGAAATGGAACGGATTGCAAGGAAAGGCAGGCCCTTCTCCGCTGAAAGTTTCGCAAGGAAGAACGCTTCCATATCACACACCGGAAAGGGAAGCCCGACGTGCAGAAGCTTCCTCACCTCGGATTTTGTCAACCACTTTGCAAGGGTGAGGACACTCCCCTCGCGCACAGTCAATGAACTGCCGAGTTTCCTGATCATCTCGCCGGTCTCCGGAAGTTCCATGGTTTCCTCGATGCCGTCCCTGACGAGCAGGACCCTCGAAGCAGACACGAGGTCCCCGATCCGGGCGCCTTCATAGAGAGCGCCTCCGAATCCCGCCGACAGAACAACGTCCGGCTTGTGTTCGTCGAGAATATACCACAGCGACTCTTCTGCGCCCGCCACTCTCATCCCTGTCTGTACCAGTATGATCTCGCTCGCTGCGTACCGTGCACGATGCAGCTCAAAGGGAAACTTCTTCGCGGCGGTCAGAGGCCCGACATTGCGCATGATATGGCGCAACTCCTGCGGAAAGGCCGAAAAAATCGCCAATTTCTTTGCCGTCATAGAGATCAGCTAAGGGCACTTCTTTCGTCAGGCCCGATATTGCCCCTTATGCACTGTAAGACTGCCTGACCGATCACGAGTATGCCCCATAGCCCCTCTTAATTTTACCCTATCCGGAGAGGTTATTCCATCGTCGGGTCAGTTCACTTTTCGTCGTGGTGCGGCATCGAGGGCGTTCCCCCCCGCTGATGCCCGAGATGCGAGGCATGGCGCGCCGGGACCTCATGACGGAGCACGGCGGCACAAAGAAGAACCCCGATTATGAGTAATGCTTCGACTCTCACACTGCGCTTGAACCGTAAGACAATCTTGTACCCGCTTTGATCGCGTAGAAATCGTAGAACAAATCGATCCGCAACGCGCTTCATGATTCCCTGATTGCCGGAAGAAAAGCCTCCCCATTGCTGCAAGAGCGGCACATTGATATAGCGGTTAAAAGCGCCGAAATTGATGAGGAGAACAAACAGAATGATCTTCGCAATCACGGTCATGCCGTAGGCTGTTTTCCAGAGGGCCCCGAAACCGCCCACATACGTCCATGCGTTGTACAATGCGGTCGCCGCAATAAACCCAACGGCAACACCGGCAATCTTTGAGAACCTGCGCGCAATATCAGCGGTGAGCGGGGCCGCCCCTTCGCCTTTCTCCACGAGTTCGGGCAGGATAAAGAACGACAGCACGAGAAGACCCCCTCCCCAGACGGCAGAAGGCAAGAGATGGAGCCAGTCCATGATTTCAGCGACGCTAAAATCTCCCTTATCCGAGGCGTGTCCCGATAAGCTCTCGGTCGCGGAGATCACAACCATCAGACCGAGCAGGAAGACCAGGAACAGACGTGAGTCCCGGCGACGGCAGAAAACATTCAGCAAAAGCAAAGAGAGGATTTCAGCGGTCATGCGGGCAATCCAGACACTGCCGAAGTGCGTGCGGAAAAGCACAATGGGCAGCACGGGAACAATTGCGGAAAGGCGCACGCCGCTCATTTCGACCGCGCGTACCAGCAGGTTGGACGATGTACACAGGATCATCACGATGACACCCGCGCCGAATGTCCGCCACATACCGCCGAGATGACGCTCTGCGCGGGAGAATCCCACCCCGGCGGAAGGAGGGAAGACCAAGAGACGGTGCACGAGGACCCCGATGCAGAACGCCAGGGAGGCAAGCTCGAACCATCCGGGAATCACATGCAAGAACGCCATGATTGTTGTTTCGAATCCAGGCTGGTGCAAAGTTTTTTCAGTGGAATACCGGCCTTCCTATACTCTTGGGGAAAAGGTCATCGAGGTAGAGGTGAAAAAGACCGAGAAAACCGACGTTGCTTCCCGTTCGCGAGTTAATCGGGATCTGGGCCGCAACCCCCAGCTGGACATATTTGCCTGCCCAGATAATTCCCGGGTTCATCGTGCCCGTCGTCTGACCCTTGCAATCTGCGTTCATGCAGGTTTCCATCGGGAACTCCACCACAAGTATCATGCGCTTAAAGGGATTCTCCAGGCCGACATCCTTCACAAACGACTGGAGGTACATGAGACTGTACTGCAGCGAAAATGCCCAGTTCAGGGTCGTGGGGTTGCGTTCCACGATTGTTTCTCCGGTGTCGGGATCGATAGAAACATTGCCGGATCTCGTAGGAAAACTAGGGCCGATGACGCCGGTAATTGCGAAGGGCCTTAGGAATTTCACCGATTCGGGCAGGTCGCCGAAGCCTTTGCCGAAAAAAAACGCAGGAGAAATGGTCGAAAAGGACTCCGCGATCCGGTGAGCCCCGGTTCCGCCGATGTCGAAGTCCGTGCCGACTGAAAGGATCAATTCATGGGGCTCATTCGTAAGAAACTGCCATTTCGCACCTATGCCGAGATTGTCCCAGCCGTTCGCCGAACTGCCGTCGCTTGCCCGGAGGTGTAAGTAAGCCTCGTGGAATTCCAGTCCGAAGTTGGGCAGCAGACGTTTGGAATAATCGATATCGATCTGGGTCAGCTTGTTCGGCTCGTCCCCGGCCTGTTTGATGTGGTTGAAAAGGATCGAAAACTCATCGGAAATAAAAGGGTCGTCGACTTGGAAGGTAGTCGGAAAAAACCTTTTTCCCGCAAACCCGTGGGCCCAGGAAGATGCGGGCACAAAGAGAATAATCGCCAGCGCGAGACCAAAGGTTTGCAGCGACCATACTGCTATTGAACCCCTCATTTTCTTCCACCTTAACAGGCAACGTTATTTTTCATCCTATCATCGACCTGAAAGAGTGTCAATCACCTCCCGGCCGAACCACGGCATTTCCACGACCATCTCAGGATAGACAGAACGGCGAAAGATGATGCAACTAATCAATGGCTTCATGCTAAATAGTCCTGCCTTTTTGTTACTAATGAGGTCGAAAGAAAGCGACATCTCCTTAGTATCGAATCTCGTTGTTATCATCGTGCACGCGATGATTTACTATGACTGCACATTTTCATAGAAGAGGACGGAGGCTGCGCCCCTGTCCTCTTCCGATTGTTTATCTAATTCACAACTACGACCCTTCTCTAATGCTTGCCGGTGAGTATGTCCATCCCGGTGCCGAACGGTCCCGGCGAAGGGATTTTGTCGCCGTGACAATCTGTACAGTTATTCTGAGAGGGTATCTTGTTTGCCATGACAGGCGACGTATGGGCAGTTTTGAACTTGGCGTCCGCCCAGTCGTTTAAAAGCTCAATCGTCCTGGTGGCGACATCGGCTGACAGTCTGGCGCATCTGTCCATCTGCTGGGCGCTCAGGAATCCCACACCCTCGGGGCCCTTACCCTCTGCAATGCCCTCCGCCTTCATCCACTTGCCGACCGATATGTGGCAAACAGGAGAATGGCTTGTGCTCTTCGCCTTCAACTCCGCCTTCGGATGATCGGGCACATAAATCGGCAGCGCCGTCTCTGAATAGAAATCCACCACCTCGTTAGCTATCTGCTCTCCTGTCTTATGCCCTGTTGCAAGTGACGCAGCAATGCCCGACCCTATTAATGTCCCGCAGGTTCCACCCCATCCTGCTGTTCCGCCGTGGGCAAATATGAACGCTTCTAAGGGGAGTGACTTATAGGGCTCTCCCACCTTTTCCTTGAGCATCTCGACTATTCCGCTTAAAGTCGCAAATGTGCAAAACCCCTTGAACCAGTTGGCATGGGCGATCTCGGCGGCCCTCTTAATATCCTTCGAACTGAACTTCTTATAGGGCCACGGCAGTTCTGAGGACATCTTCTTTGCCGCCTCCGCATTTCCCAATATCTTTGTCCCAAACCCGGATACAACAGCTATCCCGGTAGCTCCAACCACCAATTTACCCATGCCTTTGATAAGACCCCTTCTCGACACCTTCTCTTCCAACAACTTTCCAACTTCCATGACTCTTACCTCCTTATCGGCGTTAACGTTATGATCCGCCTGTTATGAAGCGGAAGGCCTTGTATACCTGTTCGAGTAAAGAGCACCTCGTGCTGAAAAAAAAATGGCTCCACTTCAGAGTTATTTTTCAATAACTTCCGAAGCGGAGCCGAAGTTGAAGGGGAGGAAAGTTTGAAGAAGAACTTTCCTCACACAGGCAGTCCACCTGTATCTCTGAAAAACTCTGACTCCTAGACTTCGGAGTGAAGGGGGCTAAATTCTCGGAGGATGTTCTTCTTGTGCTGCGATTAACAGAGGATGAAACATAACGTCGACGACGTGCGTGAAACCGACAAATCCTGCCGGTAAGATGGTACACGGGCATTCATGGATCCCCGGCATCGTGGAGTTTGCGGATAGGGCGGGGTTCGCTGCATCGCAGATGTCCAGCATAATAAGAAACGTTCCGTTGCCGGCAGGAGAGGGTGTGACGGACAGCGGTACAACAACCGAGACAGCCAATGCAATCAGGATTACTAGCGCTCTGCCTTTCATCTGCCCGTTATTGTTGTGGATGCGCTTTTATTTGTCAACTTCAAATTATGATTATCAGATGGGGATGAGAGGCGCCAATGCCGCGAACAGTTGATCCACTCCCAATCTGACGCTCACTGCCGCAATCTTCCTTTCGCTTGCATATAGTTCTTCTTTTTTTCTGCCCTTGGCATCTCAGCTCAGTTTAATGTGCATAGCACGCCCTGACAAAAAAGCGCTTATAAAGAAGAGGAAATTCACCATGACGATTGTTGCACCCGTTGGAAGGTTCAGCAGAAAGGACGAGTAAATTCCGACAAGCACAGACAATATTGCAGAAATGGAAGAGAGTATCATCGTATTTCTAAAGCTCTTTGCGATCTGGAGGGCTGTTACGGCAGGCAGTATCAGCAAGGCGGAGGTCAGCATAATTCCGACTACCTTCATAGCAAGCACAACTGTTATGCCCGTGAGAACAACAAGAAGCGAATTGATCCTCTTAACATTGATTCCGGTTATCCTCGCAAATTCCTCGTCAAAAGTGGTCGAGAAATATTCATTGTAGAAAAGGAATACTACGGAAAGTACAATGACGGAAAGGATTATTGATGTGACGACTTCCACACTGCTGATCGACAGAATATTGCCGAACAGAAAGCTGAAGAGGTCGACGTTAAAGCCGCCCGACAGACCGGCAACGATAACCCCTCCTGCAATGCCTATGGAAGATACAATGCCTATTGCCGCATCTCCGAAAAGCCTGGCCTTTTGCATCAGCTTCATGATGCCCAGTGAACTTGCCATGACGACCGGAATAGCAACAAAGGAAGGTTGCAGTCCCAGAAGCAAGCCGATCGCAACGCTCCCGAAGGTTACGTGCGCGAGACCGTCACCGATCAAAGAAAGCCTCCGCAGGACAAGGAGCACGCCCAGGATTGAGCACACCAGCGCGATTAACGAACCTGCGATAAAAGCCTTTCTGATGAATGAATACTGAAGTGCAGAGAATATATCCATATCAGTCATGCCTATGGCATATCAGGTGCTGGGCAAATTCACCGAAATAGTGCGCCATATTCTCGGATAAACAGAAGTTTTCGAAGCTTCCATAAAAGATGATCTTCTTATCGAGGTACAAGAGTTTGGAAGCGTATTTCCCGATGCTCGCCATGTCATGGGTAACAAGAATAATTGTCACATTCTTGCTGAGGTTAAGCTCCCGAAGGAGTTGGAAGAAGTTTTCTCTCGCTTCAGGATCAAGAGCTGTTGTCGGCTCATCAAGGATCAGAAGTTCCGGCTTATTTACAATTGCCCTTGCAACGAGGACCCTCTGTTGCTGGCCGCCGGAAAGCTCTCCGATCAATGCATCCTTTATATCGATCACTCCAGTCAAAGTCATGGCTTCATCTACCAGTTCCGCATCACCCTTCAAAATACGTTTTGGGAATTTCTTTTTTGAAAATAATCCTAATGAAACAATCTCCTTTACGGTTGCAGGGAAATAGGGATTGAAATTTGTCAATTTCTGAGGCAGATAACCGATCTTATGCCGCTCTTCGAATGCGGACGGGTCTGTCCCAAACAGGCTGACCGTGCCATTCCCCGGTGGCATAAGACCAAGGATGATCTTGATAACAGTGGTTTTGCCCGAGCCGTTCGGCCCAACGAGTCCAATGTAATCGCCTTTTTCTACAGTAAAAGACACTTCGCACAGCGCTTCGAGCGGCCCATAGCGAAAACATAAATTTGCCACAGACAAAATTGGGCCCGTATTACTTGCATTCAAGGCCGATCCTCATGTTGTCGAGATCCTTTTTCAGTATATCGAAGAAAGAGAGACCTTGCTCAAGCTGATTCCTGGACACGTTGTGAGCGGCATTGAGAAGCAGCATTTTAGCTTTGGTTTCACCAGCGATAGTCTCGGCGATCTTGGGACTGGTTAGTTCTTCGTAAAAAACATATCTGATCTTGTCCTTTTTTATCTGCTCCACCAGCTTGACCAAATCACTCGCCGTTGGTTCGGCATCCGGCGATACCCCCTGAGCTGCCAGATATTTCAAGCCGTAACGCTTAGCCATATAACCGAAAGCATAGTGGCCGCCATAGACGATTTCCTTGTCCTTGCAGGTCGCAAGAGTCGTCTTATATAAGGTATCCAATTCAGTTAGTTTGTCGCGGTAATCTTCTGCTTTCTGTTCATAAAAGTCCTTATGAGCGCCGTCTTTTAATTGGAATGCCTGCATGATGTTCTTAACCATTATCTTGGCATTGTCAAAATCCAACCAGATGTGCGGATCAAACGAGCCGGCAGGCTCGTCTGCATCATGGAAAACCCCCGGGATCATTTTTGTACCGCGGCTCGCATCGACAACGAGCAGATTCTCGTTAGCAGCACCCTTAATGATTTCTTCAGCCCATGGCTCCATAAATCTTCCCGTATAGACAAAAATATCTGCTTCGTTGATTTTGACAATGTCGCTTGGTTTGGGCTCAAAGGAATGGGCTTCCACTCCCGGCGGCAAAAGCAAAGATACATCCGACTTGTCTGCTCCGATGCTCCCGGCCATATCATAAAGCGGAAAGAGCGTTGTTATGACCTTGAGTTTCTTCATCCCGGCAGGTTCTTCACCCCTCTTTGTGCACGCGGGAAAAGGACCGACCAGAATAATAAGAACGAGTAAGACAACCACCCTTCTATATTTCATTATCCTTTCCTTCCTTGTTCAGGCAATTCCTGCAATAACCGTTTACCTGGAGAATATGCGAAATTACCTTTCCGTTGTGTTTCCTTTTCACCTCTCTCCGCAGTTCATCGAGTGCACAAAAGTTGATGTCCTCAACATTGCGGCAAGAAAGACAAACGAAATGGTGGTGGTGGGACCTGTTTGCACAGAAATAATAATACAGTTGCCGGTTCGGATGAGTGACCTTTGAGATGATATTCCTTTCCGAAAGCTCCTCTAAATTGCGGTAAATTGTTGGAAGGCCTACACTCCTGAATTGCTTTTTCATTCTTGTCCATATTTCTTCCGGGCTCAAGTATGATGATTCATTCATCAGGATATCGAGGATAGCAATTCTTTTCGGCGTAATTTTAAGATTCAGACTTCTCAAAATTGTCGAAAAATCAGTATTCATAACAGCGTCTTGTGTCTCAGAGGCACTCACTGATCTCCATTTGTTAAACTGAAATGTCTTGTTTCATGTGTTTCATGTTCTCCGTTGAATAATTTAATAAACCGCAACCTCATCAAGGATGAATAATAAATCCTTTTCAACATGCCGGCAAGGCGCATCTCTTTTCCCCGCAATCTGAGACTTTAAATAGAACTCATTTCTATTTAAGTAGAATACGCCGGCGAAAGTCAAGTCAGTTCTTGCGGCTGTCAGTTATTTTCAGTGATCACTGGTTGACGCAACATTATCTCAAGTCAATTGAACAAAAAGAAGCAAGAAGATGAAACGCAATCTTCTTGTCTTGCGGATATAGTTGTTTCTTCTATCCGTGCGCAGCATTTGAGTTTTGTGAAAAATGGAATGCGCGTATTATGATGTTTTTTTTCAATGTCAATTTATCTTCGAGTCAGGAATCGCGCGACAATAACCTTAAGCCGATAGAGAAAAGGGGGGGATTTACTAATACGTTCGTTAGTAGGATGTCATTCGTGCTTGTCGGGAATCCTTCTTAAGAGAGACTCCGGTCAAGCCGGAGTGACATTCAAAGGTATCCTACTTATGTTCCCCTTAGTAAGTACGAATCGGGGCTTCAAACTTTCTTCACAATCTTGAGTTATAATGAAAACGTTTACAACTTCTCCACCCTCCGGCAGCCAAGACCCCCCTCTTGGCTGCCCCCCATTAATGCTCTCCCTCCGGCAAAACCCGTATCCCCATTGCACCCCAGGCAGGATGGTCAGCAATAAAAATGCCAGCTTTCGACGGGGAAAGAGAATGCTGCTACAACAGGGCCTTGGAACGTCTGACCGCGCATCCTCGGGACGGCGACGCCAGCGAAATTACCGGCAATCCGTGAAATCACCAAGACAAGGCGCCCTATGACCGGCGCCGCCGGAGCCTATCTGCGAGGGTTCCCCATCGGCAGCTTCCCGAGCGAATTGTAGAGGTCCTGCAGGTGCCCTGTAATAGTATCGAGATCGAATTTGTGCCAGTCCAGTTTCGCGGAATAGAGGGCCGCCTCGGCGTCGCGCAAAGCGCGGGCCGCCTCTCCGCCTCGTGCAGGATGGTGGAGTTTTTTTTCGGCCTCGAGAAGGGCGTTGCTCTCCCTGAGCAAAAGCAGCACCGCCTTCGCCTTCTGCGGAATATACGGAAAGACGCCTATCCTTTCGTTGTGGCATCTCTCGCATACCGCTGCCACCGTATCGGGAGTCAGCACAGTGATCACCATCGAGCCATGACAGGTGACACAGTTAGGACCCTTGCCCGCGGCTTCAAGTCTCTTGTAATGCAGGCTCTGGGTGAATTTATAGAACTCGGCGCCATGGCATTTGCCGCATGTTGATGGGATATTCTTATAGTATACGGTGCTCTGAGGGCTGCTCGATCCGAGGACACCCGCGTGGGCAGCCTTCTCATCGGAAACGCGTGGATTGCCGCCGTGACACTTGTCACACGTCACTCCGTGCTTCTGGTGTATCGATCCCTTCCAGTCATGTGATCTTGTCCCCACGAAGCTGTTCCCTGCCAGTTGAGAGTGGCAGTCAACGCAGGAGTTTTTCATTTTTTCGCCCGTGGCCGGCTCCACCGGTGCGGAGAAGATAAGAAGACTGCACACCAGGGCAAGATACGCGAGAATATGCTCACTACGTAACATCGTTACCTCTCTTTCCGTTGTAAAGGCGCAGCAGCGCAAATGAAATTCCTCCCGCAGCCAATGTTGCGAGTATAGTGTAGATAATCATGGTCTGCGGCGCGATGTGAAGCACGTCGATATAACCCGCGACCACATCCATGCAGAGGAAGACGCCTCCGGCAATGCCGAAGGATGTCATGAAAGGCCTGCGGAGCGGATTCGCCATATAAGGTTGGGGCCCTTTCGCCCTGTCGAGAAAAGGAATCGATGCAAAGACGAGGACCAGGAACCCGGGGAAAATAACGCCGCCGATGGTTTCCGGTGTAATCTTTCCTCCCAGGATCGAAAAGGAAAGGTCCCCCGGTATCAATTTCAGGAATCCGTATATCGGAAGAAAATACCAGTCGGGCCGCATCACCGGCGTCCCCGGCGACGGAGGCCCGTAGGTTTCGACAGGGTTCAGGGGGATATAGGTTGAAACGAGGACAATCACGAACAACAAAAACAGGTAAAAGGACATGCTGATCACGCCCTGTTCCGGCCAGATCGGAAGGCCGATAAGCCTTTTGCCCCCCTGCGCCTCTTTGCGGTTTTTGTTCGCCGGAGGTTCGGTGTGTTTCTGCTTTACTAGTATTACGAGATGGAGGCCGATGAGGCCGATCAACGCTGCCGGTATCAGCATGACGTGCATGAAGAAGAACCGGGGGACGGTCGCCTCGGAAGGGAACTCCCCGGCAAAGAGGAGTCTCGACATCCAGTCGCCGACCCACGGCACCGACTTCGAGATGAAATACGCGATAGAGGTTGCAGTCACCGAGAACTGGCTGTAAGGCAGCAGATATCCTGTAAATGCCGCGAACATCGTCAAACCCCACAGGCCCAGTCCCGCAAGCCAGTTGATTTCCCGGGGCTTCCTGTACGCGGAGGAGAAGTAAATCCTCATGAGGTGGGCAAGTATGGCGGCTATCATCAGCATCGCCGACCAGTGATGGATACGTCTCACGATCAAACCCATCGGAAGCAAATCTATTCTCACGACACTCGCATAGGCCGCCGGGACCATCGCGCCGAAGAGAGAGACCATCTTTGTCGAAGGCTCATAGAGGAAACCGAGGAAGACACCCGTCATGACAAGGGTAATGAAAGAAAACAGCGCCAGTTCGCCAAGCAGAAATGTGGGATGTGAGGGAAATGTCTTTCTCAGGAATTTGGCCTTGAATTTTTCGATCTCGAGCCTTTCATCGAACCATTTAAAAATCATGCCTCACCGCCTCTCAAACCTGCGGCCCAATGGGGCCCGTAAAATCGCTCGTAAAAATAAGCGCACCCTCACCGGTCACCTTCACGCCGATTTGCGCCAGGGGGATCGGCGCAGGACCGCCCATGACTTTCGCTCCCCTCGCCGGATCGAATATGCTGTTGTGACAGAAACACTCCGTGTACGACGCATCAGGCGATTTTTGGTTTTCGACCCACGAAACGGTACAGCCGAGATGCGTACATATCGCGCTGTAGGCCACGAAGCCCTGGTCCGTAAGCCCGATGTTCGTCGGAGGTTTGAGGTCGGTTTCCTTCAACCGGATCAACTGGACGAGGTTTGCCGGATTCGATGCTTTGCTTGACGGATAGACCAGCACCGCATCCCCGACCTTCATCGACGAAGCCCGGACCGTGACCCCCGTTTCGCCTCCTCTTGCGTATACGAGCCTGTCCCCCGGCCTGATCGTGGTCACGTAGCCTCCGCCCTGCTTTTCAGGAGACAGGACTTTCAGCAGGGTCAGGACCGATCCTGCAGCGCCGAGGAGAGACGCAACGAGTACCCCGAGGGTGAATCTCCTGCGGGTGATACCTGCCTTGCCCTCTGTCGTTCCGGCGTCTCTCTCTACCACAGCAATTCCTCCTCACGCTCTTCGGACACTTCCCTGAACGGAATAAAGCATCTTGCAAAGAGCACGACTTCGATACCTGCGATCAGGAACTCGAAAGCGAGCAGTGTTCCCAGGAGGTAATCATTTCCTTTCCCCGATATCAGGAGATACGCGAAAAGAACCGCCACTCCGAAAAGCACGAAAGAAAGGACGAGGATCACCGCCATGGCAAGCCCGGAATAGGAAGGCCTCTTTTCCTGCAAGATCTCAAAGCTCATGTTACCTCCTTTTTTCCAGGACTCCATACACGAGAAAGCCGATAAGGAACAGGACGATGACCGCGCCGAACGCCACGAACCCTATTTGAAACGAACCGAGATCTTCAGGGAACTCGGGCAGGAGGGCCGGCCCCCGTCCTTTTGCCTTCTCCTCTGCGAGTTTTATCCTTATTCTTGAAAGCTCCCCGATCGTCGATGCGGTCACATTCATCGCGTCGATCTGATCAAACCCTGTCGTGTCGCTATGGCAGCTCTCACACACCTTGGGAACTTCCGGGATTGCATTGCGATGGGCGCCGTGACAGACTGTGCAGGAAGGTCCGCCCTTGTCGTCGAGATAGGCCTTGCCCATGATACTGTTAGCGTATCTGTCGACAGAGCCGGCGTGGCACTTCCCGCAGACGTCAAACATCACCCTTCCCGAAGGCTTGCCGATAAAACCACGAGATTTCGCCATCGCGCGCGACTGTCTGTCCGCAAACTCCCTTGGGGTGAGCTGTCGTATATTGCCGAGGTCGACCCCGGGATCTCCCCCATGACACAAATCGCAGGTAATGCCGTTTTGCTGATGGATCGAACCTCTCCACTCCTGCACCGGCCCGGCAAGAGCCCCGTCGAGATATTCGTGGCAGATGACGCATGCAACAGGCTTCTCTTCGGAGCGGACGTTTCCCGCATAGACGAAGATGATGACGACCGCCAGCAATCCCGCCGCATATCTTTTCCTTTTCACGATATCCGCTTCCCCGGTGATGGATGCCTCATCCGCATTGATCTTCCCATATTGATAAAATCATCTCACATTCTCTCCTTCTTGACAAGCCAGTGCTCCTTCTCCCTGTTTGATTCCCTGATAAGTACAAGGGTAATGGAATGAGGGGTAATAGGAAGTCTACCCGCAAGCCCTATTGCATAGCCTCAATCCTTTTCTAAGGTCTTCTTTGTTTCGGTGGAGGAAGAATGAGGTGCCCATATTGTGACGTCTCAGCAGCAGACGAAACCCGCCTTTGCAAGATCGCAGAGGAAGAGTGCCGGATTAGGTCTAAACTATTTCAACAGCTTGATCGAATGAGTCCGCGAGTTTGTTGGATCCGGCGACAGTTATAACTGCCCTTTTTTGGACCTGGGTTCCCGAACTCATCTTCCAAGAAATCGTTTCAATTCTTCGAGAGTTTGAACGTCCTTCTCTGTTGCCACCTCTTGACCACAGGAGAATAGACTGGAGATTTTTGTATACAAAACGCTGTCGACCCAGACTACATTGGCGATACCGCCATCGCCTTTTAGAAAATGAGGAGAACGTATGTAACCTATAGAAACAC
The DNA here is from genome assembly GCA_023475105.1 of Nitrospirota bacterium. Classification (GTDB taxonomy): domain Bacteria; phylum Nitrospirota; class Thermodesulfovibrionia; order Thermodesulfovibrionales; family UBA9159; genus JAMCWJ01. Next base: position 21,805 of record JAMCWJ010000074.1, read on the forward strand.
CCATGACACCGGGATTCTGCTTTCCTCCAGCCCGGTTTGCGAGCATTGCCCAGGTCAGACCATCAGGAGAAACAGCGTTCGAATCCCTCAACATAATCCCAATCCCTTTCACCTCTTCCAGCCAGAAAGATATGGCCTTAAAACACCCGCAAGAAGTGTGTGGGTAACCCCTCAACGAATGAAGGTAGACCCGGTTTAATCGCCCTCCCGTGAATTTCCGGTACATCAGGTTGCTGCCTTCATATTCACCACGGTTTGCATCAAGTACATTTCCTTTCTTAAAAACATGCCGCAAGGGTAACTCTTTTTCAGACTGGCGCTTCCAGGGAATTTTCAAAGAGTCAAAATCTGCCGTAATTTTCACTGAGGTGTTTGGAAAACTAAAGTATGCTGCAGCCTTCACAGAGGCGTACGTCCGTGAGCCGCACATCGGCATCCGCTCAGGGGTGATAATACAGGTATGCTCCAGTGAAAAAGGACGACATTCAATACAAACACAGAAGTCATCTGTATTCTCTTCCGTCATGTAGCTAAGGAGCTGGCGGCGGTGCTTTTTATATCTACGTATGTCTTCCGCTTCTGTTTTTAATCTATCCGGATCGAAAATAATAAGGATTGCTATCATTTCAAGCCGTGGAAATTTGAGGCGGATTCCCCGATAAACAGCTTCGCTTATCTGTCCTTCATTGAGCTCCACTCCAGTTCCTAATTCAAGATGAAATATATCTCCCTTGGTATACGCACGGACTCCAGACAGGAAATTTATTGCCTTTAGAGCAGTGTTTTCAATTGTAAGAGCAATGTCTTCGTTTAGGTTCTCAGCTGCAATTTCTACAAGTATGCCAATGTCATCAACGGGTTGCCCGATTATCCTCGCACCCTGTCGGTCAACCTGTTTCACTGGACGCACACAGAAAAAGGAATGGGGTTTCCCTCCCATATTCCGCCCCACCTCAATGCTCTCTCCCGCGAATGCCGGATTGCAATACTCAGGCAAACGGATGGTCTCACGTTTATAATATCTCTGACGGAGGTTCGGAAAATGACTTCCTTTTTCAATAATCTCATTCAGGCCGTCTGCCACAATTCTGCGGCCATATGGGAACGGGAACGTAGAAGGGACTACGGCCGGAGCTCCCATTTTCATCAATCCCAGTGCAACAAGATACTTCAGATGGGAAAGGTCTTTGTAAATAATGATGAAGCCCGGCATATCCTCTTCCAAAAAGTGAGTCATCTCATGACCATCACCAGGATTAATACGCCCCCAGACAAGGCCATAGCGGACCATTAATTGCAAAAAGTAAATAGGTGATGTGGGCCTGCTGCCGATATACACAGTATTAGACATGTCCGGTAAATCGGTAAAAACCATAAAATTATAATCCTTTAGTTTTTCGAGCAATTGTTTCTGATCCTCACCTCCCAGAACCAAGACCCAGCCTGCGCTCCACTTGCTGCCATCGAACACATAGGATTGCACCGCCCGATCTGTTAAAAAGAATTGTTCTTTATCATCACGGGAAGCTTCATACAATTCGGCAGCAAGCAAAAGAGGTTCCACCAGGTCTTTCACGTCGCCGTCCAGCTGTTCAACCAGTCTCCGGCGTAAAGACGGGATGGTAATATCTTTATTACCTAATAATGCCGTCCCTACCGGCAGTGGATATTCTGAACCTTTAAATGAAGAAAGTTGTTCGGGTAGTAAATTCAATATCTCAATTACAGCCTGTCGTCGATTCGAAAGCTCTTCTTGATAGTTCATAACCTTTTTGTTTTGTATTTTCAATAAGCCTTCCCGGCTTTACAAAGACAATTTTTTGCCGCAGGACTACCTCATATTGGATCGTAAGGTGGGTCCATAGGCAATATAGTATTCACGCACACTTCGTAACAGCATGTTCTGAAGCAGGCAGCTCTGGCAGCCACCATATGCGGCACGTGGCGACAATATTTGGATAGGCCTTGAGTCTCTTTTCGAACGTCTCCAGGTCGTGCCGCAGCCAGATGCTCCTCACCCCTACCGGCGAGATGAACAAGCCCGTTTTCTTCAGTTCGTTCGAAACGCTGAACTGTCCGCAGGCCGGATTTTAAAAAGCGGTGGCGCAGACTGCGTCCTCGATCTCCTGCGCCACCCGGTTCTTTACACAGGGCTTCTTCCGGCTGATCTCTTGGGGGGCCAATTCCCCACCTGTCTCATACAGCTGTTTAAACCGGCAAAACTGTCACGTGAGTACCCAAACACCTTGCACGCCTGCGAGATATTACGTCCCTCTATACTCTGCTACAGATTCCTTCAATCACCCTTTCCGGGAAAATGCTTTTATTAGAAGCTCTTCGTGGCGCCGACCATCTGCATAATATGAACGCAATCCAAAACAATTGGATTTACACCGTCCTTAAACGGACACTAATATCTTGAGACGGTTAATAAGTGACTTACAAAACTGTGCTGAGTATAATTCTCGGCCCTTAGAAGCTGAGCATGATTCCATGCCTTATCCCATAGGCATTGTCGGGATCTTTTCCGCCCGTCTTAACCTTCCAAAAATCGCCTGCGAAGAGGTAACCGCCCTCGACCCAGTATTGCAGATTTCTATCAATGTGATAAGTGAACTTCCAATCGACTTCTATCCCGATATCCTTGCTGTCAGTAGCCTGTCCAGGGATCAGGTACGGCGCTCCAAAGTAATTCTTTACGGCCCTGAGCCAGTAAATACCGAGGAGTGCTCTCAGGTTCTTCGCCAGCTTCGCATCAGCACCGAGCTTCACATACTGAGTATTCGCTACACCCGCAGCTTTCCTGTTGGCGGCATTGACTGCAAAACGGCTATATACATACGTGGTGATCTGAGTGTTCGAAAGAGCGGTCACGAAGGTTCCGATTTTCTTGTCGGAATCATTATCATCACCGCTGCCATAGACGTAATCAAGCGAAAGTTTTACTGCGGGGTGAATATTGTAATCGAGACCTCCTAAAAACGCATACCCCCTGAATTGCGCTTCTTCATTACCCGCCGCGTCTATGACCCGTCCCGCCTGAGCCTCTACATCGCCCCTAACCCTAAGACCAGAGATTTTTGCATCGCCCCGAAGCCCGAAATTCCAGAGATGCGCATCCCTGCCGTTGATTCCAAGGAAATAATTCTGATCGTCTATATAGGTAACATCACCACTAACGCCGAAGTTTTTGGTCCTGTAGTCAAAGATACCCATATATGCATTCGAGTCATCATTTTGTTTGACATTGCCTTCCCGCAACTTTATGGTTAGCAGTGAAGTATGGAGTTCCTTCGTCGGGTCAGCAAAAAAGACAAGAGCATCATCTCCGAAGAGGTAATGGGCAAAAAAGAGCTTATTGCCGAGAACAATAGGCATATGGCCGACCTTTACACCCGCCGGGATCCCCAGAAGCCCCTTACCCTTGTACTGGATCCATGCCTGAATGATGCTGAACTGGCCTCTCGCGCGCTCACCTTCATTATAGAAACCCGTCCCCTGGTTTATATCTTCATTGCCCCATTTATAGTTCCATTCATCCGGCCCATTACCGGCTTCAACTTCGATAAAACCTTCCGTGTTTGGCGTTATTTTAGCCCCCAAATGCAGTCTTACCCTTGAATCATAAAATGTCTTATGATCCGCCTTATCGCTATTGAAATCATCCGTGTTCTGCTCGACTCTTCCTCTCGATCTAATATCACCGCCCAGCGTAATCTGGATCTGGCTTTTCGCTACCACTGCCTGGGTATCTGCCGGAATCTCGGCATGGATGGCGAAAGCGCTTGCTGCAAAAGCAAAAAAGAAAGCCGCCCCTATGACTGAAACCAGAAATCGCTTCATTGATAATCCTCCTCATTGGTAGTATCCTCTCCCGTAAAACGGGTTTCCATAAGACACCACGGCAGCACCGATTCCCTGCTTTCAACCACCTCCCTCCCCTGCACAGACCCTTCTGTATTCCCGGCAAATCTCCCCGATTGTTATTTCTCTTTCGACTTTCGCCGTCCAGTCGAAGTTTTTCCCTGATTAGGACTGAACAGGCGCGTCAGTTTCGTGAGATCATCGAGTTTTTCTATGCTGTAGACCATATCGACTATTGTGTCGACATTTTCTCTGCTGAGCTGTGCGACCATGCGGCGAAATTTGTCTTCCAATGATTTCTTAGGTACCGGATTTGAAGTTTCCCCTATATGGGCATCAAACCGCTTAGAAAAACTCCTTCCATCTTTAGTGAGAACTTCTACCCCTCCGGGCCATTTCGCGGGGAGTAGTTTCTCCAATTCCACGTCCCTCACGACTTCCACTCTATCTTTGGCAAAGGCCAGTATTGCCGGATTGTTGTATTTCTCGAGTTGATCGAACCAAAGACAGCCGTCGTGCACAGCAGCCGCAATGACGTACTGAAGGCTGTTAAATGCTTCGGTGGCATTCCTGGGTTTATGGAAGGTATCCTGGGCATAAGCTTTGGCATATGCATAGGATACCCTCACCTTTTCAATATCTTTAAATTCGATCTTTTCGGTTCCGAGTACATGGAGAAGGGCATCCAGGTTCGCATAGTAGATCTTTTTGGCCGGATAGATCGCCAGATGGGTGTTAAGGGTTTCCCATGCCTCCCCAAGCCCTCTGGTCGCCGCCTCCATTTCATAAACGGGTGATATTATTCCTGTTCCATAGCAGAGTCCGTCTTCGAAGAGCCTGTATCCGGCGATAAAGCCTTTTCGGGCTACGTAAGCGCTTTCGATTCCGTTGGCAACGGCCTTTCCTGCGTACAGGTGCTTTCCCATATAAGGACCGGACGGTCTATAAATTCCCGCTGGTTGAGTTCCGCCCAGGACCAGGGCTTGCACCATCTCTCCGACACTCAGACCAAGCAGCTTTCCCGTCGCCAAGGCGGTTCCTATTCCTCCCATAGACCCGGTCGCATGCCATCCTCTTCCTTCAGGAGTAAAATACCCTCCTTCCGCTCCACCTACGTGCGTAGCCAGGGCCGCCCGGATACACGCTTCATTTCCCGCTATAATCGCTGTAATTACGTCCCGCCCGTTTTTGCCTTCCTTCTCTGCCACCGCGATGGCTGCCTGGGGCATGAGGTAGTTAGAATGGATTATCGTGCCACCGTGGGTGTCACCCATGTTGGCCGTGTGGGCGCTCGTTCCATTGACCAGACCCGCTAGACGGACAGGTACCTTCTTCCCTTTACCCCAGATCGTGGCCTCCGGCTTCCCTCCTGTTATCTCGTCTACATAATTGAAAATTCGTTCGCCTGCCTGCCTGGTTGAACCAAGAATACTGCAACCGATACCGTCCAGGATCAGCATCTTCTCATACTCGATGACCTCTTTCGGAATGTCCTTGAATCTAAGTTCTGTTGCCCACTTGGCGACCTTAAACGTTACAGGACCAATTTCTTTTTCGTTATACACGGCGGCAATTCTCCTCCTTCTTCTCCTTTTTCCCTTCCCATCATCTAATGAGGCCGACCAACTTCCATTTCATCAGGCAATCTAGAGATACAGAATCCATATCCATTCGATAGATTTGCCCTGCGACGGCCTATTTTTTCAGCATCCCTCTTTCTCTCAGCATCTCCTCGACGAGGGTTCTGTACTTTCCGACTTCCAGCTCAGCTTGCTTACGGTCCTGGATCTCGAGCAGCGCTCCTGCTTTTTCCAGCTCACTTAAGAGAGCCTTATTTTTCAGCACCTTCGAGCAAGAAGAGCTCAGCTTATCGATTATATTGGCCGGAGTTCCCTTTGGAGCCGCAAAACCTGTCTTCACAGCCATTATGGCCCACTTGTCCGGAATCTTCAGCTCTTTCAATGTCGGAACATCAGGAAAATATGGGGACCTTACTTTGTGCATAATGCCTAAGACCCTTACCTTGTCCTTGATCGCGTAAGCGACGGACATGTTCCCGAACGCCACCTGGACATTCCCGCCGAGAAGGGAGAGATTCAGGTCTGCATTTGAGTTGAAGTTGACTTCTCTCACTTCTATGCCGGTAGCTTTCCGGAGCTGCCATAAGCCGGCATCAGTATGACCCCACTTGAGACTGCATCCCACGACAACCTTGCCCGGATTTTTTTTACTCTGAGCGATGAAATCCTGAAGGCTCTTGAAAGGACTTTCCTTGGGCACGTATATGGCCACAGGATCAAAGCGGAAAAAACAGAGCGGCTCAAACGTCTCAGTTTTGTAAACTGTCGGCCTGAGTAGAGGCTGCATGACGATATGAGGCAGGTTCCAGGTTGCTAGGCTGTACCCGTCCGGTTTCTGCTGGGCAAACATGTCCCAGCCGTTCTGTCCGGAACCGCCGGGCACGTTCTTAATCACCATGGGAACGCCTATTTCCTTTTCGAAATATTTAGCCACCAGCCGGCCTTGAATGTCTGATCCTCCTCCTGCCGCAAAAGGGATAATCATCATTATCGGCCTCGAGGGATAGTCAGCTGCAAACAGCCAACCGGCCGTCATAACACCTGCTAATAATACCGTGGATAACACTATCCATTTCCTCATTCTCTGAAACATTCTTACCCTCCTTTTCTCAGCTGTGTGTTTTCGGATTCGAAGCCAAAGTTTCCGGTTTTATGACTCTGAGAGCACCTCCTTTCGATCCGGCTTTCTTTACGGGCTGCCCGATATTTATGCAGATCGCACCTCACTCATCTATGGCCATCACATCAAGAGCCCGTCCGGAAAATGAATCTTTAGAATCGAAGTAAAGCTCAGGTAAACAATGAGGCAGAATCCGAAGGCAATCAAGAAATATCTCATCAAAGCGACAGACCATCTTCCGCGGATCTCCTGCGCTTCACCTTCGGTTTTCATTAAATAGCCCAGGGTAAAAGGTAAAACCGTAAGCGTCAGGGCCGTGGTAACATAGAATCCTACTATAAAAGAGGCAAAGATATAGACAAATGCAACACCCATAGCAAAAAGGGTTGTCATCGGTATAACGCTGCTGCGAGCCTCTCCTTGCGAACGCGTTCTCTTAATCAGTTCTTTCAGGATGAGCACCGCTGAAAAGACCATCATCAAGATAAGGATGACCTGGGGAAATATCCGACCCAATTGTCTCCCTTCAAAGGTAAATGTAACAAGGAATAGGAGAAAAGAAACGGTCAGGATGAAACTACCCACAATGATATTTGAACGCTGCATTGTCATGTTAATCCTCCGCGGGTATTGTTGGTTTCTCTTTGAGTTCAAGGAACACCGTTGTGGCCAAGGAGAGAACGCACAGAACCATCAAAACAACCGAGATTGGCCGCGACATGAAGTAGCGAAAGACAGACCCAACTCCTCCCGCCATTGACGTCGAGAGCTGAAAACTATATTCTACGGTATAACTGAGAACCAAACCAATGACCGCTGGGGCTCGTGAAAATCCGAATTTTTCCATAAAGTAACCGACAATACCGCAAAAGAGCAGGATGAGTAATCCCGAATGGGTACCTGTAAGGGCAAAGGTTCCTACAATGGCTAAACCCAGAACTATCGAGCCCATGACGGGATTGGACAGTTTGAGAAGAGGAGTAAAGACCTTCGCCCCCACAAGCCCCACCGGTACCAGTAAGAACTGGGCAAGGATGAGACCTATCATAAATGTGTGGACCAGAGATATCTCGTTTACATAGAGATTAGGGCCTGGAATGAGGCCATGAATCGTCAATGTCCCCATTAGTGCTGCGGCAGCAGCACTTCCTGGAATTCCGAGGGTTAACATAGGGGTGAGCGCTCCCCCCTCTGTTGCATTAGCGGCGGTTTCAGGTGCAAGGACCCCCTCTAATATTCCAGTGCCATATTGTTCCCGCTTTTTTGAGAATCTTTTTGTTTCGTTATACGCCAAAATCCCGGCGACACTCCCCCCGGTCCCTGGTAAGAGGCCTGTTATAATTCCGATAATCGCCGAGGACAGGACTAAGAGAGGTTTTGTAAATACCCACTTGAGCATCGGGAAAAAAACACCCTTTCTTCCTTCGTATTTTTTAAATCTCCCCACACCCTTTTTTTCAAAAAGTGAAAAGGCCTCGGAAACAGCAAAGAAACCTATCAACGCAACGGCCAGGGGAATACCGGTACAAAGCTCTGGCCGTCCAAAGGTGAAACGGGCCCTCCCCTCGACCGGATCAAGCCCGATCACGCCGAGGAACAGGCCGAATAGTCCGCTAAGGACGCCTTTAAAAATATTGCCGGTCGATAGACTCGCAAGGGTAGTAAGGGCAAAAATAGAAACCCAGAATTCTTCAGCCGGGCCGAATCTCAAAGCAAATTTGGCGAGCACCGGGGATAAGAAGATGAAGGTCAATACGCCGAGTAACCCTCCAATAGCAGCTGCCAATGTGGCCACAAAGATCGCCTCCTGAGCCATTCCTTTTTTTGAAAGAGGGTATCCATCGAAAACGGTAGCGATGTTTGAGGGAGCCCCAGGGATCTTCACTAATATAGCGGTGATGGCGCCTCCAAAAAGGCCGCCTGCAAACACGCCGCCCAGAAAACATAGGGCTATATCGGCCTTCATGGCAAATGTGAAGGGCAGTAGTAAAGCAATCGCGACAGACGCCGAGAAACCCGGCAATACACCCGCAATTGTCCCGAGGATGACTCCCGCAAGCACCCAAATGGAAATAATTATCCAGTGTTCGATCATTCTGTTATCACCTCCAGCTAATAGATTCCTTGACAGTGGCGCCGAAGGGTTCGAACCTCCGCCGTGCAACTAGCGACGGGCTGAACATCATAGTGGGCGCCAAGGAGCATTGTCCTGATGCTTTTTTTCGTTCGAAGTTCTCCGTATACGACGAGGTGCAGACTCGTTTTTTGTAACCAGTGATCTTATCCCCGTCTTTTCCACGTGCTGCTTTAAAAGGCTGGCACATTCCTTTATGCCGTAACCCGCCGTGGATACGCTCGGCTGTATTATCACCTCCTTTATGAAGAGAGGGATTAAAATGAAGGCTAAGTAAGTTTCTTCTTCTCTTCGATATGAGAATAGTATTCCATGACAGCCTCACAGTATTTGACCCCCTTTATGAAATGATCGATACCGACAAATTCATTCGACACATGCTGAAACCGGGAACGAGAACTATTCCATTTTCGGACCTGAGGACCCCGAGCGCCCATAAGAGTCGCCATGCTCAGTTCGGAGCTATCCCTTATCGGAGAAAGCTGCAAAGACACTTCCCGTTTATACCCATTACGATGTACAGCCTCCTGATCCCCTTGAGAAGTGGACTTCAGCTCTCGATAGACGGCAGGATACGTCTCGGTGGGCAGTAACCGCGCCTGTATCCCTGCATCCTGCAAATTGCGTTTGACAGATTCAGCGCATTTCAGAACACCTTCTCCAGTCGCGCTTATGCTGGGCTGGCGGATCAATGTTGCAATTCCTCGACGTAGCGTGAGGAATTCCTGTTTATATACTCGAATACCCCGGTTAAATCACTGGATGGCATTTAACTCCTTTCAGAAATAGATCTTATATCTCAGTCACAGAACAGCAACAAACATGCCAATCATGATTTGATTTTATAACTGATTAAAATACTGACAATTTAACCTGAGAATCTAAAATTATTAAGAACACAATATTTCAAGTATGAATACTTATATTTCATATTTGAAAACATAGCGCCCGGATATAGCTGGAACCTATCTCAAAATCGGTTTTCCCTGAAGAAGCTGTCATGCCCGCGAAAGCGGGCATCCAGAAAGGCCCGCAAAAACTGGATTCCCGCCTGCGCGAGAATGACGAGAAGGGACTTGATGATGAAGAGACGGGATTTTGAGACAGGTTCTAGTTTATGGTTTATACAGGGATGATGCTGTAGGCTGCCGGTCATTCCCAAGTAAATGGAATCTCCTCCAGAGGGTAGTTACGCTTATACCCAATCTCCTGGCAGTCTCTTTCTTGTTAAATTGGGTTTCTCTTAATGTCTCTTCAATGATTGCCTTTTCATATTCATTTGATTGTGCCTTTAATTGCTCCTTAAGAGTCTTGTATAAACGCTTGGGTCTCGGTTCTCCAGAGAGGATGCTTGTTTCTCTTGGTATAGCTTTGTGATTTGTTAATTTTTCAAGCAATTCCAGAAACAGATGTTCACCTGATATGGAATCATCCCGTAGTATTATATACCTTCTGATAAAAGTATCCAGCTCACGGATGTTACCTGGCCAGGAGTATTCCTTCATCCGCTCAAGTATCTCCGCGGGTATTCTCTTTGCAAAAGCAATATTTCGACCCGAATACTTATTGAAAATTTCCTGTGCAATAAGAGGCAAATCTTCCAATCTTTCCCGTAAAGGTGGAAGACGTAACATTAGGATCGTTAAACGGAAGTAAAGGTCCATCCTGAATCTCCCTGCAGTTACTTCTTCCCAGAGGTTTTTATAGGTAGAGGCAATAACCCTGACATCTATCGGTATGATTCGATTACCTCCGATACGCATCAACTCTTTTTCTTCAAGGACCCTTAGCAGTCTTACCTGTACATTCAGAGAGATGTCCGCTATCTCATCGAGAAATATCGTCCCATCATGAGCAAGCTCAAACAAACCACTCTTCCCACCCTTCCTGGCTCCGGTGAATGCACCTTCTTCGTATCCAAAAAGTTCACTCTCTAACAACGATTCAGGCAACGCTGAACAATTTATCGCCACAAAGGGTCTATCTTTTCTATTACTCAGGTTATGTATACCCTGTGCCATAATCTCCTTTCCTGTCCCTGTTTCTCCTTCAATCAAAACTGTTGCATCCGTTTGCGCATATCTTTTTGCCTCCTCACAGAGCTGTTTAATAACCAAACTCCGACCTGTAATATTATCTATCGTGTATCTAGCCACAAACCCTTTAACATAAAGCTTCTCTCGAATCTTTCTCTCAATCTTCTGTATCTTAACAGCCTCACTGAATGTTGTAACAACACCACGTATTTCTTCACCGACAACAATGGGTAAATTATTGATTACGATATCTATATCTCCTGCACAATAGATTTTATCCGTCTCTGGTTTTCCTGTTATCAAAACCTTCAATAGTCCTGTCGCCTTGAGAATTTCCGGAGGTGGCTTTCCAATCGTGTTCCGTAATTCAACTTTGAGGATGTCTGCTGCGACAGGGTTCATCATTCTAACTTTCCTTGTATTATCGATCACTATTATTCCCTCTCTGAGTGATTCGAGAATCGTCTGAAGTTGCCTGGTATTTTCTCGTTCAACCCTTCGAGCGGAAGCAATGGATCTGGCTTCTTGAAGGGCTTGAAGGATTGTTCCCTTTGCTGGGAGAGGAACGATACATTTTCCTCCTAAGGATAAAGTTATCTTCTCACAGATTCCTCCACCAACAATGCAGTTCACTCCATGTTTGAGGGCATCTGAGATACCATCGGTTAACTCTTCCAAGGTGGAAAAAATGATCTGCCGTATCTTTATAGAAAGAATTTCTTCGATAGTTTCGATACCATCCATAGGTCTGCCAAAGCTTGTTAATCCAATATATGTTCCATATTCTTTTGCCTTATTAAAAGACTTAAGTATATCCAGAGATGTTCTCTCTACCTTAACAACTGGTTGACCAATGGTTTCTACTAACAGGTTACCGGTTCTCGAACCGCTAAGAATTACTTCAACTCCTTCATCCAGAAGCCTTCTGGCAACAGGGATAGCCTCTTGCAATACTGTCAACCTCACTATTATATCCTCAGTCATCGGATTGGAATAATGCTTAACCATCTCGACAAATCCAGCTGACTTGGAAATCAATGCAAATTTATATTTCTGCATCATTGCTGTCCGGAAACAAAGGAAATGCGTTATCTTTAGCCACTCCCACATCATGTTTCTTGCCGCCTGTCGGAAACATGGGCAAGGCACCAGACTGGTCATACAGACAGCGCAACTTAATCGCTCCCTTGGCTGTTCTGAACTTTGCCCGGGGGAAAACCGACAGACAGCGATCTATGGTCGAAGCATCGATCGTGCAACTCGGAGCTATCCCATCGTATTTCAAATGAATTTCCACAGCAACGGTTTTGTCAAATCATTTCCCGGCATGCAGAGGTTCCTCCGAAAACGGGTCTTGATTATTGCTCTGCGTAACTGACGATAGCCGCCGCTGCAAACTTAATTCCCTTAATAAACGTCCCGATTTCGCCGTATACGACTGGGTGAAGACCCGTCTTTATGACCCGTGATCTTATACCCGTCTTTTCCATACGCTGCTTTAAAAGGCGGGCACATTCCTTTATGCCGTAACCCGTCGTGGATACGCTCGGCTGTTTTATCAACCTCCTCAAATCCTCTATGAAGAGAGACCGGTTATCGTCAATGTATTTGAAGACTTCATTCATTGTATTTATGCCTTGTATACATGATCTTGTTTAATAAGAGAGAGACTAGAAAGGGTTGTTCTGCCGACTTGCGATATTAAAGGAACTAAAGTATCAGGCACATAATCTTGAAAATTCTGTTTAACATTGGAGGGTCCCAAGGTGCGCCTCACTTGCGCTATGAAAACATAATGAACAATGTAAATAATATCGTCTGGACGATATTATTTACAAAAAAGTTTTTATACCCGGACTTTCGCCAATAGAGGCGGACAGAAGAGGAAACGCTGCGATAATATTGGGGAAAAAGGCGTGTTCTGAGGACTACTTAACTTGCGTTGAGATCTTGCTGTCCGTCCAGTGGAACTGTATTCTTTCAGAGAATCAAGACCGGTTATGGTCTCTCGTGTGCCGCTTCCCGCACGAATACGACGAGGAGATTTGAAAAAAGCAGCATCGCAGCCAGGAAATAGAAGGTGTGGCTTAATCCCCATTTATCGGCAATCCATCCCCCTACCACAGGCGCCAGTGCTGCAAGGATGGATTGGAAACTGAACTGTATGCCCACCACACTGCCTCCCATCTCGCGAGGGGCGAGCTCCATCGCCCAGGAAAACAAGACCGGGCGTAAAGAGTAAAGGAAAAAACCTATCACTCCGAGAAAGACCACAAAGAGCGAAGGGACGTTAACAAAAACGAGCAGAAAGATTGCCAGACCGGTCAAAAGGAGTGACGGCGTCACTACCCGCTTTTGTCCGTACTGATCGGAGAGACGGCCGGAAAGAGGAGCGGCTATCAAGCCTGAAACCTGGATAATTGTCAGGTAAACCCCGCTGATCAAGGGAGAAAGGTTCGTGAAGTTTATAAAGAAACTCGGCAGGAAAGTCGAAAGACCGTTCTGGGTCATTGAGCGGACGCCGCTAATGAGCGCGAGGATAACGATGCTCGGGTTTAGCAGAAGCTTTCCCAGGCCTTCAAAGTATCGCGCGACGGAAATCCTTTCTATTTGTTTCGTTTGCATGACTTTAGCTTCTGGAAAATTTCGTCGCCCCAGCAGCCAGACGATTGACATGCCGATGCACAGGCTTGGTATGAAACTTCCTAATAGAATGTGCCTCCAGACCATCCAGGTCAAAAGGATACCGCTCATTAAGGGACCGATGGCATCACCTGCATTAGCCGCCGATTCGTGCCAGCCGATGGCCCAGCCCCTTCTCCCGGGATAGGCATCGCTGATTGTCGACAGAGCAGCAGGGTGCCACAGGTTATTGCCCACCCCTACGAAGCTCATGCAGATCAATAACGGGACATAGCTGTAGGAAACCCCAAGCAACAGGTACGGTATACTCACGCAACCGAATGCAATGGCCATGATAAGGCTGCGCCTTCCTAACAGATCGGTCGCCATGCCGCTCGGAAAGGTGATCAGAGCGCCTGCAACGAAGCGAATGGTAACCAGGAGGCCCATCTCGGTATAGCTCAGACCCAGTTCTTTCTTGATGAGAGGCAGCAGGAGATAGAAGGTCGAATGGAACCAGTGGACAGAGGCATGCCCTATAGCCGCCCCCCACAGGCGATGATTGGCACGATTCTGAACGAGAAAATGATTGAATTTCGCGATCGACGTTTCCAGCCTCATCCTTCTGAACATCCATACTCCGGAAAACTTCCCGGTTCTCTCGAATCGGCAGCGTGACCAGAGATGACCGCATCCCGTCATGTCGTTAATATTTCTGATTAGATATGGAGCAAAGCTACCTGGCAGGATCGAGAACGCAGGAGAAATTCAACGCATCGATCTCCGGACAATTTACGCATTAGCCAGGGGGGAACATCTTCTAATACACTAAACCTTACCGTCACGCTTTTTAGAAAACGCCTCAGGTGCTGATATCAGAGATAGTGACCGGAACTGTTCGGCCGGTCCGAACTGAAGGCTAAGTAACTCTCTTGTTCTCTTCGATATGAGAGTAGTATTCCATGACAGCGGCACAGTATTTAATCCCCTTTATGAAATGACCTATACCGATAAACTCATTCGGCGCATGCTGATTGCACGGCATCGGACCGGAAATCCCGTTGTGAACTCCTGAATGAATTCCTAAGCGGTTCGCGAGCCAGGGACCGCTCTTGGCATACCCTGGATTGATCGGCAGCATGATCGGCTCTGTGCCGTAGACCTCTTGAGCGCTGCGGCAGCAGGCCTGAGCCAAATCGGTGTCGCAAGGAACCTTTCCGGGCTCTGTAACTGCCGTTTTCTTTACGTCGATATCGCTAAAACCCGACTGACTAAGATGGTTTACTATCTTGTTGAAGACATCGTCCGGGTCCTGATGCGGTACGAGCATCCAGTCCATCTTCGCTATCGCCTCGTTCGGTATGACAGTCTTGATACCGAGCCCGGTATACCCTGAGCTGAGCCCGCTGACGTTCGCGGACGGTTCGAACAGAACCGTACCGAGGGCCTGTGCCGGGTCGGCATTTCCCCGGAAATCTCCGATCCCCCATTCTCTGAGCAATTTTTCCTTTGGCAGGGTAGAACCGCAAAATCTCCTCACAAATTCCATATCTGCGGTGGACGGTCTCTCTATCCCTTCATAGAAACCGGGAACGAGAACCATTCCATTTTCGGACCTGAGGATCCCGAGCGCCCATAAGAGTCGCCATGCTGAGCTCGGAGCTATCCCTTCATATTTAGAATGAATTTCCACAGCAGCGGTTCTTGCCCTCAGTTCGATGGCGAGAAACCCCCTCTGGCCGAACTTGAGTTCTATCCGGTCGGAAAAGCTCACGCCCCCGTCGAGAGAGAAGACCCCATCCGCCATCAGCAAGCTCTTTTGTTTATCTACAAAACTTGCGAGGTGCGGACTTCCTATTTCTTCTTCTCCCTCGGAAATAAACCGGATGTTCAGGGGAGCATGGCCTGAGGTCCTCATGAAGGCCTCTGCAGCTTTGATTACCGCCAAAATGTTCCCCTTGCTGTCCGATGATCCCCGCCCGATTATCTTCCCCTCGCGGATCTCTGCGCCGAAAGGCTCAGCCGTCCACTTCTCAAGGGGATCAGGAGGCTGCACATCGTAATGGGTATAAACGAGAAGTGTCTTTGCAGCTTTCTCCGACTTCAGCTCTCCATAGACGACGGGATACGTCTCGGTGGGCAGTAACCGCGCCTGTATCCCTGCCTCCTGCAGACTGTGTTTGACAGTTTCAGCGCATTTCAGAACACCTTCTCCGGTCGCGCTTATGCTGGGCTGGCGGATCAGATGCTGCAATTCCTCGACGTAGCGTGAGGAATTCCTGTCTATATACTCGAATACCCCGGTCAAATCATTTCCCGGCATGCAGAGGTTCCTCCGAAAACGGGTCTTGATTATTGCTGTGCGTAACTGACGATAGCCGCCGCTGCAAACTTAATTCCCTTAATAAAGGTCCCGATTTCGATAAATTCGTCCGCTTCATGCTGGTTACAGGGCATCGGTCCGCCTATGCCCGTGTGAACCCCTGTTCTTATCCCCAGCCGCTTAGAGATCCATGGGCCATGCCTGCCGAAGCCGGGCGTAACCGGGATAATGTTCGGCTTTGATCCGTATACTTCGCCGGCAGCCTCGATGCATGCCCTCGTTACGTCGGTCTCCCATGAGCACTGGCAGGGCTCTCCGACATAAACCTCCTTAACTTCGATATCACCGAAGCCGTGTTTTTGCAAATGGATCTTCAGCATTTTCAGAACCTCACGAGGATCCTGGTCCGGGACAAGCCAGATGTCCATCTTGACAACGGTTTCATCGGGGATTATTGCAAGAAACCCCTCTTCGGCGTATCCGGAGCTCATGCCCGAAATATTAATGGCAGGGTTATAGAACAGAGACTTCGCAGCTTCCGTTCCCGAAATGCCGCCGATGAATGCTTTAATGCCCCACTCACGGTAAAGTTTCTTTTCGGGCAGCATGGAATTACTCGAAGACCTTATTACTTCCATGTCCCTTTCTGTGGGAACCCTGACCTTCTTATAGAATCCATCTATCAAGACATTCCCCTTTTCGTCCCGGATGGTTTTCAGGGCATTTATCATCCGCCAGAGAGATCCCTCTACCAGATTTGAGTACTTAGCCGGGATCCTCTTGCCGGCGGTCTTTGATCTGAGTTCAATGAACATTGTCCCTCTATTGCCGTACTTGAGCTCAATGTTTCCTGAAAAATCCAGTCCGCCATCGAAATAGAGGACGGTGTCGGCCTGTAACAGCTTTTTGTTCTCTTTGAGGAACTGCGGCAAACTCGGACTGATGATCTCTTCCTCGCCGTCAAAGAAGAACTTTATGTTCAGCGGGACATCTCCCCGCACCTTGAGCAACGCCTCTGTGGCTTTCAGGAGAGCCACAACATTACCCTTACAATCCGTGGCTCCTCTGCCGTAGATTCTGCCGTCCTTGACAGTAGCGCCGAAGGGTTCGAAACTCCACCGCGCAACCGGCTCGACGGGCTGAACATCATAGTGGGCGCCAAGGAGCATTGTCCTGGTACTTTTTTTCGATCTGATTTCGCCGTATACGACTGGGTGAAGACCCGTCTTTATGACCCGTGATCTTATACCCGTCTTTTCCATACGCTGCTTTAAAAGGCGGGCACATTCCTTTATGCCGTAACCCGTC
>JAMCWJ010000071.1 GCA_023475105.1 Nitrospirota bacterium
CCAGATCGGCACGCTCACCGAGGGAAAGCCGAAACTCGTTGCCCTTGGCGCCGCAGGCGGATTCGATGAGGAAGAGTTGCTCCGGATTGCGGCGAGCGTCGAGATGGGGAGCGAGCACCCGCTGGCCGCCGCGATCGTTGGAGGCGCACGGGAGAGGGGCGTCTCGCCTTCGAAAGTGGAATCCTTTGAGTCCCTGACCGGACGGGGGGTAACGGGCGAGGTCGACGGAAGGAAGGTCGCCCTCGGGAACCGCACGCTCCTCGACGAGTTGGGAATCGATCCCGGGGAACTGTCCGCGAAGGCTGAGTCGATGCGGCGTGACGGGCAGACGGTCATGTTCGTTGTGGCCGGGGGCAAAGCTGCAGGTCTTCTGGGTGTGGCCGATCCCGTGAAGGAGACGACGGCGGAAGCGATCGGATCGCTTCATGGTGAAGGCATCCGCATTGTCATGCTTACCGGTGACAGCCGAACCACCGCCGAAGCGGTAGCGAAAGAACTCGGCATCGACGAAGTGATCCCGGAGGTATTGCCCGACCAGAAGGCCGAGGTCGTGAAACGCCTCCAGGCAGAGGGAAGGATCGTTGCCATGGCGGGAGACGGGATCAATGACGCCCCGGCCCTCGCCCAGGCGCACGTCGGCATCGCGATGGGGACCGGAACGGACGTGGCGATGGAGAGCGCGGGCGTGACGCTCGTAAAAGGCGATCTGCGGGGCATAGTCCGCGCGAGAAGACTGAGCAGGGCGACGATGCGGAACATCAAACAGAACCTGTTCTGGGCCTTCGCCTACAACTCGGTGGGAGTGCCGCTGGCCGCGGGAGCGCTCTATCCCTTCTTCGGGGTCCTGCTGAGCCCCATGATCGCAGCCGCAGCGATGAGCTTCAGCTCTGTCTCGGTTGTGGGCAACGCCCTGAGGTTGCGGAGAGCGAAGCTTTGACCACGCATTATTGCGTGAAACAGAGAGCAGGGGAGGGAAGGCAGTGATACGCAGGATCTTACACTTTTCAGGTACCGGGAGGTGTCATATGAAGACATGCGCATATGCCGAGGCTCCTCCCGGCTGCCTGACGTGAAGTACCCCTGAGGCCCCTGTGCTCCTGTGGTCTGCATTCATGCTCTGTACGTTGGCGATCGTATATTCGGGGACGAAGCTTTCGAAATACGGCGATATCATCGCTGAAAAGAGCGGGCTCGGGAGATCCTGGATCGGCCTTGTCCTCATGGCTTCCGTCACCTCCCTGCCCGAGCTCGTCACGGGGGTGAGTTCCGTGACGTATGCCGGAGTTCCTGATATTGCCGTCGGGGACGTCCTCGGGAGCTGTGTTTTCAACCTGCTGATTCTCGCGCTCCTCGATATGCTTTACAGGCCGGCGCCGATCTGGACGAAGGCCCATCAGGGCCACGTCCTTGCAGCAGGGTTCGGAATACTTCTTCTCGGCATCGCGGCACTCGGCATCTTCCTCGGAACAGACGCCTCACCGCTTGGGTGGACCGGGTTTTACAGCGTGCTGTTTCTCCTCATCTATGTCATTGCAATGAAGCTGATCTATTCTTACGAGAAGAGACAGTTGGCCGCCTTCGTGAAGGAGGTTGCCGAAGAATTGAGGTACAAGGAGGTGCGCACGAAAGACGCGATAGTGTGTTACGTCATCAATGCGGCAGTCGTGATCACTGCGGCGGTCTTTCTCCCGGGAATCGGCAAAGGTCTTGCAACGGCGACGGGCCTCGGCCAGACCTTTGTGGGCAACATCCTTATCGCGCTTTCGACGTCCCTTCCCGAAGTGGTCGTTTCCGTCGCCGCCGTGAAAATGGCCTCCATAGACTTGGCAATCGGCAACCTCTTCGGAAGCAATATCTTTAATATCTTCATCCTCGCCATCGACGATTTCTGTTACACAAAAGGCCCTCTCCTCGCCTTTGCCAACCCGAATCAGATGGCTTCCGCCCTTTCCGCTATTGCGATGACCGCCATTGCGATCATCGGTCTGACCTACAGGGCCGAAAAGAAGGCGTTATTCATCGCCTGGGATTCCCTTGGAGTGATCGCAGTCTATATCGTCAATATCGTCGTCCTCTATCATCTGCGGTGATTGCGTCTCAAAGCAAAAGTTCATCTCTGCAGGAGCCGAAGGACCGCGGTGTTCCAGCCGCGGGGCCCGATGCCTTCGGCCCTGACAAGTTTCGGAATCTCACTCAAATGGGGATCATAGCTTCCGTCCGGTTTCCCGACGGCGACGGGATGATCGACCTGTTCGAGCATCGGCAGGTCAAGAGGACTGTCGCCCAGCGCAATAGTCTCAACCTCACCGTATTTTCTTTTGTAGAAACCCGAAAGAATTGAGACTGCCTTCCCTTTGTCGCTGTTTCCGAGGATGTGGAAAAACCTTCCCCGGGCGTGCCGGAAGCCTGCTGCCGTTATGGCATCGAAGAGCCGCCGGGTTTCTTCCTTGCCGCCCTCAAAGACAAAAGGCTCATCGAAATCTCTTTCCTTCGCCATCCGTGCCACTGGGATCGTTGTCCCTGCGAGCCTCGCTACCTCCGTGACCGTCATATCTCCGAACCCGGTTACCGCGAAGCCTTCGACCCTCAGCGTCTCGAGCGCTTTTCTCAGATCCGCGTACCGGGCGCCGAGCCCCATGACGAAGTACCCTTGCTCTTCCTGCAGACTGCATTCGTCACACCGGGGTTCAAAATGGAAATAGCTTTTAGGAACAAATATTCCTCCGCCGTTTTCGGAGATGAAGGGATCGCCATTGCCCAGTTTCTTCCGGTAATACTCGATCTCCTTGCGTGTCTTGCTCGAGCAGATGACGAGAGGTATCTTCTCTTCCCTGACTCTGCGAAGAGCGGGGAGGGCTCCTTCGAAGGAATACGTTGAGTAATCCAGGAGCGTAGCGTCAAGGTCCGTGAATATGACAAAACGCCTCATCGCATATAAAGCATATCATATTCCCTTATGGAGGACATTCTCCGTCGCGACGCTTTGGAGGCTCCCGCAATCGGGATGCGACCGGTGACCGGGCATCGTCTGCTGCGCGTCCCGGCGCATCAAGACAAGTCTATTAGAATTATATCAGCAACAGCGACAAGCGCAACGCGCCGGGCTTTTCCTGTTGACAATGCGAAATGAAGCGCTATGATTGAAATAAACAAGGTGCATAAGGTCGGCAGAAAAGGATATCACCCGAAACAGTCCTTTCTCTTGATGGTTTGTATCCCCTGCGATTCCCGGCCGCACGGGGAAGGCGGAGATTTGGACATGGAGAATGGCAACGCGAAATCTTCTGATTCCATCATATTCTTCCGGAGGAATTTGAAACATGGTAACTAAGGACAACAGGAGAAGAGTCAGCTGTCCCATTTACAGCTTTCTGCCGGTCGAGGTCGAAGGGTTCGAACCCCTTGCCGAGCTTGCGCTCGACATGCGCTGGTCCTGGAACCATGCTGCAGATGAGGTATGGAGCCGGCTCGATCCGGTGCTCTGGGACCTCACGCACAACCCCTGGGTTGTACTGCAGACTGTATCGCAGGACCGGCTCGGGCAGGCCCTCGCCGATCCGGATTTCCGGGGAAAGGTGGATGCCCTTGTGCAAGCCAAACGTGAGGCGGCGGAGTCACCCGCATGGTTTCAGCAGGAGCATGCGGATGCGCCGCTTACCTCTGTGGCCTATTTCAGCATGGAATTCATGCTGAGCGAAGCGCTCCCCATCTACTCGGGCGGACTCGGAAACGTGGCAGGCGATCTGCTCAAAGCCGCCAGTGACCTGGGAGTGCCCGTGGTCGGCGTAGGTCTGCTGTATCAGCTCGGTTATTTTCGTCAGGTCATAGAAAGGAGCGGCGCCCAGCAGGCCCTCTATCCCTATAATGATCCGGGCCAATTGCCGATTATGCCTTTGAGGGAGCCGAATGGCGAGTGGCTGCGGCTGGAGATCGAATTGCCGGGCCATTCGCTCTGGCTGCGCGCCTGGCAGGTGGAAGTCGGCAGGGTCAGGCTGTATCTGCTGGACAGCAATGACCCTGCAAATCTCCCTGCGCGCCGGGGAATCACAGGCGAACTTTACGGTGACGGACAGGAGGTGCGCCTGCTGCAGGAGATTATACTTGGTATCGGCGGCTGGCGGTTGCTCGGCATGCTCGGCCTGAAGCCCGAGGTCTGTCACCTCAACGAAGGACATGCAGCCTTTGCAGTGCTTGAGCGTGCCAGGTCTTTTATGGAAGAGTCCGGCCGGCCCTTCGCCGCCGCCCTGGCGGTGACGCGTGCGGGGAATCTTTTCACGACTCATACCCCGGTAGAGGCGGGTTTTGACCGGTTCCCCCCCGTGCTCATCGAAAAATATCTGGGGTGGTATGCAGTGAACAAACTCGGCATTCCCCTCGGTGATGTGCTGGCCCTTGGTCGCCGGAACGCGGATGATACTTCCGAGTATTTCAATATGGCATATCTGGCCATCCGGGGCAGCAGGGCAGTCAACGGGGTCAGCCGGTTGCACGGCGAGGTGAGCCGGCGCATCTTTCAACCCCTCTTTCCTCGCTGGCCCAGGGCGGAGGTGCCGGTAGGACACGTCACCAACGGGGTCCATATGCCTTCATGGGACTCCCTGGAGGCCGATGAACTGTGGACGCAAAGCTGCGGAAAGGAGCGCTGGCTCGGAACAGTAGAAAGCCTGGAAGAGAAGATTCGCTCTGTCTCCGATTCCATGTTCTGGGAGTGCCGCGCATCCGCCCGTGAGACTCTTATCGAATTCGTCAGGAAACAGCTGTCCCGCCAACTGGCTGTGACTGGGGCATCGGCTGAAGAGGTCGAAAATGCGAAACATATTTTTGATGTCAATACCCTCACACTCGGCTTCGCCCGACGGTTTGCGACCTACAAGCGGCCGAACCTCCTGCTGCGCGATCCCGAAAGGCTCCTCCGCATCCTCTCCGATCCGAGGCGGCCCGCGCAGCTTATCATCGCCGGCAAGGCTCACCCTGCGGACCAGACGGGCCAGGCGATGATACAGCAGTGGATGCGCTTCATCCTTCGGCCGGAGGCGCGGGGACATGTGGTTTTCCTCAGCGACTACGATATGCTCATGACGGAGCAGCTGGTACAGGGAGTAGATGTCTGGATCAACACACCGAGACGCCCGTGGGAAGCGAGCGGCACGAGCGGGATGAAGGTGCTCGTCAACGGAGGGCTTAACCTTTCGGAACTGGACGGGTGGTGGGCCGAGGCCTATACCCCGGAAGTGGGATGGGCCCTGGGAGACGGCAGGGAGCACGGAGACGACCCTGCCTGGGACGCTGCCGAAGCAGAGGCCCTTTATACGCTGCTCGAACAAAAGGTCATCCCCGAGTTTTATACGCGCGACGAAGCCGGCATCCCCGCTGCCTGGGTGGCGCGCATCCGCGAGAGCATGGCGCGGCTGACGCCGGTCTTTTCCGCAGGGCGGATGGTCTCCCAGTATGCGAGGCAATACTACCTGCCTGCTGCCGGAGCCTATCGGGGAAGGGCTGCCGAAAAAGGCTTGCGGGGCGCAGAGATCGTGACCTGGCAGAACGCCCTCGGACGCAAATGGGCCAACCTCAGATTCGGCGAAGCCGGAGTGGAAACCGATGCTCAGTGGCATCTGTTTACGGTTCAGGTCTATCTCAACGGCCTCGACCCGGATGCGGTGCGGGTCGAACTTTATGCCGAAGGAATAAACGGAGAAGAGCCTGTGGTGCGAGAGCTGACACGGGGCCAGCAGCTCGTCGGAGCTGAGAACGGGTATGTGTTCAGCACACGGGTGGCGGCGGACCGTCCCGCAACAGACTATACGCCGCGGGTGAGACCGTACCACCCGGACGTCGTGGTTCCCCTCGAGGCTTCACAGATCCTGTGGCAGCGATAGTCGGAAGCAGGGTTCGGTCGGGAACGGAAAGGCGCACGGTGCAGCCGTGAGAGAGCTGAAGGGATGAGAGGATTTTCTTAAAGGAGCGGCGAGAAGACTGAGAGGAGGTTCGTGCATGTCTGATTTTTATCAAACCGGAGTAGTGCCGACTTTTCACAGACTCGGCGGGAGCAGCAGCGAAAAGATCGAAGCCGAGCTGACGTGGTATGCTCAGGAGCGCCCGATTGCCCTCGTCCTTCCCTCTCTTTACAGCGAGACTGAAGGCGACGCGCTCAGGGGGATCATCAGTGAGTTGAGGCAGGTTAAGTACATAAAGGAGATCGTCGTCACTCTCGGGCCGGCCGCGGAACAGGAATTCCGCACCGCACGGAAAGTTTTCTCGGAGCTTCCCCAGAAAACACGCATCATCTGGAACTCGGGTCCTCGCATGAACGAGCTTTACACGACGATCGAGGCGGCAGGACTTCCGATCGGAGAGCCCGGGAAAGGGAGATCGGCCTGGATGGCGTACGGCTACGTCCTTTCGAATCAAGGGTTCGATGTGATCGCGCTTCACGACTGCGATATCCTGACTTACAGCAAGGATATGCTGGCCCGTCTCTGTTATCCCGTCACGAACCCGAGCCTTGATTACGCTTTTTGCAAGGGGTTTTACAGTCGGGTGACGGACAGGCTTCACGGCCGGGTGACCCGGCTTCTCTTCACTCCTCTCGTCCGGTCCCTCCAGAAGATCATCGGCCATCATCCCCTTCTGAGTTTTTTTGACAGCTTCCGCTATCCCCTGGCCGGGGAGTTCTCGATGGATGTGGATATTGCGCGGGTAAACAAGATACCCGGTGACTGGGGACTCGAGGTCGGCGTCCTTGCGGAGGTATACAGGAACGCTTCTTTGCGGAGGGTGTGCCAGGTAGATATCGCTGAGAATTATGAGCACAAACATCAGCTGCTTTCCCCCGAGGACGCGACACAGGGGCTCCACAAGATGTGCGTCGATATCTGCAAGTCCATGCTGCGGACGCTTTCCTCAGAAGGGATCGTTTTCTCCGAGGGGTTTTTCAAGGCGCTGGTCTCCACATACGTGAGGACCGCCCAGGACATGCTCAAACGATACGAAGACGATGCCGCGATCAACGGCCTCTTTTTCGACAGGCACGAAGAGAGCCTCGCAGTCGATACTTTCACGAACGGCCTGAAGAAGGCTTCGGAGGTCATCAGGGAAGACCCCCTCGGGGTTCCGCTGATCGCAAGCTGGGACAGGGTGACGTCGGCCATACCGGACATACTTCTGAGAATCAGAAAGGCCGTCGAAGACGACAACGCCTGAACGGATCGTGAAGGGCTTTTCCCGCGACTGGGTCCATCTCGCCACCGTGGATTTCGATGAAATAAAGGCGGCGCATCTGGTGAAAAGATACGGACTGAGACGGTTCGACGCGATGCATCTCTCCGCGGCAAAGCTTATAAAGAAGGGACACGGTGATCTGTCGTTCTCTTTCTCCTCCCTTGACGAACGACTCTGCAATGCGGCGGCTTTCCTTCGGATTTTTTGCCTTTGACGGAAAAATAGAGGATAATAAACTATAGTATTTGCCGGAAGGAGGTCTTTTGAGCATCGATATAAAGAGATTCCTCATTCCCTTGATCGCAGCGGTCCTGTCGGCAGGCGCCCTTTTTGTCGTGAGGGGGATTGTCTTCAGACTCCTCCACAGGTGGGCCGAGAGAACAGCGGCAAAGATGGACGATCTCGTCATCGGAGTATTCAGGGTGCCCTCCGTATACTGGTGTATCGCTATCGGTCTCTATATCGGCCTCGCTGTCTCGGACTTGCCGCACAGGTATATTCTCTATTCGAGTATGGCGATCCATGTGATCGTCATCTTGTCGATCACGATCGCGGCTGCAAACTTCTCCGGCGGGATTTTCAGAGGATACATACAGCAGTCGAACCTGCCGCTTCCTACCACCGGCCTCGCCTACTCGATTCTGAAAGGGATCATCCTCGTTATAGGCTTTCTGATCATCCTCAGCGTCCTCGGGATCTCGATAACTCCTCTTCTCACGGCGCTCGGCGTAGGCGGCCTGGCGGTCGCCCTTGCGCTCAAAGACACGCTGGAAAACCTTTTCTCGGGCATTCACATTATGATGGAGAGAACGATACGGGTGGGCGATTTCATAAAGCTCGAAACCGGGCAGGAAGGATATGTGGAAGACATTTCGTGGAGGACGACGCGAGTGAGAATGCTGCCCAACAATATGGTCGTCATACCGAACAGCAGGCTCGCACAGAGTATCGTCACGAACTACTATCTCCCTGAAAAGAGGATGTCTCTGATGATCCCCGTGGGCGTCAGCTATTCCGCGGACCCCCAGAGGGTGGAAGAGATCCTCGTCGAGGAGGCGAAGAAGGCTGTCGGGGAAATCCCGGGGCTGCTGGGCGACCCTGAACCATTCGTAAGGTTCATCCCGGGCTTCGGTGAGAGTTCCCTCGATTTTACCCTCATATGTCAGGTGGGGGAATTTGCAGACCAATACCTTGCCCAGCATGAATTGAGAAAGAGAATTTTCAGCAGGTTCCGTGCGGAAGGCATCGAGATACCGTTCCCGCATAGGACGGTGTACCTCAGGGAGGAGAAGGGTGGATGAAATAAGACCGTTCGAGTTCATGCAATGCGAAACGATTCTCAAGGCCACGGGGAAAAAAGCGGGGAGCCTCCGCGAACTCAGGGACGTCATCGCGAAGGTGAGCGACAATTCCCTGATCCACCATACCTATCAGTATTTTCTGAAAGGCCATATTCTCGAACACACAAATGATTTTGCCCACTGGGCGGGAGTGTACCTCGAAGAGCGGGCGCTTTCGGAACACCTTTCCTTTATCGACCCCTATACCTGCGCCGACGTGGGGGACCTGAGACAGGAATTGCTCGGCACGATAGACAGGTATCTCGAGAACTTTCCGGAACCGCGGGAGGTCATGCCGGGGGATGCGTTTTTCTTCAACGAAACGATAATGATCATAGCCCCGAGCGGCCTGAAGGCCAAGAACCTTGCGGAGTTCCTCATCGCGATCAAGTATATCGATACGAGTTCGATCTATTACCACTTCTATGAAGCGCGGAGGCGTCTCGGCCACAGGTCCGACGATTTTTCGCAGTGGTTTGAGGACACCCTGCAGAAGGAAGACCTCGCGGCCAGGATCCGGGCGATAGACCCCTTCATGCATAACAGCGAGGGAATCCGGGAACACATCTCCCTCGCCGTGGAAGAAGCGGTGCGGCAGGATATGGAAGTCATGGGGGTGGAGCGATGATCGCCGACTATGCCTCGATCGCTCCGAAAGGCGATCTCCTTTTTCTCCGGAGGCTTGCAGCGCGTCTGAAAGACAGATCCTTTCTCCATGTAAACTCGACGAAGGCCGGCGGCGGCGTCGCCGAGATACTCCAGAGCATGATCCCGATACTCACCGAGCTCGGCATTTCCGCACGCTGGGAAGTGATCGAGGGAGACGAGAGGTTTTTCGAGATCACGAAAAAACTCCACAACGCCCTGCAGGGCAGCCCCGAAAAGATCACGAAAGAGATGTGGGACCACCACTTCGACGTAAACAGGAGAAATGCGGAGAGGCTGGACCTCGACGCTGATGCGGTTCTCATACACGACCCTCAGCCGGTCCCCCTCATCGAGTTCAAAAAGAGGGGCACTTGGGTCTGGCGCTGCCATATCGACGTGTCGAACCCCATGGCCGAAGTCTGCGATCGTCTCACGAAGTACTGCGAGAAGTACGACGCGGCGATTTTTTCCGTTTCGAAATTCGCGCGGGCCAGATCGGAAGAGCACA
>JAMCWJ010000045.1 GCA_023475105.1 Nitrospirota bacterium
CTTCCGATCTTTAAAGTCTCCGCCGTCGGGGTTGGAACCGGCCGCATCGAAGGAATAGTTGCCCTGAAGGAAGCCATGCAGGGAGATGTCAGCTGCCCATGCCGCGGAAAAAGCGAGGATACAAAAAGCAGACACAAGGATACCGCTTGCATACGATCTCAGTGCTATGCCTGCGTCTTTCATCTTTGTGATGCCCCGGCTTGAATCGGCGTTTTTTTCACTCGATCCATTTCTTTGGCGGCTGTTTCAGAAATCTCTCGGAAAAGAGGTTGTCCTCTATGCCGATGTTGTAATCTGCTTTGAGATACGTCACCTGAGTCATGTGATGGCTTTGAAGGTTCTTCATGGTCCTTTTCATGATGGTTGGGAAACCCTTCACGGCTTTTATTTCATCCGCTGTAAAGACTTTGTAAAGCTCGCCCCGTTTGTCGTAATATTCTTCTTTGATCGGAAGAAAGTCGGTCTTGTCTATCCATGAAAGTTTATAACTATATTCCATGTCAGCGGCCTTCGGAGCGCTTTTTACGACGTAGCAATCCTTGCCGTTGTATTTGTCTTCCTTTATCAGTGCGTGAGTGTCTTCCGAAAGATCTCTGCCGGACACGTCCTCATAAGTGAAATCCGATCCGACGAAGCTCGAATACTTGTCTTTTGCAGCAATCCTCCTCACCATACTGATCGCGGGCACAAAGAGCCATCTGTCGGCGTCTCTTCCCGGATACTTGTAAACCATGAAAGTCATATCCTTTACGTCAGCGGGCTGAAAGAAATAAATAAAATATTTCTGCTCCCCGCCGGGTGCTCCATAGTTCTTTCTGAGCATGGTCATTTCTCTTACCCTTTCCTGTCCGCCTTCGCTGATAAGTTTCATCACGACACGGGCCTTGAAATCCTTTCCCGGATAAAGAAAGGCCGCCTGCGATTTCTTCATGACATCATCCGCAGTAAGCGCAAATGCCTCAAAGGGAAGAAGTAATACCACCAGAAGAATCAAATACTGTTTCATCCTGACCTCCGTTTCTTAACGATCTTCAACATGCCAAACTTCATCAAAACTTTCGAGTAATCTCATGATGTCTGAAACATCTCCCCAGCAAAAAACCTATTTGCTTTCCCCGTTGCTGAAAAGCCAGCCCTGCATGAGGGTCACGAGGGCGGGAAGATAAATCAAAGTCATAATCGCGCTCAGCAGCATCATACTGACAATAAAGGCCCCGACTGTTATATAAGGCGTAAGAGGCGCAAACATCATCACCGCAAACGATGCGGCAAAGAGAATCGCATTTCGCATTATTCCTTTCCCCGGACGCGCCGCTGTCCAGAGCAGGGCATCTGATAATGACTCGCCGGGCGCTTCTTTCCTGCGCTGCCGCAATCTGCTCACGAAGTGAATCGCAAAATCAACCGCCATACCGAGGGATAGAGTGGAGAGCACTGATATCGGCATGTCGAAATCCTTTCCGGTGAAGCCGACGACGCCGTAAATGAGCAGGATCGTGAACAGCAGGGGAGTGTAACCGACTACGGCCCATTTTATGGAACGGAAATCAAAGGCGAGTATCCCGAAAACCACGATCAGCGCAAGGACGAAGCCCTTTACCATGTCCCACAACACTTCATGGTTCCACACGAGGTTGAAGTATGCGATGCCGGAAGGCTTCAAGTCCATCGGCGTCGGATTGGTCTTCTTGTATTCGTCCGCTGCCTCTATGACACTTTTCATCGCCTGTGCATCCCATGTCTTCAGTTGCACCCAGATGTTGGCCCTCCTGAAAGGATAATCGACAACGTTGTCGAGGTCGGAAGGTTTCGCGGACATCGAGAACAGAAAGAGGTACTGGCCTATCATCTCTTTATTCTCCGGCACAGCGTCATACTTGGGATCGTCGTCATGGAGCACGCGGTTTATCCTCTTGACGTAATCCACAACGGAAGTCGTCTTGCCCACGACGGGCAGCTTTTCAAGGCGTCTCTGGAGACCCTCGATATACCGCATCGCCTCAGGGGTCTTGATGTAGTCGTCATCCTTTGCAATCGCTACGACGTAGCCGAGGGATGTCCCGCCGAGGGCCTTGTTCATGACTGAATCGGCAATGCGCACGTCGCTGCTTTTCTTGAACCATTCCACGAGATTGTTGTTCACGGTTATCCTTGATAATCCGACGAGCGCTATTACAAACAGGACAAGACCGACTATAACGGTATTCTTTGGGTGATTCGCCCCGAATCCGGCAAGCCTTATAAGGAACTGAGACGACTTGCCCATCGAAATGTCCTCTGCCCCGGCGATCTTTGCTATCTTGTCTTCCTTTACGAACATGAACATCGCCGGGATGAAGCTGAAGCTCAGGATTCTGAGCGAGATCGTGCCGAACGCCACGAGCCCTCCAAATACCTTGACCGGAACGATGTTCATGAAAAGCAGGACCGCAAATCCCGCCGCCGTCGCCAGGGCGGTATAACGCACCGGACGGCTGACGGCCTGCATCGTCTCGATGATGGCCTTTTTCTTATCCCTTGTCTCCCTGTACCTGAAATAGAACTCATTGAAGATATGCATGCTGTCCGTTGCGATTGCCATGAGGAAAACCGGCGCCATCGAACTCATGATGTGAATGGGAAAGCCCAGCCCGATGAGCAGCCCCATGCTCCAGACGATGCTGATCATGGCGTCCATCATGAGGGTGATCGAGAGAAAGAGGTCCCTGAACATGAGATACCTGACAAACAGCATGATTATGCCGGCGATAGGCGCGAACACGGCCATAAGCTTGAACATCTCGGCGCCGAAGGTATCTCTTGCTACAGGATCGCCTGCGATATAGTATTTTTCGTCGCCTTTTTCTCTTCTTATGATCTCCCGTATTTTGTCGGCAATCTCTTTGCCGTTTGCTCCCTTTTCAAGGGGAATATAGATAGCTGCCGTCTTCCCGTCCTTGGAAATAATCCGGTTGATGAAAAGGGGGTTCTCGTATAACATCTTTCGGAGAGATTCAAGTCCTTTTTGGTCCTGTGGGACATCCGTCATCAAAGGGGCGACCCTGAGCGTCGCATTATCGACAGTGACGTTGTCTATTGTGGTAAAGCTCGACACGTCCCTTGCTGCAACGCCTTTGATCTTCAGGATTTCATCAGTAATTCTTTTGATCTTCCCCAAAGTGTCAGGATTCAGAATGCCTTTTTCGTTGACGATCCCCAGAGCGATCATGTCCTCATAGAGGCTGAAGGTTTTTTCCACCTGATCGTTCCACACCCTCACTTCAGATGTCTTGGGCAGCATGTTCTTGGGATTTGTATCCGTCCTCATCTTCGGGAACTGCGTCATGAAGGCAAGGGTGACGATCACGGAAAGGATTACGATTAGTTTCGGGTGCTCTACTGAGAATTTAACAAGTGAAAACTTCCGCATTAGCGCCTCCTTTATATTTAGGCATCATTATCTGCAGTTTCTGCAGTGTTATATCCTCAAATAGCGCCTTCAAAGGGTCCACAATCATTGACGTCAAGATAGCGCGAGCTGGCGCGGGAGAAACCGTATACAATTCAAATTGCGAATTTCCCTACTGTCCGGTACGGACCGGCCATACATAATTGGTGCTTTCCTTGGTGAAGGTGCGCGCGAGACCGTCCACTATATGGACGAACCACGCAAGGGTTCCATCGTCAGCTGAGGTAGTAGAAGACCAGTAGAAGCCGCGCTGCACGTTGGTGAAGCCCTGGCTATTAAGCCAGGTGGCCGTATTTGTCTGCCCCGCATGTACGAGGCTCTTTATCTCGTTGATATTTGGTAGGCGCCAATCGTTTCGGCCAAGGTAATTACTTGCATTCAGGCAAGCTACATAATTCAAAGCTCCCTGCCAGTTCTTTGCCCCTCCGGCGCAGGCGCCTACTGTTGGAGTCCCGCCATCAGGGTCCCAGACGAGACCGGTAAGGTTGTCCGTGATTGTCTTATCGGCATTTGTGGTAAACCTTGGACTCGGCCAGGCAACGCCCTGTTGCAGGGCCCCGTCGTCTCCTGCCGCATAGCTTGTCGTCTGACCTGTCTTTGGCAACTGGCTTCCCACTGCCCACGACAAGCCTGCCGTCAACGCAACTCCTACAATCACAAACAAGACCATAGCGATGAACCTTCTTGGCATAGGTCGTCTCCTCCCCTTTGCCAATAGCTGTGCAGTCTTTCTTATTTTCCTCATTGCAACCATCTCCTTTCAAGGTTCTACATATATCTGCTGTTTGCCTGGAAGCCATAGATGAACTTTTTCGTAGCTCTTAATTTCATAGCTTTCAATATCAAAAATAGTAATTAAGTCTTTTTGTCGATCGAGTGTTGCTTTTGTGTTATTTTCACTAAAAAGTGAGATTCATATCTGCCGGAACCACAACTTCTTTGTAGTAGGTCGCAGGGTTTGCAACCTCTACACCATCAACAAAGTCTGCCTTGGACATACCGAACAGAGGGACATTGAGCGGACAGGCAAGCATTTGCGCCCCCTCTTTATACAGCATGAAGAGCAGTTCCTCGACTGAGGGCAGTTCCATCTCTTCCATCCTCTTCATCACCGCATCTCCCATCTCTTTCGGCTGATCAGGCAGGCATTTCAGCTCTTTGACCTTGTCCTTATGGATTGCATTGACACCGCGAGAGCCGAAGAATATTGTGACCTTCGAACCTTCCCTGAGGAGACTCAAAGCTGTCATCAGGGCATTGTAGACCTGGCAGAGTTCCTCATGAAAACACATGATGGACACATTCTTCGTTATCTTCGTCATTTCAGCAATTCCTTTCCCTGCACGAGTTACCTCTTTTTGCTTTGAACCACCGGCACACCTTTCATAAGCTGTGCAAGTGCAACCTGCATGAGACTGCAAGCCTGGATAATCTTCGTATTGGCTATCCTGTAATAAACGTTCGTACCATCTCTTCTTGTCTTCAGAATCCGCATCATGCGCATCACGGTGAGATGCTGAGACACGTTGGCCTTGGGGGCTTTGAGTTTCCTGGCGATATCGCCTACAGTCACTTCTCCCGCCTTAAGGAGATTCAATATCTCAAGCCTTTTGGGATTGGAAAAGGTCTTACAGAATTCTGCATGAAATTCCAATATCTCTTTCTTCACGGCAACGAACTCAACCCCCTCTTTATCTTCCAGAGGAAGTATCTCTCAAAAGCGATCTTCAGCCACCTATACCTGAGCCCCGCTTTCAGCTCGGACTCCTGCCTCGGCGGAAGCACCGGGCTCGCCTTCATGATGGCCGCGGTATTCCCCATGTCCATAAGACAGACGACATCTATAGGAATTCCCTCCGGGGGAGTGACCCCGGTGATATCCGACGTGATCGCCCTGGAAGCGACCTTGGCCATCTTCACGGTCATATACCCTGTCTTCGGAACGCCCGTCGGGACAGGTGTCTGTTCCGGAGGGGCGATTGCCATTGCGACACCTACACAGAAGATGTTCTTATGCTTTGTATGCCTGTATTTGGCGTCAACAGGGATAAAACCCCTCGGGTTTCCGAGATGAGCAACAGCAGCAACCCCTTTCATCGCAGGGGCGAGCATCGAGAGTTTAAAGGGAAGCTTCGTGCCGTCCTTCAGTCTCACCTCGCCTGGTGAGATCTCATCGACCGCTGTATTGGTGATGATCTTAATATCCCTCTTTGCGAATTCATCCTCCATCATCCGCTTTGAATTCCTCAGCCCGCCGATGCCGAAATGGCCTATATATGGCTCGGGAGTTACAAATACGATGGGGACCTTGTGACGGATCTTCCTCCGGCTAAGCTCTGTGTCGATCTCAAAGGCATACTCATAGGTCGGGCCGAAACAGCTCACTCCCTGAACAGAGCCGGTGACAACAGGGCCTGGATTCTCCAGAAACTTGTTCCATGCCTTATTCGTCCTTTCTGCCTGGTCAAGGGTGAAGATGCATTCGGTATATCCCTTCTCAGGTCCGAGACCGGGGACCTCTTCAAAGGGAAGATAGGGGCCGGTCGCTATTACAAGATAATCATAGGGTACGTCTTTTGTTGCGGTAACGACTTTAGATGCATCGGCATCTATCCCTTTAGCCGCCTCGTGGATGAATGTCATGCCTTTTCTTTCGAGGATCGGCTTCAGCGGAAGCGTGATGTCGGCAGCCCTCCTGCTCCCCATGGCAACCCACGGCAGGGAGGGGACAAAGACGAACTTTTCATCGTAGCTTATAACAGTGATGTCGGCCCTTTTCCCGAGCAGCCTTTTAAGCTCAAAGGCCGCGGTCAGCCCGCCGAAAGATCCTCCCAAAACTACTATCCTTGCCATCATTACCTCCTGTTTTCCCGTTCACGCGCCTTCTCTTCTTTTCTTTAAAAGATGCCGATCACCTTCTCCTCACCGGCAGCAAGGTCGACGAATCCCCCGTAGTCAAGTCTCCTCACGTCTCTTTCGATCTCATCTTCCCTTAATCCCCTCAACCTTATGTCGTCGTCCAGAGCGTACACCGTGCCGCAAAAGCCTTCAAGCCTCTCTCTCTGTGCAAAATAGACGCCGTTTTGGAGGAGCACGATGTCCGCCGCCATATCTCTTGCCAGCTTTACACCCCTTTTCCCGTCCGTTGTGTCGGGAGCGCTTTTCACTATTACGACCATGGAAACCTCCTTAACGAGGAAGGTTAATGTTGAGCAAATCCGGAGTCGATTCCCGCTTCGCCTCAACCCCGGCCTTATCCTTGATTTCAGAATATCATCGTTGTCCTTGCTTCCTGCATCAGTTCCACTATCTGCACGGCGCTCGCGATCTTTATGCCGTCGGCGATATCCGCCGCTTCCAGGTGCAGGTCCCGCACCGAGGCCTTGTCCGCATACACCACAACACCCATGTCGATACAGTCTTTCAACGCCCCTTCGAGGTTCGTGAAACCCGTACCCGCGTCGTCCTGCCCCTTTTTCGCGAGCAGGACACCGCCGTCCACGAGAATTAGGTCCACATCCAGCTCGCCCGCAGCGCCGCCCATCGCATGTCTGACAGCTTCAGCCGCATTGATGTCGCCATAGGGTGACCTTCTCAAAATCATTGCAATTCTGCCCATTTTCTCCTCCTCTATGCCCCGATGTTCAGCCAGACATCGGTCTGCGCCATTGTCTCGAAAAGACCTTTGAGGGAGCCGACCTCCGCGCCCTCAAGGTAATCGTCCTTCGCCGCACGGCGGAAGTTCAGACAGCCGCCTCAGAGATAGACCTTGAGCCCTTTTGCGATAAGCTCCGAAAACTTTTCCTGAGCGTTCAGTATTCCCTTTGCCTTCTGGCCCTTCAGAAAGCAGTACACCCCGTCCCCCGATGCGATGAGGTTCACCGAGTGTCCCTTTTCGAGTGCGGATTCAGCGGTTCTGGCCACAGTGAGCGTGTTCTCGTATGAGTAAGGCGACGTGGACAGAAACAGTGTTATTGTTTTTCCCATTCTTGGCCTCCTTTCTTTCGCAAGTGCTCCGCGTTCATCTTGCTTTTCAACCTCCCCGGTCCTATGTCTCCCCGGCTCGCATTTCTGCCTTCTACGATGCCGTTTGTGAAGCCTTTTTTTCTCCGGTCCTCGCGTTTCTTGTTCCCGGATATTTCCCCTTCTTTGTAACGGGACAACAGGCGGGCGCAGGCAATGCGCTCCGGTAATCTTTCACGAGGATATCGAGAATATCGGGGATTATCGGATCGACGAGAAAATAGCATTTCAGCCTGCCGTCTACATAAAAATCGATAATGCCGCGGGTCCTGAGGAGCGACAGATGCTGAGACACATTCGGCTGACTTATCTCAAGGAAGTCCTGAAAATCGCTCACGCACTTTACGCCTTTGACAAGCTCCTGAAGGATCTTTATCCTCACAGGGTGGGCGATGATCTTCAGAATCTCCAATTTGTCATGTGGCAATGGCATATGAATCCCCTTGGTTTTCTATTCATTCATGCGTATATGGAAATATAATGATATGTGCATATTTTGTCAAGAAGAATTTCTTTCACTTTCTTTTGTAAAGGTAAATTACCGACGGTCGTAATACCTGTTTTGGCCTTCGGTCGCCCTGATTGCACAGCACGATTCGCGGTTATCCCGGTTTCAATGGTATGGTTTCTCTTTGAGAGCTGCCCCACTATGAACTGAATTGGATGAGGAGAAAATACCCGTAGGGATAGTAATTGTCAACGATCATGAAAGGAGAAAGGTGATGAACAAGACCAACTCTTTCCTGCTGGTTGCAGGAGTTGTAGTTTTTCTGACGGCATTTTGTCTCTGAGCGATTCAAGCAGGTATCCATTCCCGGCGCTAGGCATGATTACCGGGGCTGTGAAGACCAAGTGAATGGGGCGGTTATTACTTGGTTGAAAGAACAGGAGTTGGCCAAACCAGGGAAGCGCTAACTCGTTATTCCAGTCGGCCGCTGAAGGCGTCCCTGAGCTCAGCGGCGCCACAGATGTCAGCCCTTGACAGTTGACTGATCAAAAGTTAGGGGTAAGACAGGCACAAATGATATAGTCTCCGCTATAAGCAGCAAGGGGAAAGAAGAGAAATAGCAAGAAAATAGACCTCACCCCGCTCAGCCGTCGGGCAAAGCTGTCAGCAAAGGTAAACTAAAATAGGCGCTGTCCCTATTTGCCGTCCCTATTTGCCGAAATTAGCCGACAGAAATCGGGCAAAAGCCGATGAGGCAGTCAAGAACAAATCGATCACCCGCATAAATAGTCAAAGCAAATCAATCTAAGATCGTCGCGGCGTAATTCAACGCGATCGGTCGCGCCGCCCTCGGCTTGTGACGAACCGTATGTTTCTAGCATCTCCGTTATCTTTTCGATGAGTATTTGGAAAACAGGGTTTTTCTGAAATTCTTTATATGTTTTCCGAAGTTCTTTTATTTGCGCCCCCGGCAAAGGCTGGTTTAGATATTTTATGGCATCCAGCGCCTCGTTCCTTTTCACGTCAGGATGATTCAGATAGCTCTGGATGGCGGTCGCAAAGGTCTGTTGGATCGGATCGATAACTTTTGGCACTGACTCAAGGGCCTCTTTTTCTTGATGCGTTTTCAGAATTTGCTCGATGATTTTGTCCTGAATTCCAAAGGCATCATAATCGCCAATCACCCGTTCAGTGTCAGGCGAACAGGAAATAAGATTTGAAATGAGGAAACGATTGTCTACTATGCGGTCTGTATTGAGATCATAATAATTCCAGAAATGGAGCTTTCCTTTTTCCTTCTCAGCCTGGAAATAGAAGAACATCCCCTGTTGTTTTTCGGAATAACCTAACGCTGTTGGCCCTGAATTAATCGTAATCGACTGACCCTATCGAAGCCCTTCCCGGATTAAAATACCCTAAAAAAGAAAGGACCGGGAGCGGGAAGGC
>JAMCWJ010000060.1 GCA_023475105.1 Nitrospirota bacterium
CGGATGGGTGATATCGTCTTCCGGCATCGTCACTACCGGAAGCATCGTAACCGAGCCCGGCATCCCCTTGATCCTCCCGGCACGCTCGTAGAGGGAGGAAAGGTCGGAGTACATGTACCCGGGATATCCCCTTCTTCCCGGCAACTCCTCCCGCGCAGTCGAAACCTCTCTCAGGGCGTCGCAGTAATTGGTCATGTCGGTGATCACCACAAGCACATCCATCCCCCTTTCGAAGGCGAGATATTCGGCCAGGGTAAGGCCGAAACGCGGCGCCAGAAGCCGCTCCACGACCGGTTCGTCCGCCATGTTCGCAAAAGCGACAAAACCCGTCCTCATCTCCTCAAGGACTTTTGTATAGAACGAATACTCATGGAAGGTAAGCCCCACGGCCACGAACACGACGACAAAGCCTTCGGAGACCCTCTCTTCCCCTTTTCCGTACAGGAAGGAATCGGGGGATTTCTCCTCACGTGTCTCCCGGCCGCTCGTCGTCCGCGCATTCCTGAGTATTCCCGCGGCAAGCTCCTTCGAAGGAAGCCCGGCGCTCGAAAAGATCGGAAGTTTCTGTCCTTTTACGAGAGTATTGAGCCCGTCGATGCAGGAGAACCCTGTTTCGATGAACTCCTCCGGCCTCGCCCTCGAGGCAGGGTTGATCGGAAAGCCGGACACAGGAGCCCATTTCTCGGGGATGAACATCGGCACGCCGTCTCTCGGAAGAAAGGAGCCGCTGAAAACCCTCCCGATGATGTCCGAGGAAAGCGGCGCCCTTTTCACTGCGTCGGTAAAGATAACGGACGACTTCCCGATATCGAGCCCTCTTGTCTCTCCGTATACCTGGATGAGGACCGAATCCTTCTCGATCTTCAGGACCTCGCCGTCCATCTCCTTGCCGTCCGGGAAGACAACCCTCACCACCTCCCCCATCCTGGCGGAAAAGACTTTCTCGACGAAAATGAGCGGGCCCCTGATGGATGAAATGGTGGAGTATATATGTTCGGAAAGCCTCATCCTGTCCTCGAAGGTATTATAGCACTCCCCTGTTTCACGAGAAAGAGTTTTCTGCCTGTCCGCCCTGAACGCGGAATCATTCCACCGTGTCTTTTTCGATGAACCTCGTCCCGAAAAAGCAGAAGAAGCCGGCGACGAGAACAACAAAGGGAGTGATCAGGAGTGCGGACCTCAGCCCCCACATATCCGAGAGGAACCCGAGGATGGTCGGTGAGACCGCATCTCCCAAGGCATGGATAAAGAATATGTTGACGGCAAAGGCCATCGCACGCGCTTCAGGCCTGCTCACATTCACGATGACCGTATTCAGCGGTCCCGTGTTCAGAAAAAGCAGAAATTCGGCAAAAAAGACCGCGACCAGGCAACCCGTAAGAGACGGAGTCAGGAGCGCATATGCTGCAACAGGCGCCCCCAGGATGAATCCCCAGCCTGAAACCCGCTGATAACCCTTCAGGCTCTTCCTCTGCGCGCGGTCGCCGAGCCAGCCTCCCGCGAGCGTGCCGGCGATTCCCGAGACTACCGTGATCACCCCGAAAAGCGTATTGCCCTCGGCCACATTCAGATTATGGATGCGATGAAGAAAGGACGGCACCCACTGTGCTAGTCCGCCTAGGGCAAAGGTCATTGCAGCCATCGCCAGCGTGTTCGTCACGAATGTACGGTTGGTGAAGAGCCGAAGATACCTTTTCGAGAGCCGCTCTTCGCATCCGCTGTCGCGTAATTCCAGGGGCTGCTCTTCGCCCCCGCGCCGGGGCTCGCGAAGAAACCGCAGGGGAAGCACCAGAAACAGGCCGGGAATCCCGACCACGAGGAACGCCGCGTGCCACCCGAAGCGTTGTCCGAGGATGCCGCCCAGCAGGTAGCCAAGCGCACTTCCCACGGGGATCGCAAGATAGAAGTAGGAGAGTATGCGGCCTCTTCTCTCTTTCGGAAAAAAGTCTGAGAGGAGCCCGGGCGACACGGTCCCGAAACTCGCCTCGCCGACTCCGACGAGTGTCCTTGCAGCCAGAAGCGTCCCATACCCAGGCGCAATGCCCGCTCCTGCTGTGAAGAGGCTCCAGAGAGAGAGGCCGTATGCGGCAATCCGCGCACGGCTCATCCGGTCCCCGAGCCAGCCGAGAAGCGGGGCCGACACCATATAGCAGACCATGAAGGCGCTTCCGAGGAGGCCGAGCGCCGTGTCTGAAAGACGAAGGTCTTCCTTCACCAGGGGAAATACTGCGTAGAGCACTTGCCGGTCGATATAGTTGAGAAGATTGACGCCGAGGAGCAAACCGAGGGCGTAGCGGCGGTAATTCATCGAACGACTTTCACAATAACGACGCCAGTGCATAAAGGGCCGGATATTCGTTCCTTGCCGCCGATATCCCTTCCATGAAAAGCCTGAGCCCTTCCTTTGCATGCTTCAAAAAATAGCTTTTCCCTTTCACCGAGGAAAGGAACCCGTACGCCCCCAGGGCCTGCATGTGTCTCTGAAGTCTGCAGGGGAGAAGCGTATTTCTGAAGGCCTCGTCACCGAAGCCCGCATCGCCTTTTTCCTTCATCTCTCCGACATAGTAGTTCAAGAGTCTTTCCCTCAATTCTTCTCCGAGCCGGTAATAGGGGTCCCAGAGAAGAGAGGCCACGTCATAGGCGGGAGGCCCGATCCTTGCGCCCTGGAAGTCGATAATCCGGGGGATGCCTCCCTTTGTGAGCATGACGTTCTGGGACTGGAAGTCCCTATGGATCACCGTCTTCGGGAAAGAATCGACCAGGTCGGCGAGCCGCCCGAATTCTTCATCGATCCTCTGTCTGTCTTCAACTGGAGTCTGCCTGATCCGCGACACATAGTTCTCGAGGAAATAGCCGGTTTCCCATCGGAGATGATCATAATCGAAAATCCGCTCCCGTAGGGAAGGACATTCCGAGCTATGGTTTGTTGCCGCGGTATGGACCATCACCGCGATATCGAGGACTTTTCTATAAACTTCCTCTACCTCTTCCTCAGTGCGCCGGCACCTGAGCCAGCTGTAGAGCGAGAGATCTCCCAGATCTTCGAAGAGGGCTTTCTTCTTTTCGGGGCTCGCCCTCAGCAATTCAGGCACCGGGACGCCGCAGCTCCTCAAGAAGTCCGCATATGCGATGTAGCGCTCAAAGTCTTCGTCGTCCGGGCCGAACCGAACGAGTACGGAGGAGCCTCTCCCCTCCCTGATGCGGTAGAACTTTCTGTCCGAACCTCCGACGCCGATAAGAAAAGTCCGATCATCTCCTGATGAGCCGAGCATTTCCCCTTCCGTGAGGGATAGGACAAAACCCGAGCCGGCGATGCAGTTTTCGAGGGGGAGATTTCCCTTCGCCCTCGATCCGGGAAGGAGGATGCAGTTTCTCACCACCGAACCTTTTTCCGCTACGGAGTCCGCTTCCATCACGACGTATCCGGCGATCTCCGCGTGACGGCAGCCTCTCGCAGAGGGACTGATCGAGATGGTCTCGCCCTCCGATCTCATCTGCCGGACCACGGCTGCAGCGTATGCGGCGGGAGTGCCTATGTCGCTCCAGTAACAGCCGCTCAGGTCGAGGCTACCGACCCGCCGCCCCTCGGATGCAGCAGCCAGCCACGCATCCACGACACTTGATGCCCCTTCGGGAAGGAACCTGAGAAACTCCGCGCTGTACACGGCTATCCCCGTAAAAGCGACGCGCCTGTCCACGGGCTCCCTTCCGATGAGGGTGTCGCCGACACCCCTCAGCAGCCCCCCGGCATCGACCGAAACGGTGTTGAACTTCGGGAAATCGTGCACTGCAAGGGTCGCGATGTTGTCCGAGGCGTGGTGGAAGGCGATGATACCTTCGAGTTCGATATCGGAGAGGATGTCGGAGTTGTGGACCAGGAAGGTGTCCGTCAAAAGGAAGCTCTCCGCATTCTTCAGGGCGCCCCCTGTCCCGAGCATCGATTCTTCGGGAAAAAGTCTGACCAGATCGCGAAAGGCCGAGCGCCTTATCCAGTCCTCGATCACATCTTTTTTGTAATGGAGGTTGATACCCACGCATTTTGCGCCGAGACGGGAGACCTTTTCGAGGACCGTCTCGAGCGCCGGTTTCCCGACAACCGGCAGAAGCGGCTTCGGGATATGAAAGGTGATCGGCTGCAGCCTTTCACCGCTGCCCGCAGCAAGGACGAAAACGTTGATCGGCTCAGTCATACATGAGGAATCTCTTTCTGACCGTTTTCACAAATCGAAGAGATTCTTCCTGCCATCGCGCCTCCATGAGCCCCAGGTCTTCGCCTTTCTTTATGCCCTCCCTGAGCCACTCGTTGCCCGCGAGGATATCTATCGGCATTTTCACGTTTTCATATTCATAAGGAGGCCTCTTCCATTCGAAACGCCCGGGGTAGAGGTCATAAACCGCTTTCAGTACCGCAACCCCTGTCTTGAAGGGTCTAAAACGCCTCCGGTCCGTCACATGGAGCTGCGCGCCTCCGCAAAGCCTGCCGGCATGTTTCTGGAAGGTCGGCTCGAAAGAGAGGGGCCTGAAAAAGACCCCGGGAAGTCTGAACTCTTTCAGTCTCTTCACGAGGAAGCCTGCGTCGATAAAGGGGGCTCCGAATATTTCGAAAGGCCGTGTCGTTCCGCGTCCTTCGCTGAGGAGTGTCCCTTCGAGGAGGCACATGCCGGGATAGACTGCAGCCGTCTCCGGGGTCGGCATATTCGGGGAAGGCATGACCCAGGGCAGAGCCGTTTGGTCGAACCACATCTTCCGCTTCCAGCCTTCCATCGGAAGGACATGCAGATCAAGAGAGGGACAGCAGGCATCCTTCAGGTACCGGGCAATCTCCCCGATGGTCATGCCGTGGCGTACCGGCAAAGGCCTACCTCCGACGAAGGACGAATAACGGGGATCAAGAACAGTTCCTTCGGTAATCGCTCCGCCCAGAGGGTTCGGCCTGTCGAGCACCACAACGGACTTACCCTCCTCACGGCAGGCCTGCATACAGAGCTCCATGGTCCAGATGAAGGTATAATAGCGCGCGCCCACATCCTGAAGGTCTATCACCATAAGGTCCACATTCCCGAGCATCGAAGGTTCAGGCCTGCGTGTCTTTCCGTAAAGGCTGAATACGGGAAGTCCGGTCTTCTTGTCGGTAAACCCCCGCCACTCGATCATGTTGTCCTGCGTTTCTCCCCGGATTCCGTGCTGGGGTCCGAAGAGGGCCGCGAGTCTGCACTTCTTCGACTCGATAAAGAGATCGACGGCGTGCGCGAACCTCTTGTTGACAGACGCGGGATGGACCAGGAGCCCCACCCTCGCCCCTCTGAAGCGCGCAGGCCATCTTTTTTCGCACAGATCCAGACCGGTCTTTACAGGCATTTCCGACATATCCCCGGAATTTCGGCTTACTCTAACATTTTTTTTGAAGCAGTGACAATCGGACGCGTGGCCCAAAAGGATTCGAGGGTTGCTCTGCCCGCCCTCACGCAATAGTAGTTCTCTTACAGACGCAGGCGGTTTTCTTTTGAGAAACTTCCGGAAAGCCCTTATAATAGACCGGAGGTGGCGTTGTGAGCCTGATGAACAGACTCGAAAGAAAGCTCGGCCGGTATGCGATAGAGAACCTGATGGTCTATATCATCGGGATCAACGGGCTTGTGTACTTCCTCTCTTACGCCTACCGCGGAAGCAACCTGATAAGCAAACTCTGGCTCGACCCCTCCCTCGTCCTCCGGGGCGAGGTATGGAGGCTGGTCACCTTCATTTTCATTCCGCCGGCGACCTCGATCATCTGGATCTTTTTTATTCTCTATTTCTATTACATGGTCGGGACGGGGCTGGAGCACGAGTGGGGAAGTTTCAGGTTCAACGTCTATTATCTCACGGGGATGGCCTGCACGATCCTCGCCGCGTTCCTCGTCGGACAGGGCTCCACTGCCGTCTATCTGAACCTCTCGCTCTTCCTCGCCTTCGCCTATGTCTACCCCGATTTCGAGATACTCCTGTTCTTCGTCCTTCCCGTGAAGGTGAAATATCTCGCGTGGCTCAACTGGTTTTTCATCGGTTTCACCGTCCTCACGGCCCCGCTTCCTGCCAAGGCCGCGGCACTCGTTTCGGTCCTGAATTATTTCCTCTTTTTCGGAAGAGAAATCGCCGCAAACTGGAAAAACAGCTCCTTCTCCTATCAGAGAAGACGCGCCTTCACCTCGCGCAGCGCACCGCCCGAAAAAGCTTTCATCCACAAATGTTCGATATGCGGCATGACTGAAAAGGACGACGCCCTAATGGACTTCAGATATTGTTCCCGGTGCGAGGGGGATCATGAATATTGCATGCCCCACCTGAAAACGCACGAGCATGTGAAGGAGTCGAAACAGGAAAAGACGTGAGCGGCTTTCCCGCTACCGTTTCATGATCTCCTCCAGCGGCATTCCCTCCTTGAGCTTCACGAGCGCTGCATGGTAATACTCTACAACCTCCCTGATCTTCGCAACTGTTTTTTCGGGCGGCGAAAAACTGTCCTCGCTGTATGCGTTCTGGCAGAGAAACTCCATCCGGATCGTGTCCGCTACCTTCATCAGAAGCCTGTCGGCATCCTGCAGCCCTTCGGAGCCGACGATCTCCGCAACCTCTCTCAGGGCCTCTTCCCTCTGGAGCATCTCCCTGCACCTCTCCTTCAGTGTCCCCCAGTCTTCAGAGACCCGCTCGTTGAAATATGCCGCCAACTCCTTCTCGTAGAGGGAATAGCTCTGGAACCAGTTGATCGCAGGGTAGTGCCTCTTGTGCGCAAGCGAGGTATCGAGCATCAGGAACGCCCCCGCGGTTCTGAGGCACGCCTGGGTCACGGGCTCTGTAAAATCCCCTCCGGGCGGAGAGACCGAAAGGATCATGCTGAGGGAGCCTGTCGCGCCGCTCAGGGTCTCGACCATCCCGGCCCTCTCGAAAAACCCCGAAAGCCGCGAGGCGAGGTACGTCGGATACCCCTCTTCTCCGGGCATCTCCTCGAGAGAAGACGATATCTCCCGCAACGCCTCGGCCCATCGCGAAAGGCTGTCCGCCAGGAGCAGCACATGGTAGCCCATGTCCCGGTAATACTCGGCCATCGTCACCGCGGTGTAGATCGATGCCTCCCTCGCCGCCACAGGCATGTTCGAGGTGTTCGCTACCAGTATCGTCCGCTCCATCAGTTTCTTCCCTGTCCAGGGGTCGCTGAGTTCCCCGAACTCGCTGATCAGTTCCGCCATCTCGTTGCCGCGCTCCCCGCACCCCACATAGACCACGATATCGGCGCTCGCAAACTTGGCGATCGATTGCTCGAGGATCGTCTTTCCCGTGCCGAAGCCACCGGGGAAAATGGCGGTCCCCCCCCTTGCAAAGGGGAAGAGAAAATCGATGCACCGCTGTCCCGTGATGAGAGGTTCCGACGAGAAGAGTTTTTTTCTATAGGGCCGAGGCATTCTCACCGGCCATTCGTTGCATCCGTATACACCGGTGCCGTCCTCGTATTCGGCGAACGTCTCATTCAGGCTCAATTCGCCCCCGGCGATCCGGACGATCTTCCCTTTTGCCGGTGAAATGATCAGGTGCCGGAAGGTGCCTTCTTCGACGAAGCCGATCACTTCGCCGCGTTCTACCGCGTCGCCGGCCTTTTTCAGGGGACGGAACTCCCACTTCTTCAGATAGTCCAGCGCGTACAGTTCCGTGCCTGCGCTGATGAACGCGCCCATCTCCTCCCTCAGTCTTTCGAGGGGCCGCTGGAGACCGTCGAACATGCCCCGGAGGAGGCCCGGTCCGAGGCGGACGGTCAGAGGCATACCCACGCCTTTCACGGGCTCACCGATGCTGAGCCCCTTGGTATTCTCGTACACCTGGATCGTCGCAATGTTCCTGTCGAGCCTCACCACTTCTCCGGTGAGCATCGAATGGCCGACATAGACTCTGTCGTAGAGCTTAAGCCCCGTCATCTCCACACTCACCGTAGGGCCTG
This sequence comes from Nitrospirota bacterium, assembly GCA_023475105.1. Taxonomy (GTDB): domain Bacteria; phylum Nitrospirota; class Thermodesulfovibrionia; order Thermodesulfovibrionales; family UBA9159; genus JAMCWJ01. Next base: position 7,967 of record JAMCWJ010000060.1, read on the forward strand.
AAATGGCCGTTATTCTCCCTATCACAGCTTCAACCTCACGTGATATCCGATGGCTCTTTTTATCAGCCGCATCGCGTAATCCTCCACCTCTACGCCCGGTCTTTCAGGGGCTGGAAGGATCAGGAGAATCCCGAACCATCTCCTTTCGAGTTCCCTCAGCCTCGACTCGCTCATCCCCTGTATCAGCCTGTCGTCGACCACGACAAGACCGCTCTCCGGCTTTCCGATGACGCTCTTCAGGACATCTTCGAGCTCTTCCTTCCCGATCGTATATTCCGCCACGCCCGTCAGTCTGAACCCGCATTCGGCATCGGGGCCGGTGATGAAGACTATCTTCTTCATCGAAGCAGCTCCCCCTTCAGATCTTCCCTGTCCGTTCCCTGCCCGTAGAGGATGATCCCGAGATTCCTCGCCTCGACAGAACATCGCCAAAGGTAATCCAGGATAAGGCCGGGACCGGGCGTGCTTCTGCCTGCCCGCCGCAAAAAAGCCGTCATTCCCCGGTAAAGGCTGTTCTCGACCTCGGTCGGGCCCGGGGTTTCGATCACTTCCCCGGTCAAAGTACGGACGAGGGGGATGACCCCGAAGAGGTCTTCCCGCGCGAAGACATCCCTCAGTCTCGCCTCAGCGATGCTTCCCCCCGACAAAAAACGGGGCGCGACTTTCATCTCCCACCTGAGGTATTTATAAAGGGTCATGATATTTCTCGCGTCGACAAGGCGCGAAAAAAAAGCCCTGATCACGGGATGGAGTCTCGATCCTCTGACATAGTCGAGATAGGTATTTGTTACGTGCAGCTCCATCGTTCTTATCCCTTTCGTGAGGAAGATTTCCTTCATCTGCCCGAACCCCGGCGCAAGCGAAACAAAGACTTTCCCGACGGCGCCTACCGTGTCGGCGACATCTCCGCCGCCGAGCAGGAGTTTCCTGAATCCCTTCGAAAAGAGGCTGTGGCCGAGGAGCTCTTCCATCCTTGTCATTTCACCGGCGGAGAGAAACCTGAGGCAAAAGAAAAGTGTCCTGAGCTCCGTGTAGAGGAAAAATGGCCTGAAAATTTCCCGCAGGCCCTCCTCCATCTGGCGGTATACCCACCGGTACTCGCGAAGAAGGCGCCGCCAGACGCCTTCGGGCGAGTTCTCCGCTCCTGCCCGCTCGAGCGAGGACAGGTAGTCGAGGGGCGTCTCAGAGGAGAGAAACGCCGCCCAGTCCGTGATGAGGGACGTCCGCCTGCCCCTGATCCTCGAAAGGAGATACTCGGCCGGGTATCCGCCTTCCCTTCCGCATTCCAGGATTTCCCCGCCCTTACGCATACTATACCGCATCAACTTCCCCCGGGTTCCGCGCCGGCCTCCCGCCCTTGTCCGGGGCCGTGCCGAGAAAGTCGTACACATCATTCATTATCCCGGGCAGCATCCCGGACCAGGCTTTTTCGAGCCTCTTTTCAAAAGTATTGACGACCCGTATCGTCCCTTTTCCCGCGATCACGTCGAGCCCGCCGCTTATACCGTCGTCGGGAGCAATCTCTGCCCCGGGGAAAAAGGCCTTTGCCATATCTCCGTCTTCTGCACGAACCCTCACCACTTCCCAGCAGAAGGAGGGAAGTTCCCCCACGAGGACTCCGAAAACATCCCCGTACTTCTCATCTCTCAGGCAGGGAAGCGCGCGCACGGCAAACTGATACAGCCTCTCGGACAACTCCTTTTCCGCTGTCAGTCTTTTCGCCCTTGCAGTCCTTTCCGCCTCCGACAGGACCGCTTCCGCACCGGCCCTTGCGGCCGAGGAGAGTCCGAGTTCATATTCCTCCTCCAGCTTCCGGAGGTGCCTGTCTGCGCCGACCCTGATCCTTTCCGCCTCCGCCTCTTCTTCGTCCCTGATCTTCCCGATCTTCTCCTGACATTCCTTTTCGAGGGCCTCGAGCAGCTCCCGGTAACTCATTTCACTTCACCGTGAAGAGTATCATCGTAGCGATCACGAATCCCAGGATGACCATCGTCTCAGGGATCGCCAGAAGAATGATGATCGTGCCGCTCATCTCGGGCTTTTCCGCAAGGGTCCCTGCCCCTGCAGCCCCGATCCTGGACTGCGCCCATGCCGTTCCGATCGCAGAGAGCCCTATTGCAAGTGCAGCTGCAAAAGCGACCAATACCTTTTCCATATTCTCCCTCCTTGTGACCGAGGCCCTTCCCCGGACCGCGGTCGATTTAACTCTCTTTCTTGAATGGCGCGAACCTCCTCCCCCCGTGCTCCACGAACTTGCTGAAGAACTCGACATAGTGCAGCCTGAGGGAATGAATCGTAGGGGAGAAAACCCCCAGGACGATATTGATGGTATGTAGCAAGCCCGCGGCGATCACCCCGATGACGACATCCCCCATCATCCCCGCCATCCGGTTCGCTACAAAAGCGAGAAGGACCGAGGCAAGACCGATCGCCATTATCCTGGCATACGAGACGATATTGCCGATGCTCTTCAGCAACTCAAGGGGCGCCAGCAGTCCTCCCGTAAAGAAGAGCAGCGGCGTGAGCACCAGAATCACGATAATCACCGGTTTCGACAAGAGCCAGGGAAAGGGCTTGAAGAACGAAGCGATAAGCACGATGATGCAGAAGATCAGGAGGACATTCAGGAGCTTGAATGCCGCTTCCTTTTTCGCCTTTTTCTTCATGGCCGATGTGAGGCCGAGGACAAGACCGAGGACGACGTGCACCACCCCTACGGACAATGAGAAGTACAGCATCGGGATAACGGCATGGCGCCTCTCGACGCAGAGGGGTTCAAGACCGAAGAGGGCGGTGCCGAGTTCTCCGAAGAACTCCCCGAAAAGGATGCCGAAGAAGATCGCGTAGAGGGAACTTATGAGCAGTATCTTCGCTCCGTCCCTGATATCGCCCTTCTTCCTGAAGACCCGCTTCAGCGTGAGGGAAAGGGCGAGGAGAATCAACCCGTAACCGGCGTCTCCGAGGATCATCCCGAAAAAGACGGGGAAAAATACGCCGATGAAGGGCGTGGGATCGAAGGAGGTGTATTTCGGCAGGGGAAGCATTTTTACGAGGAGCTCGAAAGGCTTGAAATAGCCCCGGTTCCTCAGGACGATGGGGACCCTGTCGAGGTCCTCTTCGAGCATCTCCTTCTCCTCGATCGCGACCTTGCCCGAGAAGGCGCCGAGCAGGCTTTTCCTCAACCTTTCGACGTCCCCTGAGGGCATCCACCCGTTTATGAAAAAACACATCCTCGTCTCGAATACCCAGGCAGTCGCCTTGAGAAGCGAAAGCCTCTCGTCCGTCCACTCTTTCACTCTCTTGTAGATCGGCAGCCATCTCGTCGAGAATTTTTTCGTTTCGCCGGTTATCCAGTCGATCTCCGCCTCTACGGCGGCAGCCCGTTCTTTCACGTAGGAAAGCTTTTCCGCAAAGGTGAGATCGGCGACCGCAGGGGGGAAGCGGAGTTCGGGGACGTGTTCGTCACTGAGGGACTTCTTCACCTTTTCGGAGATGCCCTTCTCCACGGTAATCAGCCCCACAATGGTGCCGTCCTCCTCTGTCTCCGTCAACAGCTCGAACCTGAAATCCGTCAGCCGCGAGATCAGCTCCCTGAGGCGTCCGATCATCTGCGGCTCCTTTATCGTGAGTCCGATAAAGTCGAGGTCCGGCGTTTCGCGCACACTTCCGAGAAGCGAGGAGATGGTCGCGAGAAAAAGAAGGTACCGTTTGAGCTCTGCCGCCTCCTTCTGCAGTCCCTCTTTCCGCTGATGCAGGTCCCTGCATGCGGCGCAGTGCTTCTCCATGGTCTTGCTGATCGTATCGATGACCGGGAGCGGCTCGATATAACTCTTCCTGACTTCCACCGGCGGAAGGTACGAAAAGAGCTCTTCCAATCTCGTCCTGAGATTCTCGAGAAACAGCACTTCCGAGAGGGAGGTCTCATCGGGCAGGAAAGAAGTCACGTGCCCCTCGCACCCCTTGTCGATGAACCCGACGGCGGCGGGTTCGATCTGGAATATGCCCAGGTCTTTGAGGAGTGAAAGTGCGGCCTCGAGCAGACCCTTCGGGCCGATGATCTCGACCTTGGACATCTTTACGATCACGGCACGCCCGCGTTTCCGGCGCCGTCCCGGGCAAGACTGCTTTCCCCCGGGGCTTTTCCCTGCCCAGACCGAAACCTCGTTAGAGAGGAAATTCCCTTGAAGCGCAAGGCATCATTCCCCCGGTAGTATCCGTGCAACATGTTTCATTACTATCCGCATCAGGGTCTCCTCGCTGATCGCGCCGAGGCCCTCAGCCCACGCCTCCGATTGACGGATAATCGCGGCGGCCTTCCTCTCGGGACCGTCCTTTATTCCTTCAGCCTTCTGCCCGTAAGTCTTTTTCAGCAGTTCCTCCTCCCGTGCGATCTTCTCTTCCGTCGCCTTCCTCACTTCTTCCAGCCGTTCGAGGGATTCGCTCTTTTCCTGTCTGAGCCTTTCCTGGACTTCCTTTTCGAACGCAATGATCCTGCTTAGGATATCCCGTTCCTGCTCCACGGCGATCACCTCATGCCCCTGCCCGGTCTCCCTCCCCTCGGAAGAATCGCGATTCCCGACGCATCGACATGACAGCCCAGGCGGTCGGCTTCAGGGTTGAAGCCTATCTGTTCATTTTCCCCCACGATATTGTGCTTGTCCACGATCACCCTGCGGAGGCTGCATCCTTTTTTCAGGACCGCGTGGTCCATGATGATGCAGTCTTCCACGCTCACTCCGTTTTCGATCGTCACTCCGCTCCGGACGACCGAGTTGCGTATCTTCGCTCTGTGGATCAACACTCCCTCGGCTATGATGCTGTTGCGTATGTCGCCCTTCAGTATCTTGGTAGAAGGCCCTTCGTACCCCGAGGGATGGATACTCCATTGAGGGTTGTCAAGCTCGAAGAGCGGCTTTTCTCCCAGCATGTCCATATGGGCGTCGAAAAAAGCCCTTATCGTACCGACGTCCCTCCAGTATCCCTCCTCCTCGCCCGGCGCTGTGCCCGGGATTACGTTCGTCGCAAAGTCATAGGCAAAGACCTTTCCCGATTCGACGAGATCGGGTATGACATGGGAGCCGAAATCGTGCTGCTTTTTTCTCTGCGCCTTCCCCAGGGCGTCCAGGAGAACATCTTTGTTGAAGATATAATTTCCCATCGAGACATAGGCCCGCGTCGGGTCGTCCGGCATCGGCGTCGGTTTTTTCGGCTTTTCCTGAAACCCGACGATCCTTCTCTCGCTGTCGGTCAGGATCACGCCGAAGGCGGAGGCATCTTCGATCGACACAGGCCGCGTAGCCACAGAAACGAACGCCTCCTTACGAAGATGGAAATCGATCATCTGCCTGATGTCCATCCTGTAAATATGGTCGGCGCCGAACACGACGACCAGCCCGGGGTCGTGCTCGCGTATGAGATTGACGTTCTGAAAGACCGCGTCGGCCGTCCCCTGGAACCATTCCGGACCCATCCTCATCTGCGGCGGCACGGCCGTCACAAAATGGTCCTTCATCACCGACGACAGAACCCAGTTGCGCCTGACGTGCTCGATCAGCGACTGCGATTTGTACTGGACAAGGAGATAGATCGAATAAATGCGGGAATTGATCAGGTTGCTCAGCACGAAATCGACTATCCTGTACCGCCCGCCGAAAGGGACGGACGGCTTTGAACGAAAGGAAGTGAGAGGAAAGAGCCTTTCCCCCTTCCCTCCTCCCAACACAAAGGCGAGGATCTTGGGCTGCATGCATACCTCCTAAACTGCCGTATTCCTCTTCATCGGTTCATTGATTCGATCCGCGCGCGGACACGCAGGCGAAAGAGGCCCCCGATCGACAACAGAAAAGCCACAGTGAGGATAGCGGCATCCGCGGGGACGCCGAGCGGCTTGTGTGAAGGACCCATCACCCTTCCATGGCCTTTCCCACACAGCGCCTTCCCTCGGGTCCGGACTCCCTTCATCCAGGTTTCCTCTGCGGTATGCGCCATATCCTTTGATTACTTATAGTATAAATGCTGAAATGCAGATGGTCAAGAAAAGGGGAAAGGCGGAATGGCTTTTTAGCTTCCCTCCGGGTATAATTGAGGCAGATACGGGACAGAAACCTGGGAGGCACTCATGGCTGATGAACATTTTTTTGATATTGTCTGCGATGTGGACATGCAGGAGGCGCTGAATGCCGTGCAGCAGGCGATGAAGGAGATACAGCAACGCTTCGATTTCAAAGGGAGCAAAAGCACAATCGAACTCGACAAGGGAAAGGGAATTATCACGCTCGTTTCCGACGACGAGGCGAAACTCAGGAGCGTCACCGACATCCTGCAGTCGAAACTCGTGAAACGGGGCATCTCCCTGAAGGCGCTCAGTTACGGCAAGGTCGAGGCTGCAGCCGGAAGCACGGTCCGCCAGGTCATTACGCTTCAGCAGGGGATTCCCCAGGACAAGGCAAAGGAGATCGTGAAGCTGATAAAGGACCTCAAGCTGAAGGTGAGCGCCGAGATACAGAAGGACCAGGTGCGCGTGAGGGCGAAAAAGATCGACGACCTGCAGACGATCATCGCAAAACTCAAGGAGAAGGACTTCGGCATACACCTCCAGTTTTCGAACTACCGTTAGGGGGAAGACGTTTCCGCACGCGCCATGACATTAACACGCTATCTTTTCGGTCAAATCCTTCAGTTCGCCCGAGGCCCTGAGAAAGGCATCGACCACGGCAGGGTCGAAGAAACTCCCCGAGGACCTCACGATTTCTTTTTCGGCTTTATCGAAGCGCACCGCCTCCCGGTAGGGCCTTTTTACGGTGAGGGCGTCGAGCGGTTCTGCCTAATCGCCGCTTCGCACTTGTTGCAATACGTTTTTTCCTGCTGCTCCTGCATCGCCGCTCACGCTGGGGAAACTTCTTTCCCCTCCCGGGAATTCTCCGCGCACCGGCAACTGCGCCACTCCTTCTCATCCAAAGCGTAGCTTACCGATTGCAAATGTCAATCGCCGAATTGCCGTCAAAATCCACCATCACCTCTGCGTGAAGATGCATTCGAACGGCTTCAGCGGGCCGAAGGCACGGCGCCTCGGAGCAAAGCGAGAAAGCGAGATGAGAGAGAATGCCGTCCTCACGCAGTACGAGTTCTTATTGACGGTGAATTCAGAATTGCCCGCTGCGCGCACGGGCGCCCCTCTCCAAATTGACAAGTCCCTTCAAAGAACTATAATGAAAAAATAATGGGCGAATCGGTCCTGGCGGATACGGAATCCGGAACTGAAGCAAGGGGGCAGCTATGATTCATCTCGAGATCAATGGAACGCGCCATATGGTCGACGTCAGTCCGGAGGTGCCGCTCCTCTGGGTCATACGGGAGCACCTGAAACTGACCGGAACGAAGTACGGCTGCGGTATAGGCTTGTGCGGCTCCTGCACGGTGCACATCGACGGCGAGGCCCGGAGGTCCTGCCAGGTCCCTGTGGGCGACGCCGAGGGGAAGAAGATCGTCACGATAGAAGGCATTCCCGAAAGCCATCCCGTCAAGAAAGCGTGGGTCCGGGAGCAGGTGCCCCAGTGCGGCTATTGCCAATCCGGCCAGATCATGCAGGCGATCGCCCTGCTCTCGGAAGACGCCAACCCCTCAGAGAAAAAGATCATCGACACGATGGAGGGCAATCTCTGCCGCTGCGGCACCTACCTCTCGATCAAACGCGCCGTACGTTCCGCGGCAAAGGAGGGCTAAGGCCATGGGCAAGACGATCACACGGCGAGAGTTTATCAAGACATCGATGGCCGGCGCCGGCTTGGCCATAGCAGTCTCTCTCACCCCTTGCGGATGCCGCCTCCTCTCTGCCGGCGAGGCAGAAAGAGAGGCGAAGGCATTCAGCCCCAATGTCTGGCTGAAGATAGGATCCGACAATATCGTAAGTGTCATAGTGAACAAGTCAGAAATGGGCCAGGGGGTGTTTACCGCCCTTCCGATGATCGTTGCGGACGAGCTCGATGCGGACTGGAAACAGATACATGCCGAATTCGCGCCGGCAGCGGACAAATACAAGGACCCTGCCTGGGGCAGGCAATCGACCGGAGGGAGCTCCAGCGTCAGTCACATGTACGAGCCCCTGCGTAAGGCAGGGGCCTCGGCGAGGCAGATGCTTCTCGCTGCCGCGGCGAAGACCTGGGGGGTGCCGGTAAGCGAATGCAACGCAAAGAAAGGTACAGTGCTCCATGAAAAGACAGAGCGGACTCTCACCTATGGAGAGCTGACAGTGAAGGCTGCAGGCCTAGCGGTCCCTCAGAACCCGCCCCTCAAGGACAAGGACCTTTTCACCTATATCGGAACTCCTCTCCCACGCCTCGATATCGACGCAAAGGTCAACGGCGTTGCCCGCTTCGGAATCGACACGCAGGTCCCCGGCATGCTCTATGCCGCCATTGCAAGGCCGCATGCCTACGGCTCGAAGGCGGTCGCCTTTAACCAGGATGCAGCAATGAAGATAAAAGGGGTCCGGAATGTAGTCGCCTTGCAGACCGGGATCGCGGTCTGTGCGGAAACCCCTGATGCCGCATGGGAAGGGACGGCAGCTCTCAAGGCAAAGTGGGACAAGGGGGCCGAGCCCGGACTGGATACGGAGTCCCTCCGGAAGCGCTTCCTCGCAGACCTTGACAGGGAAGGTCTCTCCGCACGCAACGACGGCGACGCAAAAGCCGCCCTCGCGAGGGCGGCGAAGAAGGTAGAGGCGGTCTATGCCCTGCCCTATCTCTCCCATACGACGATGGAACCGATGAACTGCACGGTCCGCATCGGTCCCGACGCATGCGAACTATGGGTCCCGACCCAGAACCAGACGGGCGTCCTTGCGCTTGCGCAGAAGGAAACGGGTTTGAAGCCTGGGCAGATCCGCGTCAATACCACCTATTTGGGAGGGGGCTACGGCAGAAGGTTCGAGACCGACTCCGTAGAGGAGGCGCTCAAAATAGCCAAGGCGGTGAAGAAGCCGGTGAAGCTCATATGGAAAAGAGAAGAGGATATGCAGCATGATTTCTACCGGCCGGCAAACTGCTCACAGGTCGAAGGTGGCCTCGATGAAAAGGGGCGGCTTGTAGCGTGGGCGCACACCATAGTCTGTCCTTCCATCTTTGCACGGGCATTCCCCGACAGAGTCAAAGACGGCATCGACCCCGCTGCCGTGGAAGGCCTCAAGAATCTTGAATACGAGGTCCCGAACATCAGCGTGCGTTATGTGCGTATCGATACGCCCGTGCCTGTCGGTTTCTGGCGTTCCGTCGGAAGCTCCCACAACGGCTTCACCGTCGAGAGCTTTGCGGATGAGATGGCCCATGCCGCAGGGAAGGACCCGCTTGAATTCCGTGTGAATCTTTTGAAAAACCACCCGAGGCCCCGGCGCGTCCTTGAAGTCGCTGCTGAAAAAGCGGGCTGGTCGCGACCGCTCTCGGGTGGTGCAGAGGGCAAAGGCATTGCGCAGGTCTTTTCCTTCGGTACTTATGTCGCCCAGGTGGCGGAGGTTTCGGTGGACAGGGAAGACGGCATCATCAGGGTGCACAGGGTCGTCTGCGCCGTCGATTGCGGGGATGTCGTGAATCCTGCCATAATCACCGCCCAGATGGAAGGCGGCATACTCATGGGATTGAGCGCAGCCATGAAGGAGGCGATCGCTTTCAAAGACGGCGGAGTGGCGACTTCAAATTTCGATACTTACCCTCTGCTCCGCATAAGCGAGGCTCCGAAGATCGAGGTCCATATCCTGGAAAGCGGCGAAAAACTGGGCGGAATCGGGGAACCGGGGCTGCCCCCGATCGCGCCGGCTGTTGCCAATGCTGTCTTCAATGCGGCCGGGATACGCCTCAGAATGCTTCCCATGACTCCCACGACCGTGTCGGAGGCGATGAAAAAGGCATGATATCCGGAACATTGCAACATGAAAGGCGGAAAAGGAGGGCTTGAGAAGATCTTATGGAACTCTATGAGGAGATGCTGAGGCTGAAGAAGCAAGGAAGGTCCTGTGCGCTCGCCACAATCGTCCAGTGCGTCGGCTCCTCGCCCCAGAAGGAAGGGGCGAAGATGCTCATCAGGGACGACGCCTCGATCGTCGGCACCCTTGGAGGAGGATGCCTCGAGGCGGATGTGATACAGGCTGCACAGATGGCGATAAAGGACGGGACGCCCCAGACCGTGCCCTTCGAACTAACCGAAAAGGAGGGGGGGCTCGTATGCGGAGGAAAGGTCCTTGTCTATGTCGAACCCTTCGTACCTGAGCCCCTCGTCGTCATCCTCGGGGCTGGACACGTAGGCAAGGCGTTATCGCGGCTTGCGAAGTTCGCCGGTTTCAGGGTGTCGGTTGCCGATGACAGGGTCGAATTCGCCAACAAGGATGCCCTCCCGGATGCGGACGAGGTCGTTGTGAATGATTTTGAGACGGTTTTCGGGAAGCTTTCGATCGGCCGGAACACGTACGTGGTGGTGGCGACCCGGGGTCATAACCATGACCTGACTGCAGTGAAAGCGGCGCTGAGAACACGGGCCATCTATGTCGGCCTTCTCGGCAGCAGGCGAAAGAAGGCCCTTCTCTTCAGGGCCCTCGAAAAAGAGGGCTTCTCGAAGGATGACATCGGCAGGGTCATAGTCCCCGTAGGTCTTCCGATACGCTCCGTCACCCCGGAGGAAATTGCCGTCAGCATCATGGCTCAGATCATCCAGATGAGGAGGGAAGGTGCGCCCGAGGGTTTCAGCAGTCCTTCTTGCAGCAGGCTCATCGAAGAGGATGGGTCGGCCCAAACAGCTGCTTCCCTTACATGAGAAGCCGTTCATCTCTCATTGCCTCGAGACCATCCTGTCTTCGGGCATCGAAGATATCGTGGTCGTCCTCGGCGAAGACGGAACTGAAATCGAAAAGCTCCTGAAAGGGTTTCTCTCCCGGAAGCGAGTAAAGACCGCCCTCAACGCCGATCCCGAAAGTGGGATGGCGGAGTCCCTCAGGATAGGACTGGGCGCACTCGATGCTTCTTCGAAGGCCGTCGCGGTCTGTCTCTGCGACCATCCCTTGGTGCTGCCGGACACACTCAGGACCCTTCTCGCCCTCCACGCGAAGGAACCTGACAAGATCGTCATACCTTCATTCGAAAGGAAGAAGGGGCATCCGACGCTCTTCCCCCGCATCCTCCTGGAACGGCTGACCGGCGGGCTTACGCTGAGAGACCTGATTCACAGACACCCTGACAGGGTGAAGCTGGCCGAGGTTCCGGACGAAGGGGTGATTCTCGATATGGATACAATCGAGGATTACAGGATGATTTCGGGGATACAAGAGCGCAAACGTCATTGAGCACCGGCGCCGCTTGCGTCCAAACGAGAGGGATTAATGAAGATCAGGGACATCCTTGCAAAAAGAGAGCGGGGCATATCTCTTGAGTTTTTCCCGCCCAGGAATGCGGGGGGCAAGGAAGGGTTTATGAAGGTTGTCAACGAACTCAGGAGGTACGATCCCCTTTTCGTATCCGTTACCTGCAGTCCGGGAAACCTCGCTCATGAGAGGACGGTCGATGCGATAACCTGGATGAGGCAGGAGACGGACCTCACTGTCATGCCCCACCCGACGTGCATCGGCGCAACGCGGGAATCCATAGACATGGTCCTCAGGAAATATATCAAAAACGGCATCGACAATATCCTCGCCCTGCGCGGCGACCCTCCGGAGAATGTCCCTGACTTTCACTCTGAGACGGGCGAATTCGCTTATGCGAAGGACCTGGTAGCCTTCGCCGGGACGTACGACGCCTTTTCTATCGGGGTGGCGGCATATCCCGAGGGTCATCCGCAATCGCCAAACCTCGAAAAAGATATCGAATATACCAAAATGAAGGTGGACGCAGGGGCGGATTTCGCCATCGCCCAGATGTTTTTCGACAACAGGTACTTTTACGAATACCTCGAAAGGGCGCGGAAGGCCGGCATAACCATCCCCATACTACCCGGCATATTGACCGTGACCGACTGCCGGAAGATAGAGGAGTTTTCCGACTTCTGTAGTGCGACCATACCGCCTGCACTGAAGGAAAAGATGTATCCTGTGCCGGATAAACCTGAGGAGATGACAAAGATCAACCTTGAATATGCCCTGAAGCAGTGTGAGGACCTAAGGGCCAACGGCGTGACATACCTCCATTTCTATACGATGAACAAGTCCGGCATCGTCAGTAGGATCATTGATGCCCTGGGAATGGGAAAGTGAGGGATATCGCGGAACTTCTTGGGGTCACGGAACTTCTTGGGGTCAGGTCTACAGAACTTCTTGGGGTCAGGTCTATAAGGGGTCACGAACTTCTTGGGGTCAGGTCTATAATGTTTGACTTTTACTCGGAACTTCTTGGGGTCAGGTCTATAATGTTTGACTTTTACTTAGAGTTCTGATATGTTTCTCACATGGCCCGTCCTCTACGCATAGAATATCCCGGTGCGGTCTACCACATCACATCTCGGGGGAATGATAAAAAGCCTGTGTTCAAGAACGACCAGGACCGAGAGACAATTCTCAAAATCCTTGCTCGCGTCAATAAACGCTACCACTGGCTCTGCCACGCCTACTGCCTCATGGACAATCATTATCATCTTCTCATAGAAACTCCGGATGGCAATCTCTCTATCGGCATGAGGCAATTAAACGGCGTCTATACGCAGGCGCGGAATAAGCGCTACAGCAAGACCGGTCACCTCTTCCAGGGCAGGTACAAGGCCATCCTCATTCAAAAGGACACGCACCTTTTGGAAGTCTGCCGCTATGTGGTTCTTAATCCAATCCGTGCCGGGATGGTCGAAAAGCCCGAGGACTGGAGATGGACAAGCTATCGAGCCACAGCGGGGAAAGCACCGTCCCACCCATGCATTACCACAGACTGGATACTCGGACAATTCAGCCGAACAAGAAGCACGGCCGAGAAAGAATACCGTCAATTCGTGCACTCGGGTATCGGCAAAGAAACCATCTGGAATGACGTCAAGGGTCAGGCCGTCCTTGGCGAAGATACTTTTGTTGACAGCCTTGCCGGTCATCTCAAGCGGCACAGGGACATTCCCGAGATACCCAAGAGCCAGCGCTATGCCAACAGACCGCCACTCGACAAAATATTTTCTGAGGGTATACTCAAAAACACGCGCAAGCGGGACAAGAAGATTACCGAGGCCGTGGAGAAATATGGTTACACCCAAAGGGTGGTCGCAGACCATCTCGGCATGCACTTTACCTATGTGAGCCAGATAATCAATCGGCACCAACATGGGCCAATATAAACATTATAGACCTGACCCCGAAGAGGCTCGTGTAAACATTATAAACCTGACCCCGAAGAGGCTCGTGTGACGGGAAAGATCCGGGCCAGGATTGATCCGCAGGGAGAAACAGTGAACCGGAATGAAACCTGCCTTCAAGGAAGGAGGCTCCCAAACCCTTACACGTTGAACCTGAAATTGATGATGTCTCCGTCTTTGACCTCGTAGGTCTTGCCTTCGAGTCTGAGAAGCCCCTTTTCCCTCGCAGCGTGCATATTGCCGCAGGCGATGAAATCCCCGTAGTGCACGACTTCAGCCCGTATGAAGCCCCGCTCGATGTCGGAATGTATCTTTCCCGCCGCCTTCTGAGCACCCGTCCCTTTCGTGAGCGTCCACGCCTTCACCTCATCTTCACCCACCGTAAGAAATGATATGAGGCCGAGGAGGTCGTAGCTCACACGGATCAACTTGTTGAGAGCGGGCTCCGATATCCCGAGGTCGTCGAGAAAGGCCCTTGCCTCTTCGGGAGACAACTGGGCGATCTCCATCTCGATCTTCCCGCACAGGGAAACCGTGGCGTGGCGCACAGGGAGCGAAGGGTCTTTATCCTTGCCCGACAGATACCCCTTCACTTCCTCTTGAAGCTTCGTCGTCTTTTCAGTGCCGAGGTCACCTTCTCCGACGTTCATCACGACCACCTGCGGCTTTGTCGAAATGAACTGAAGGGGCCTCATCGCCTTCTCCTCTTCCTCATCAAAGGCCACGTTCCGGAGCGGGACTTCCTTTTCGAGCGCCTCCCTGCACTTCAGGAGGAGCTTCCTTTCTTTTTCATCGGGCTTCTTCCCTCTCCTTGAGCCTTCCTCCATCCTCGCAAGCCTCTTTTCCACAAATTCGAGGTCCCCGAAGATCAGCTCGAGTTCGACGGTCCCGATGTCCTTGAGGGGATTGATTTCGTTCATAGGATGGGAAACCGACTCGTCCTCGAAGGCCCTCACCACGTGCACGATCGCATCCACATCCTTTATCAGGTCGAAGACCTTTCTGTTCTGTTCGATGTCTCCCTTTGTCAGCCCGATGTAATCGACGTACTCGACCGTCGCGTGGGTCACCTTCTTCGGCTTATATATGCCGGCAAGCGCATCAACCCGCTGGTCCGGCACCTTCACCACCCCGAAGTGCGGCTCCCCGCTGACCGTCGGATAGATCGTCGTCTCCAGGTTCTGGCCAGTGAGGGCATTGAAAATCGTTGTCTTTCCCGAGTTCGAAAGTCCGATGATCGCTAATTTCACTCAGTTCTCCTCATAGGTGGTTTTTTAGGATGCTCACAACGCCTGCAGCGGCTTTGCACAGGAGAACGACATGCGCCGTGCTCCATGCCGCTGCCGGCCCCGTTACATCCGCCTTCTTCCCTCGAGGGCCTTGCCGAGTGTCACCTCGTCGGCAAACTCGATGTCACTGCCCATCGGGAGACCGTAGGCGATTCTCGTGACCTGCACGGGAAAGGCGTTCAGCCTCTCCCTGATATACTGCGCGGTGACCTCGCCTTTTGTATTGGGGTTCGTCGCAAGGATCACCTCTTCAACTCCGTTCGCCTGCACCCTCTGCACGAGCTCGTCGATCTTCAGCTTTTCCGGCGTAATCCCGTCTATCGGAGAAATGGCCCCGAGCAGCACGTGATAAAGGCCGCGGTAGAACTTCGCCCTCTCGATCACGAGGATATTGCTCGGCTCTTCGACCACGCAGATCCTTTTCCTGTCTCTCCGCTCGTCCCTGCATATGTCGCAGACCTCCGCATCGGTGATGTTGAAGCACTGAGAACAGAAGCGCGCCTTCTCCTTCACCTCATCGATCGCCCTCGCAACGGACCTCGCCTCTTCATCGGGCATGGTGAGAATAAAGAAGGTCAGCCTCTGGGCAGTCTTTCTCCCTATGCCGGGGAGGCGCATAAGTTCATTAATGAGGTTTTCGATTATGCCGAGTGTCATCCGAAGATATTGCCCATCCCGCCGAGCCCCGGAATCTGAAGGCCTCCGGTAAGCTTCGACATCTCCTGGTTCACCATCTGCTGCGCCCTCTTGAGGGCCTCATTCGCCGCAGCGAGTATCAGGTCCTGGAGCATTTCGACGTCGTCGGGGTTGACCACTTCCTTTTCTATCTTGATCGAGACGATCTCCCCGCCTCCGTTCGCCACGACGGTTACCATACCTCCTCCTGCGCTCGCCTCGACGGTCTTCGTCTTTGCCTCCTCCTGGAGACGCTGCATCTCCGCCTGGAGTTTTTGCGCCTCCCGCATGATATCCCCGAGCATTTTCTTAGACATTGTTCCCTCCGTTTTTTGAATTGTCCGCGGCTTTTATATCCACAATCCTTCCTTCAAAAAGATCTATCGCTTCTTTCACCAGCGGCTCAGCCAATATCTTTTCCTTCAATTCCCGTTTGCGGGGGACCTTTTTTTTTACCGTCTCGATCTTCACCGACACCTTCCTGCCGAGGACCTCCGAGGCCGCTTTCATCACGGCATCCAGGTTCTTCTTCACCGAATCGGCATGGATCTCCAGACCTCCGCTGAAGGTGGCGGTCAGGACATCGCCCTCCACAGCCAGTTCCGCCCCGGCCAGTTTCACCGACAGAAGATGGTTAAAGGATTCAAGTTTCTCCAGCAAAAGAGTCTGGAATTCGCCCTCCGCAGTCGACGCGTGCCCTGAATGGTCAGGTTCCGGAGGAGGCTGACTTCCCTCAGTCGCTTCCCCGGCCTCCGGGCCCTGGACTTCCGCATCGGGAAGTTCCCTGTCTGCTCGCACTCTCTGCACATTCCTTCTCGCTTCCTCCTTCCGGGGGATCGGGTCCACCGGGACTTCCTGCCTCTTCCGGGGCTGCCCCTGCTTCTCCGCAACAAAGGTCTCCAAGTGCGCGATCGCCTCCTGCACGGGTTTCAGGACATTCAGGAAACTCGCACGTATGAGCGCCATTTCGAGCGCCACCCTGGGCGAAAAGGCAACCCTCACTTCGGCCTCAGCCCTGATCATCTCCGAAAGCAGAAGGGTGAGATGGTCTTCCGATGCCGTTTCAAGAAGCTTTTTCATAGCGTCAAGTTCCGACTCGCTTGCATCCAGTATCTCCTCGGGTCTCGAGACAACCTTTGCCACGAGGAGGTCCCTGAAGAACTGCATCAGGTCTTTGGTAAAAGACTTCAGGTCCGTCCCTGTCTCCGTAAGGCTGTTTATCAGCCCGATCAATCGTTTTCTGTCTCCTCCGATGACGGCCTCGGCCAGTTCCGACAAGGCACTGAAATCGGCAATCCCCAGGAGATCCTTCACCTCCGACTCCTTTATATCCGAGGAAAAGGCCGAGACCTGGTCGAGAATGGTGAGGGAATCCCTCATGCCCCCCTCCGAGGCCCGGGCGATCAGTTCGACGGCGTTGTCGGATATGGTTATCCCTTCGGAGTCGGCTATCATCCTCAGCCTCTCCTTGATCTTGACGAGCGGGATCTTCCTGAAAGGCAGATGCTGACAGCGCGACAGTACCGTGGCAGGTATCTTTCTCGGGGCCGTGGTTGCCAGGACGAATACCACATGGGAGGGCGGCTCCTCAAGGGTCTTAAGCAGGGCGTTGAAGGCCGGACCGGACAGCATATGGGCTTCATCGATGATATACACCTTGTACCGACCTCCGGCGGGCGCGTATTTCACTCTTTCCCTGAGGTCCCTGATATCATCCACACTGTTGTTCGAGGCGCCGTCTATTTCCATGACATCTACGGAAGAGCCGTCTGCGATTCCCCTGCAGGAGACGCAGACCCCGCAGGGAGAGGCGGTCGGCCCCTTCTCGCAGTTCAATGCCTTTGCCAGTATCCTCGCCGTGGATGTCTTCCCTACCCCCCTCGGACCTGAGAACAGATAGGCGTGAGCGATCCTTTTCTGCTCTATGGCATTGCTCAGGATGCGGCTTATCGGCTCCTGACCCACAAGGTCTTCGAAGCCCTGGGGCCTCCATTTTCTCGCCAATACAAGATAACTCATATTCTCTCAAATCCCGGAGCCCAAATAGCGATTGTTCGCAAACATGCATTTGTGCGCAGACCGTAGTTCAATCTACCTTTTTCCGTCTTGCTGCAGCCGGAGAACAACTTGCTGCGGCACACGGGATAAACGCTTACCGTTGCTTCCTTCCGGACCTGGCGGGGTTCACATCCTCCTGTTGCGCAGGGCCATTCCCCAGCTGCAGAAAAACAGAAAAATCGGTCCATTATTCTAGCACATACTCGGCACGATTTGGCACATTCAGGACGATACATCAAAATCATCCATTATCGCGAGGAGTTCTTTCCATTCGAGCGACGGCAGGCTGAGCGCCCGGGTCCGGATAATCGTATCGATCGCCTCACTCCTGTCCGTTCTTTCAGAGGCGCGGTAGAACGGCGGCATCACGGAAAAGGCGCGCTCCGTGTAAACGCGTATCGGATTCACGAAAGGAGCAAGGGAACGGCTACGGGAAAGCGACGTCCCTTCCCTGAGTGCTTTTCCTCGTAGACGAGATTGTCGGCGTGCCTTATCAGGTCCTCCGAGGTACTACCGTCTTCGGGATAGACGGAGAAACCGATGCTCATGCCCGTACCCGGGGGAAGACCTGCCCATAAAGACACGGTCGCTTTCCGCATCTTTTTGATCACGCCGACCGCATCCTTCCTGCCGGTCTCGGGAAGGAGGATCGCAAATTCGTCACCGCCGTATCTGCATACATAATCGGTAGCCCTCACTACTTCTCTCATTATTCCGGCGACGGACCTCAACACCTCATCGCCCTTCAGGTGACCGAGGGTGTCGTTTATCGTCTTGAAGTTGTCGAGGTCGAACATGACAAAAGAAAGGAAATGCCCGTGTCTCGCCGCCCTTTCGATTTCCGCATCGAAAGTGTTTATCATGAACCTGCGGTTGTACGCCCCAGTCACTTCGTCCATGATGGACATCCCGTGGAGTTTTTCGGTGAAAAGGGCGTTTTCGACGGCAAGCGCGCCCACATTCGCGATGATGTTGACGATGTCGAGAAAGTCCTTTCCGAAGATGTTCTCCTTCTCAAAGAAAATCTCGAGCACCCCGAGTATGCGGTCACTGCGAAGCAGAGGTACGGCCGCATAGGAACGGTAATCGTACAGCGCAGTGATCTGTCTCCACTGGGAGAAATACTCGTCGCTGTATACGTCGTCGACCAAAAGAGGCATCCTGTTGACAACGGCCGTTCCTGCGGGGATGTTGCCGATGGGGAACTCGAAATCGCCTTTTATCATATCGATATATTTTTCCGAAATGTTATATGCGGAGGCGAGCCTGAGCTTCGTGCTTTCTTCGTCCAGCAGATAAAGCCTCGCGAATTTTACATGAGGCAATATGCCCGCTCTGTAAGCCAGAAGGTTGCAGGTTTTCTGGAAATCTCCGGTCGTGAGAAAGAGACTCGCCTCGCTAAGGAGGGCTATCTCCCTTCCCTTCTGGCGAAGCTTGTCTTCGAGAATCTCTCTCTTTCTGATATGAAGTTGTTTTGCGTCACCGAGGCCGCGTATCTGAGTCTGGAAGACGTCAATCTGCCGTTTCTTCAGAATGATCTCGTCCTGAAGGGCCTTGAGCCGCTCTTTGTTCGCTCCTTTCTGCTCGGAGCGTCCGCTCAGCCTCCCCCTTCGGTAACTCAGGACCGCGACGCCGACCACTGCCAAGACACATACGCCGACAAGAATAAAAAACATACTACACATGTAACGCACCTCGTTTGTGCGGCACTATCGGCAAAGCACTGAATTTCTTGTAGGAAAGGAGGCGGCCGCTTATAGGCAAAACACCGGCTTTCCTGTAAGAAATGCGCCCACGAACCTCCCCAGCTCGTTTGCGCATGAGTGCCTTGACGATTCGAACAGGGTTTAAGCGCTCTAGCCTCCTCTCTGAACGCGGCTTCAGCGTTCCAGCCAGCGTTCCAAAGCAGATAGTACATCCCTTCCGAACCGGTCTATGTCAAAGGCCTTTTGGAGAAAACCGTTCGCGCCGGCGTCGTAAGACTCTTTCTTATCCGCTTCCAGAAGGGAATTGGTCAGTATGACCACTGTGATGTTTTTCAGACGCTCGTCAGCTCGTATCCTCCGCAGTGTATCGATTCCGCCCATACCCGGCATTTTCAGGTCAAGGAGTATCAGCGAGGGCAGGTCGTCTTCTTTTCGCAGAAGTTCAAGCGCGGCCTCTCCGTGCAGCACCGCCTCGACCTTCACCTCGAACCCCGACTTTGACAGAACCCTTTTTGTCATCTCCGTGTCGTCGGGATCGTCGTCGACAATCAAAATCTTATGCCTCATCGTAGTATTCATCAATCAGTTCAATGTAAAAAAGAACGCCGCCCCTCTTCCTGTCTCACCCTCTGCCCAAACTTTCCCTCTGAGGCGGCGGCTGTCCTTTCCCTCACTTTAATTTCGAGTTCGCCGTGAGACCTGCGCAACATCTCTTCAGAGCGTTTTTGGTCGGTCAGGTCGGTAATAACGACGCATACCTGAGCCTCTTCCATTCTTTGTCAGTTCCTCCGCGTTCTCCTCGAAGGAAATGAATACGCCCGGTTCGAACTGGATGGCGCCTCGTACCAGGAATTCCACCGCGAGCAGGGTCTTGCCGCAACCCGCGCTGCCGCTCACCAGTGTGGGACGGTCCTTCGGGAGTCCGCTTTGTGTGATCTCGTCCAGGCCGTTTATTCCGGTCGGCATTTTGGGAAGTGATGACATCCTCGATTCGGAGCCCGTCTCTCTCGCCACATTCGTCTTCACCCCGAATATGTGAGCTGATTGTCCGTCAAATTTAGCTCATTTTAGCACACTTTTTTCAAAAAAAACTTTGGCAATAAGAGACAGCAATACGACTCTGCAATAGCTCCGCGGCCGTCCAGGGTCATGCCGTGATCTTCGACGGTTTTCCCATGCTGAAGAAATCAACTATGTAGATGAATACGCCGGTCACAACACCCCAGCCCGAGACCCACATCACTGCGTACCAGAGCTTCATATAGTCCTGAGTCGTGAGATAGTCCATACCCAGTATTCTCTGAAGATAGGACTGAACAACCCCCGCTATCCCGAGCGCCAGGACCATGAAAAATATGGAGAAAACCATCAGCCGCAGCGCCACGAGGCTGCGTCCGTGGCCTTTGAGGCTGACTCCCCTTATCCTGGGAACCGCAAAGTATATCATGGTGAGGTTTATCATTACGTAGGCGCCGAAGAAGGCGAAATGGCCGTGGGAGGCGGTCACCTGTGTCCCGTGGGTCCACTTGTTGATCTGAGGCAGCGTATGCGCAAATCCCCAGACACCGGCCCCCAGGAAGTGCATGACGGCGGACCCAACGGCCCAGTAGAGTGGGATCCTGTTTTCTATCTCTATCCTCTTCTCCCTCACGTCCCTCAAGGTGTCGATTACCATGAACAGGATAGGCAGAGGCTCGAGGGCACTGAATATTCCGCCGACCCAGAACCAGTATTTAGGGGTCCCGATCCAGTAGTAGTGGTGCCCTGTTCCGGCAATGCCGGTAAAGAGCACGAGGCCCACCTCTACATAAAGCCATTTTTCCACCAGTTCCCTGTCCACGCCGGTCAGCTTCAGGAGGATGAAGGCTATGATGGCGCCGGCAACGAGTTCCCAGGCGCCCTCGACCCAGAGGTGGATGACCCACCACCACCAGTAGTACTGTGTCGAAAGGTTTCTCACGAAGAAGACGCCGAAGAGGAACAGCAGGGCGAGCATCACCAGACCCCCGAGCAGCACCCCCTGGATCACCGTCCACTTCTTCGTCTTCATCATGGTCATGAAGATGTTGAAGAGGAAGATCAGCGCAACAATGACAATGCCGAATTTCAATACCGTGGGCTGCTCAAGAAAAGGCATGCCCCAGGACCAGCCGGCAAGGTATCCGATGATTGCAGCAACCCCGATGGCAACAAAACAGTAGAGCTGGATAGCTGCAAGCCGGGGGCTGTATATATCGGTTTCTGCCTCTTCGGGCACAAGGTAATACGTTCCGCCCATAAATCCGATGAGGAGCCAGATGACGAGAAGATTCATGTGTATCGCACGGGAGGTGTTGAAGGGGATGAAATTGATCAGCGGGTCGTAGTCCCATACATATTTGGCGCCTGTTATCAGGCCGAAGATTACCTGCAGACCGAACAGGAGCGTGGCAGCGACAAAATACTGATACGCGATTTTCTGTGTTTCGTATTTCATTTTAATGACCTCCTCATTGCAGGCTCGAAAGAAAATCTACGAGATCCTTCATGTCTTTCGGAGAAAGCTTGGCGAAACTCGGCATAGGAGAGTCGGGGAAGTGGGACTTGGGGTTTTCAAGCTGCTGTTGTATCCATTCCGGGGTCCTTTTGCCTCCCACATGCGTCAGATCGGGCCCTATGTCTCCTCCTACCCCGCTCAGCTTGTGACATGCCGAACATCCCTGGGCCTTGAAGACCGCCTCGCCCGGCATCTGAGAAGGACCGGCGGCTGCGACTGCCATCGGCTTCGGGGGCCAGTTGTTCGTGTCTATGCCGTTCACCCAACTGAGGAAGGCGACAAGATTCCCGATCTCTTCATCCTTGAGATGGAGGTTAGGCATCCTCCTCTTGGCGGGCCAGACCTTATGCGGGTCTTTCAAAAACTGTCTTGTCCATTCAGGGTCCCGCCTCGACATGACCTTTGTAAGATCGGGTGCATAATAGCCGCCGATGCCGAGGATAGTGTGGCAGTCATTGCAGTTATACCGCTGCCATGTCCACTTTCCGTTGGCAACCTCGTCGCTCAACTTCTCTTCATGGGTCCTCTCCGGCATCTTCGAGATTGAGTCGTAGGTGAGCCCGAGAAAAATTACCGCTGAGATGACTGTACCCCAAATAAAGATTGCTCTGCCTTGTGAGAGTGTCATATTTCCCCCTTATGAGGTCAGGTTACTGAATGAGAATGGCTTTTCACATGCCCGCCTTTCCTGTCTCAGCAGTGCATCCCCGGCGTCCAGCTCTTTGAAGTATCTTTGCCTGAATTCGGCGCACTTCGCGAGTTCATGACCGAACCATCTCCCGAGTTTATCGCTGGGAGCTACTTCCCTGAACCACAGACGTACCTTCGCCTCATCCTTTTTTATCCCCCGGGGCCGCATCCTGCGACGAGCACCCGGTAGCCGTCTTCCGCGCCAGGTTTCTCATATCCTTTTTACCTTCAGCATCGTTCTCTTTCATCAATTTATCACACTTCCTCCCCGTGTCAAGACGTCACCTGCTTACTATTTTCAGTTTCGCAACTTGACTCAGTCGAGTGTTGACAAAATTGGCTGTGATCTGTTACTGTTGATAACTGTTATCATTATCTGGTCTTCTTTTATGACAATAATCAAGGCAAAAGATATCCTCAGAAATTACCTTAGAGAGAAGGGATTACGTAATACCAGACAACGGGAAGTAATTTTTGACGCCTTCTTTTCTGCCGACAAACATATTACCGTAGAAGGACTTTTTAACTTCATAAAGAGGAAGAATCCTGGAATAGGCTATGCAACTGTTCACCGCAATTTGACTTTGCTCTGCCAATCCGGCCTGGCTGATGAAATCAAGATAGGCACAAATAAGACCAGATACGAGCCCAAATTCGGACGGGAGCACCATGACCATCTTATCTGCATAAAGTGTGGGAGGTTCATCGAGGTCACTGACGGTAAGATTGAAAGACTTCAGGACAAGCTGGCGGAGGCTAATGAGTTCATTCCCGTTCGGCATAAGCTGGAGATATACGGCATTTGCAGAGACTGTAAATAATTTTTTGCCACAGTAATGATAATGCATCTCATTACTATGACAGGTGAGAGGAGGTATTTAGGAAATGGAATTGCGAAAGGAGGAAATAGATGCTCAGAAAATTAATCATGTCAGCGGTCATGGTTCTGGTCGCGGCAGAGGCAACCTTTGCTGCCCATCCGCTAATAACCGACGACACGGGAACGCAGGGCAAGGGAAAATTTCAGCTTGAAATAAACGGGCAATATGGATGGGATAACAATAACGGGGTAATCCAGTATACCACTCCGACCGCATCGACACTTACCTATGGCGTAATCGACTCTGTAGATGTCAGCATAGGTGTTCCCTATCAGTGGATAAGGACGGACGATCCCGGCAAAATTACCCGTCATAATGGGTTCGGAGACGTTGCGATAGCGGCAAAATGGAGATTTTATGAAAAGGACGGCCTGAGCTTCGCGTTGAAGCCCGGTATCACCTTTCCAACAGGCGACAAAGACAAACAGCTCGGCACAGGAAAGGCGACCTATAGTCTGTTTCTCATCACGACTAAGGAAATAAAGCCGTGGGCGTTTCACCTGAATCTGGGGTATATCGCAAATAACAATGGGCTCGACCAGAGGGTCCCGATCTGGCATGCATCCATCGCCTCCGAAGTGGAGGTTGCAAAAAGTTTGACTCTGGTCGCAAATACCGGTATCCAGAGAAACACCGACAATGCCTCACATACCGATCCCGCCTTTCTACTCGGCGGCCTTATCTATTCAATTACCAGGAATATCGACATCGATGTCGGATATAAATACGGTTTGACAAGACCGGAGGTGGACCACACGGTCCTGACAGGGATAACGTTCAGTTTCTAGAAAAAAGGAATGGAAGATAAGATGATGCCACTTGGGCTTTTGGGCACAGGAGAAAAGGCGGAAGTGATGGAAATTAGAGAGCGCAACCGCGGAGTCAAACCCGCTGCCGCGTGTTGCGGACCCGACGGAAACGGATGGTCCTGCAGGATGGAGAATATGGGGCTCCGTACCGGCAAGGTTGTGGAGATGCTGAACAACGAAGGCGCAGGGGCCATGCTGATAAAGGTCGATGAATCGAGGATCGCCATAGGCCGGGGCATGGCGATGAAGATTATGGTAAGGAGGCAAGGATGATGAAACTGTCGATGCTTAAGTGCGGTGAAAGGGCGAAGATAGCAAGAATCGGTGCGATAGGCCCCCTCAAAAGGAGGCTTATGGATATGGGGGTGCTTGTTGGTGAAGAGGTCACAATGGGAAAAGTGGCCCCTCTCGGTGATCCGATAGAGATAAACGTAAAGAACTACAGCCTGTCCCTCAGAAAAAAGGAGGCGGAAGACATTTCAGTGGAGGTGGTGGAATGAACACTGCAGCAAGCAGTTGGGAGCCAAGCGTCAAGATTCCGGAATTCGAAACGCGGGACCTGAAACGGAAAAGTATTGCCGTTGCCGTGGCCGGAAATCCGAATTCCGGAAAGTCGACGCTGATAAATGGCATCGCGGGTACCCGCCTCCATGTGGGGAACTGGCCTGGCGTCACGGTCGAGAAGAAAGAAGCGGTTTTTGAATACAGAGGAAGGCGGATAAGGCTTGTGGACCTGCCCGGGACCTACAGCCTCAGTCCCTACACGCAGGAAGAGATAATATCGAGGGACTACCTCGTCCGGGAAAAGCCGGACGTTATCGTCAACGTTGTGGATGCAACAAACCTGGAAAGAAACCTCTATCTCACCGTCCAGTTGATGGAGCTGGGCATTCCGGTCGTCATGGCCCTGAACATCTTCGACGAGGCGGAGAAGAAGGGATACAGGATAGACACAAAGGCGATCGAAGATATGCTCGGCATCGCCGTCGTCCCCACCGTCGCCACAAGAAAGATTGGTCTTGATGATCTCCTGAAGCGGGCGATCTCGTTTGCCGAAGAATCACCTTTACGCTTGCCGAAGCACCTCATTTACGGTGCGGATGCAGAAGCAGCTTCCCGCCAGATCGAAGATCATCTTCGAAAGGACCATCCCTCTGTCGCGGCTGCATACCCTCTGAGGTGGCTTGCGCTCAAAATGATGGAGGGTGATAGCCGGGTCATGGAAGAGACCGGACTCGATGAGGGCGGCCTCCTGGGCGAAACGCTGAATCACCTGCGGGCTGCCCACGAAGAGGACATAGAGTCTCTGATGGCCGACGCGCGCTATGCCCAGGCATCGGGCCTTACCCGCGAGGTGATGATAAGACCTGCCATCAGAAAAATGGAGATCACCGAGAAGATCGACAGGATCGTTCTGAACCGCTTCCTCGGCATCCCGATCTTCCTTGCGGCCATGTGGCTGGTATTCAAGTTCACCTTCGATGTGTCGACCCCATTTGCCGATTGGATTGATGCCATGACGACTGGGCCGTTCAGGAGATGGGCCGTTGCGGCAATGGGCTTCATCCATGCCCCCGCATGGACCGCTTCCCTCGTCACTGACGGCATTATTGCCGGGGTGGGCTTCGTTCTTGTGTTCGTTCCCGTGATATTTGCGATGATGTTCTTCATCACATTCCTCGAAGGGAGCGGCTATATGGCGAGGGCCGCCTTTGTCATGGACAGGGCAATGCATGCCATCGGACTCCACGGCAAGTCCTTCATACCGATGCTTCTTGGATTCGGGTGCAACGTACCGGCGGTGTATGCGACGAGGGTCCTTGAAAATCCGAGGGACAAGGCCCTTACGTCATTGCTCATACCACTGATGTCATGCGGTGCGCGGCTCCCTGTGTATGTGGTCTTTATCGGGGCCTTTTTCGCCGCGCATGCAGGGACCGTTCTATGGTCATTGTATGTGATGGGAATCGCCCTGGCCGTGCTCATGGGCATCATGTTCAAGAGGACGCTGTTCAAAGGCGAATCTCCCATGTTCATAATGGAACTGCCTCCCTACAGGATGCCGTCATTCAGGAGCCTCATGATACACACGTGGGAGAAGGGAAAACACTTTTTAATCAAGGCGGGCACCTACATCCTCGCCGTCTCGGTTCTCGTATGGTTCCTCCTTAACCTTCCTTGGGGTGTGCAGAACAAGAAAGATTCCTATCTCGGCAAAGCAGGTCAGGTCATTGCCCCCGTCCTTGAACCCCTTGGGTTTGGAAACTGGGAGGCTGCGTCTTCTCTTGTCTCGGGTTTGATAGCCAAGGAGATAGTAGTCGGAACGATGGGAGAGATATATGCTCATAAGGCAAAGGAAGACAAGAAAGAACAGCCTTCTCCAACCGATGACTTTAGAGAGATAGGCACGTCCTTCCTCGCCGCGTCTAAGAAGTCTGTATCGAATATTTTTTCGACTTTCGGCATTTCGAGTCTTTCGGCTCAACAGGACGATGAAAGCGCCGGCCTTAAACCGGTACTCCGAAAAACCTTCACGCCGCTGAGCGCATACGCCTTTATAGTGTTTGTGCTTCTCTATATGCCCTGCGTGATCGTCGCCATAGCGATGAGGCAGGAGTTCGGCACATGGAAGTGGTTCGGGATCGCCTTTACGTACCAGATGGCCCTCGCCTGGAGTGTGGCGTTCGTCATTTACCAGGGCGGAAAATTGATTGGGATAGGAGGTTGAGATGGGATACACGGATTTTCTTTTGATGGGATTGATTATCGGGGGAGCGGTGTATCTTTTATACCGCTCCATCTGGAAGAAAAAAGGACACTGCTCGGGATGCAGTTCGGGAACATGTCAAGTCAGGAAGAAATATAATTCGCATTGCTGATACGACGAGAAGTAGCAAAAATGACATTCCGGTAACATTCAGCAAAATAATTTCATCAGCGGCCGGCGAGCTGAAAAAGCAGACGAACCGCCTTTCCTTCCTTCACTCTCGCTCTTGTCAGTCCCCACGTCTGGCCGGAATGAGGGAGAGCGCCCTGCACTTCACTCCAGAATGCCGTCACAGGCCATCTGGATTTATTTCTGTCCTCGATAGGCTCCCGTACCGTAAACCACTCTTGAGTCAGATACCGGAATATGTCGCCCAGCGCTTGCTCGAAGCTTTCGAAAGTAGTAATCCCGAATTCCTGAAGGAATCCTCGCCCAAGTTGAAACTCCGTTCTTGCGATTTCGGACTCCACGTCCCAACCGCCCTTTTCCCATAATTCATGGAACCATTCTTTGTGAGATTTCTTTACCTCTAACGATTTGTTGTAGATCCTCACCATGAGGTCATGGCCGCCGAACTGCCATCCTGTTATTCTGTCTCCGAGATAATTGACCTCGTGCGGGTCAATGAGGGCAGATTCATAATGCTTCATTTTTCGTGCCCGGGTGACGAAGTTTTCTTTCCGAAGGTCCGGATATGGTCCGCTGTCAACGCAAAGGTCCGCCCTGCTTACCAAAGAGGTCTTGATTACAGCCCACGTGCTAAGCCACTCCGTAAAGAAGGCGAAAGCATGCTTGTGAGATAACCGCCAAAGGAACTAGCTTCTTAGCTCAACGTAAACCTCAGGATAGGCATTTCTTACGACCTTCTGGGCGAGCTTAATAGTACAGTCATTATTCTGGAGAACGTAGGTATAGGGATTTTGCCCGGATGCCCGCATGGTCAAATCCTGGCCCTTGAACGTAATCAAGCTACCGGAGGATTTGAAGATGCTTGACTTCGCGTTTTCCTTGGCGTAGGCAAGACTCTCCCAATCCTCGGGAGTGAGCAGGAATCTCTCCAGGTAGAATCCCATGAATAAAGTATCTATCCCCGCCGAATAGATCATGAACGTGTATTTATAGCCTCCCTTGTTAAACTGTGAGGGGAGGCTTTTCTTCCCGGCCCCTTCGCGGTCATTAGCGAGTGATCGAACGCCGCCAGGAAAGGGACAGACCCGTAGGGCAGCGCGTCCGGCGGGTCCCCCGCAACAGCGGGGAAACCCACCGATCCGCGCTTTTCGTCGCATAATCGTCTACATCGGCTTCGCATAATCGACGCTAAGCGTTTCTTCGTCATGCCCTTGCCCTTGTCCTCCCCGGGGCAGCGGGAGCGGTGTGAGGTCCCGCTCCCCGGGGAAAAAGGCCAAAAAAAAACTGAGAGCCCAGGGGATTTGCTCCCTTGGACTCTCAGCTCTTAAAATTTTAGCACTGCAGGCCTGTAATGCAATGCGGGTGGTGTTTATTATTCAGGCGCTACCGAGAGAGTTCGACCTATGCCATTCTATTTTCCGCTTACCTGTTACCCCTCCAAAGTTACAGTTTTTCTAATGTATAGAATGGCAGTTTCAGGTGAGGATGGCAAGGAAAAAAGAACGCTTCTTCAAGCCCTCGATCTGAGGATAACGAATAAGCGGCATTCTGCTGCGAAGTTGCTGAATGACGTGGGAAGGACTAAGCCGCTGTGCCTGTTTATGGAGATTCGATAAAGACCATCCAGTCTTCTTACTTCGAAAAAGGGTGTTTGTGGGGC
>JAMCWJ010000067.1 GCA_023475105.1 Nitrospirota bacterium
CCATGATATGGTGCAGAGCGCCGGGAGCATCTAGTCGGGCTCGCCGTGGCATGGGATGATTTTATTCCGGCAATCATAACTATGTCAAGTTATTTGCACTAAATGCATCAACGTCCCCCTCTCCTTTTGTACTTGATGAAGAAGAAAGAACCCTTCGATCCAGCACATCTCAACAAGGAGGATATCAAAATAACTGAACTGGGAGAGCCCCCTAAAAACTGACCTTTGACGCAGAGAGCCCGAGAACGGTTTAGTTGAGGCGAACGACCTCGTGAAGAACAATACAGGGCCTCTCACTGAGCTTGAGAATCTGAATAAGGGATGATGGGCGGTCCGTAGGACATGCCGGATAAACGCAACGATCAGGGATCAGGCTCCATTGAAGTGAGAGAATGCGTCCAGAAAAGTATTATCCTCTCCATGGATACACGGCAGGCTATTGTCCCCGGCGAGTTGGAGAAAAAAGATCCTTGATAAATAATGAAATCCCTCAGCTCATTTTTTACCTTGACAGAAAGTACCATAGGATGTTCTACAATCGGAACTCCTCGTTGCTGAGATGATGCTCTCAGTATCAGTTATCAGGTGAATAAGCGACTTCCTACGCGATATTGCCTCTTAGACCCTTAATTATTTTCTTAGCCCGAGCCGGACCTTCGTTCCCTGCCTTCGGCAATTTATTGACGCTTTCCTACGTCATCCGGACACCGCGGGATAATAAAAAGGCAAAAGCCCCGGAGCGGAGCGAGAATGAGCCCGGGACTCTATCCCGCCTGAATCATAAAACCGCCCTTGGTGGGCCTATCCGCCAAGATATGCCTCTCTCACCCGGGGGCTCCCTCTCAGCTCTTCCCCCGTCCCTGACAGGGTAATTACCCCTGTCTCAAGCACGTATCCCCGGGATGCGGTCTGGAGCGCCATGTTCGCATTCTGCTCGACGAGGAGGATCGCGATTCCCTCCCTGTTGATTTCTACGAGCATGCGCATGATCTCCTGAACGAGAAGCGGAGAAAGTCCCATCGAAGGCTCGTCGAGAAGCAGCATCGTCCCCTTGCTCATAAGCGCACGGGCCAGGGCAAGCATCTGCTGTTCCCCGCCCGAGAGCGTTCCCCCGGGCTGGTTCCGACGCTCTTCCAGCCGCGGGAACAGCGCAAAGACGCGTTTGTAATCCTTCGCGATTCCCGCCTTGTCCTTTCGCTGCCATGTCGCAAGCCTGAGGTTTTCGAGGACCGTGAGGTTGCCGAAGATGCCGCGGCCTTCGGGCACATGGGCAACACCCATCCCGACGATCCTGTGGGCGGGCACACCCTGCAGGTCCCGTCCCTTGTAAACGATGGAGCCGCTGTATGGCACGGTCGCGGAGACGGCACCGAGGGTCGAGGTCTTGCCTGCCCCGTTCGCTCCGACGAAGGCGACGATCTCGCCTCCAAAAACGTCGAAGGAGATGCCTTTCACCGCGCTGACCGGACCGTACTGCACGCAGAGATCCTCCACCTCGAGCACTTTGTCGTTCACCGGACCGCCTTCTCGCCCAGATAGGCCTCAAGCACTGCGGGATCTGTCTGAATCTCCTGCGGGGTCCCGTCGGCAATGGTCGCGCCGAAATCGAGGGCGATGATGCGTCTGCAAATCCCCATCACCAGACGCATCTGGTGCTCGATCAGAATAATGGTGAGTCCGAATTCACGCTGTGTCCATCGGATGAAGTCCATCAGCTCGTCGACCTCGCGGGGATTCATCCCTGCGGCAGGTTCGTCCAGAAGCAGGAGTTCCGGCTCGGTCGCAAGGGCCCTCGCGATCTCGAGTCTCTTCTGCAGCCCGTAGGGGAGGTTCTTCGCCCTCTCACCGGAAAGGTGGCCCATCCTGAAAAGGGCGAGCAGCTCATCCGAATGTCTGCGGATGCGTCTCTCTTCTTCCCGATAACGGCCTGCATGGAGCAGGGCCTCTGCAGGCGTGTAACGGACCCTCCCGTAATGGGCGACACGGATGTTGTCCAGAACCGTCAGCTCGTTGAAAAGCCGAATATTCTGGAAGGTCCTCACGATACCCATCCGGACGATGCGGTCAGGGGACTTTCCGACGATCTCGGCGTCCCTGAAAAGGATGCTGCCCCGCGTCGCACGGCACACCCCGGTGATGATATTGAAGAGTGTCGTCTTGCCCGCCCCGTTTGGGCCGATGATCCCGAGAAGCTCATCGCGGTCGAGGCTGAGGTTGAAATCCGTCACTGCGCAGAGGCCCCCGAAAAAGTGCGTGATCCCCGAAGCCCTGAGGAGCGTCATCTCATTCGTCCTTCCGTTTCCCGCCGAAACCGTTTGCGCCGCGCGAATTGCGGAGACCGTTTAAGCCGTTTGGACTGCTTAACCGGTCCGCCGCAGGCTCCAGCCAGGGGAGTTCCCTGAGTCCCATGATCCCCCGAGGTCTGAACAGCATGAGGAGGACAAGCATCAGAGGCATCAGGACCATCCTCCAGATTTCGAGCGGCCTCAGCGCCTCGAGCAGGAAGGTGTATGCGGTCGCTCCCAGGATGGAGCCCGCAATCGAACCGATTCCCCCGAGATATACCATGACGAGCACGTCCGTGGATTTTATGATATCGAACATGCGCGGATTGATAAACTGCAGCACGTGGGCAAAGAGAGCTCCCGCCACCCCTGCAAAAAAGGATGAGACGACGAAGGCAATGAGTTTCACGTGGCGCGTATTGACGCCCATGAGGCCGCTCGCTATCTCGTCCTCACGGATCGAGAGCACCCCCCTGCCGTAGCGGGAATAGATCAGGTTGCGGATAATCCAGACCGTCGCG
Organism: Nitrospirota bacterium; assembly: GCA_023475105.1. GTDB lineage: Bacteria > Nitrospirota > Thermodesulfovibrionia > Thermodesulfovibrionales > UBA9159 > JAMCWJ01. The sequence goes on from JAMCWJ010000067.1 coordinate 2,807, forward strand.
ACCGTCCAGAAAAAGGTCCAGGGGAGCGTCGTGAGCTTGTCCATTCCGAGAAAACCCCTTGCGCCGCCAACGGAATCGATATTCTCGAGCGCGGACTTTACGATCATCACGAATGCAAGGGTCACGATGGCGAGGTAGTCGCCCCTCGTGCGGAAGGAAGGGATCGCGACGACGAGTCCGAGAAGTCCCGCTCCGAGCCCGCCTGCCACGACCGCGGCAGGGAAGGCCCATGCCAGAGCCCCCGCAGGGAAGACCTTCACCGTGAGAAACGATGCGATGTAGGCCCCCGCAGACATGAATCCTGCATGGCCCACGGAAAATTCGCCCATGTATCCGTTGACGAGGTTGAGGCTGAGGGCGAGGATGATGTTGATGCCGAGGTACACGAGTATGAGCTGGATATACTGATCCAGCAGGTCGAAATGGGGGATCGCAAAAGAGAGAACGGATCCGGAGACAAGAAACACGGGCAGCACCCACCGCCCCTGACTCCGCTCTTTTCCTGTGAGGTCTTTTTTCAGAAAGGCCCGCCCCATTCTCTTCTCACACCTTCTCCGTCCTCGGCCTTCCGTAGATGCCGTAAGGCCTGAATATCAGAAGAACGAGAAGAAGCGAAAAGGAGACGAAGTCGCGATAGGTCGAGGGCAGGAATGCCGTCGTCAGGACCTCGACCCCGCCGAGTATGTAGCCGCCGACCATTGCGCCGCGGATATTGCCGATCCCTCCCACAACCGCCGATATGAACGCCTTCCATCCCACGATAATCCCCATGTAAGGGTCGATCACCGGATACGCCATGGCGTACATCATGCCCGCGGCCCCCCCAAGGCCGCTTCCGAGGGCAAAGGTGACGGAAATGACATAATTCACGGGAACCCCCATAAGAGGCGCCACGTTCCTGTCCCAGGAGATGGCGCGCATCGCCATTCCGACCTTGGTGTGCTGCACGATGAAGTGCAGAACCAGCATGAGAACGACGGAGAGGAACACAACGACCACCTGCAGGGACGAGACCGTGACCGCTCCCGCGGACCAGCTCGTGTTGGCGATAATCGTGGGGATGTGTTTCGGATAAGGGCTCAGGGCAAGGGTGAAATTCTCGAGGAAGATCCCGACGCCGAGTGCCGTGATGACTGCCGAGACCCGGGGGGCCGAACGCAGGGGCTTGTAGGCGACCCTTTCCACGGCCACCCCCAGCGCAGCCACCCCGGCCATCGAGATGAGGAGCGCCGGCACGAACGGGATCCCCATGAACGTAACGACGATGAAACAGAGGAAGGCGCCGACCATAAAGAAGTCCCCGTGCGCAAAATTGATCAGTGAGAGGACGCCGTAGACCATGGTGTAGCCGAGCGCAATGAGGGCATAGATGCTGCCCAACTGGAGGGCGTTCAGGCCCTGCTGGATCAGATAAATCAAGCCCAAACTCCGCGGCAGGACGGGCGCGGGGACAAAGGAGATGCCGCGCGTCTTCCCGCGGCCCGGAGGAACCGGGACTCCCTACGGTTGGGCATCAGCGAACCAGACGAACTTCTCACCCTGTATCCGGACCACCACGGCGCTCTTGATCGGGTCTCCCGAACCTTCGCGGAACTGCATCTTCCCCGTGACGCCTTCATAGCCCTGTATCCCGGCCAGTGCGTTCCGCACCGAGTCACGGTCGAGCTTCCCCGCGCCGGCCAATGCCTGCCGGAGAAGTCCGAAGGAATCATAGGTGAGCGCGGCGACGTCATCGGGGGTTTTTCCGTAGGCAACGGTATATGCCTGGATGAATTTCTTAGCGGCGGGGGCAGCGGAGTCCGGGGAATAGTGCGTGGTGAAATAATATCCCTCACAGTCGCTGCCGCAGAGCTTTGTAAGGTCCTGGCTCCCCCAGGAATCGCTGCCGAGGAAGGGCGTCCTGATGCCGAGGCGGTGGGCTTGCTGGACCTGCAGCGGCACTTCGTTGTAATAATTGGGGAGAAAGATGACGTCCGGCCCTGCGCTCTTCATCTTGGTGAGCTGGGCGGAGAAATCCTTGTCATTGGTGGTGTACGACTCAAAAGCCACTACCTGCCCGCCGTTTTCCTCAAAGGTATTCTTGAAGAATTCCGCTATCCCCTTGTTGTAATCGGAGGCGACGTCGTACAGCACCGCCGCCTTCTTTGCCTTCATGGTATTCAGGGCGAACTTTGCGACGACGCGGCCCTGAAAGGGATCGATAAAGGCCGCGCGAAAGACGTATCTCTTCGGCGCACCCGTCTTGGCATCGAGGGTGGTCTTGGGATTGGTCGACCAGGGCGTGATAAGGACGACCTTTGCGCTTTCGGCGATCTCGGAAGCAGGGATGGCATTGCTGCTCGAGTTGGGGCCGACAATCGCCACCACGCCCTTCTGCGTGATAAGCTTCTGGGCGGAAGAGGCGGCCTGGTCGGGTTTGCTCGCGCTGTCCTCGATGAAGAGTTCGACCTTATATTTCCTGCCACCGATCTCGATGCCCCCTGCGTCGTTGATCTCTTTGACCGCCATTTCCGAGGCATTCCTGCATGAAGCGCCCACGGCAGGGATATCACCGGTCAACTCTGCGATCACGCCGACCTTTATCGAGGAATCCCCGTCTTTGCGGCACCCCGCAAAGACGACGCCGATTACCGCCGTGAACAGCACGATGCTTATCACTGTCCTTTTCAAAGAAACACCTCCCGGGGTGGATTTCGGATCTCTCTTCAGCAGTCCGCGATCGCCTGCCAGGAAGTTTAGCACCCGAAACATTTTTCAGTCAACGGGGAAACAGCGTCTTTCCCGGAGAAGGAAGGGACACCCGCACCGTGCCCCGGGTTACGCCGGAAATGTCTGGTGCGGGACCGTGCCTACGAAATGAATGTATCCGAGTTCCCCACGTATTGCTTCTTCTTTGAGACTCCCGATCGGGATCCTGTTCCTGATAAGGTTCGTATAGATTCCCGCATGCGCGACATCTCCGACGAAAACAACCCCCATCAGCACGTCTTCCTTGAAAACCAGCTTCCGGTAGGTCCCGATCGCGTCATCGACGACCACTTCGTAACCGCTTCCCTCCGGCTCGATGAGCCCGACGGACATCACCGGAATGTCCATTATCTCCGTCGCGTTCATGACGCCGAGGAATCCCCGGTACTTGATATTTGCGCCCGCCATATTCCGGCCTGCGATCCTTCCCATCTCCTCGGCGTTCGTCCAAAGCGCGCTGACGGAAAGCTCGCCGGTCACGAGATCGACGTATTCGACGACGTCCCCGGCGGCATAAACGTCCGGCAGGTTCGTCCGCAGGGCCTCATCGATCCTGATCCCCTTCCCGACCTGCACGCCTGAACTTCTGAAAGGCTCGGTATTCGGCCTGGCGCCCGCTGCAATCACCACGATATCCGCATCGATGAGCGCGCCTGACGAAAGCCTGACGGAGACGATCGTGCCTGACTCACGGACCACTTCTGAGACGGAATCGTTCAGGACGATCCCGATGCCCGCCTTTCTGATCGCCTCGGCTACGATCCTCGCCCCTCCCCTGTCGAGCCTTTGGGGAAGGACCTGGTCGCATCGCTCCACGATCGTCACGCCGAGGCCGATATGCCGCAGGGCGGCCGAGACCTTTGTTCCGACAAACCCTCCGCCCAATACCACCGCCCTCTTTTTCCCCTTTGCACAAGACTTTATCCCGAGGGCATCGTCCATGGTTCTGAGGGGAAAGACTCCCTCGCCCTGAAATCCCTTGACCTCGGGGATTACGGCGCGGCTCCCCGTTGCGATCAGAAGCCTGTCGTACCCCAGTCTCTTCCCCGAAGAAAGAAGCGCCTCTTTCGCCGTCACATCGAGACCGGTCACCTTTTCATGCAGGGTCTTCACGCCGTATTTTTCGAGCGGGTCATCGGGAAAGAAGATATCGATCTCTTCCCGATCGATCAGAAAAGGGATGAGGGGCCTGTAATATGCCTTTGCCTTTTCTTCCGAAACAACCGTGATCTCCGCGAGGGAATCGTTCGTCCGGATCTCCTTTGCCGCGGTGATTCCCGCAATGCTGCGACCGATAACGAGGTAACGCATCACCCTACCCCCTTCTGCCCAGCGAGGACCAGCCTCTGCCTCGTCTCTTTCGGCATATCGTCGATATCGACAAGGACCAATGCGCCTGTCGGACACGCAGCGACGCAGGCAGGAGTGTCGAGTTTATGGCAGCGGTCGCACTTCACCGCGATATGCTTTTCCCTGTCCCTCGTGACCACTCCGAAGGGGCATACCATTATGCACGTCCAGCAGCCGATGCACCGTTCCTTTCTCCTCCTCACAAAGCCCTTTTCGTCGCGGTAGAGGCAGCCGCTTATGCACGCACGGAGACAGGGTGCGTCTTCGCAGTGCCTGCAGATAATGGGCATCCTGATTGCGTCCGTCGACTCGACGAAAAGCCTCTTCATAGGAGGAGGCGACTGGAGCACCGCGGAAAAGAGTGTCTTTTCCTTCGAATGCTGGACTGCGCACCCGATTTCGCAGCTTCTGCATCCCATACATCTCTCGGGTATCACGAATACCTGCTTCATATCCACCTCCTATGCGGAAAGCCCGAGGCCCCTGCGCCTCTCGCCCAGAACAGTGATGAGTTTTTCCGCCGCCTTCACAGGATCGGGCTCGACGATGAAATATCCGCCGAAAAGATCCTTCGCAGTCGAGGTAAGGACTTCGGTCACCACTTTGCTTCCAAGGACCGGGGGAATAACCCCGAGGTGCGTCGGAAGCCCGGCGGCAACTGCCCACGTGCCGATCGCAATGGCCTTTTCCGTGACCGGTTCGGGCGCAGATGCAACGACAGGCAGCATCGGGAGGTCGACGCCGAGTTTGTTCGCGAGCGCAACTGCGACATCGGCCGCCCTCGAGTTGTCCACGCAGGAGCCCATATGCAGTACGAGGGGAAGCGGCCCTCCCAGTCCCGCAGCCTGTCCGACTGCGGTGAGCACTGCCTTCAGTCCCGGCCCCGCATACTGTTCCGTCGCCTCGGGGGTCATGAACCCGTGCCTCGCAAAAGCGCCCGATGCGCATCCCGTCGCAAGTATCAGGACGTTCTTCTTCGCGAGCTCCTTTATCATAGCCGTATAATTGGCGTCCTGCGTCACTTTTACCGTATTGCATCCCGCGAAGAGGCAGACACCGTAAATGTTGCCCGCAACGATGTTGTCGATCAGGGGCTTCAGCGGATCTTCCCTGTTCACAAGGGAAAGGGCCCCGACGATCGCCTCCGTAGAAAATCCGGCAAAGGCGGTGCTCGATTCATCGGGAATATGCACCCTGTCCCGGTCTCTCTTCCCGTACGCCTCGATGGCGGCCTCGATGATCCTGCGGGCGCTCTCCTTGGCGTCGTCTTCGTGAAATTCGATATGGAGCGCCTTCGGTATTTTCGCGATCGGCATCGTCGTGATCAACTTCGTATGGTAACACTCTGCGATGTTCGCAAGGGAAGGCATAATGCACTGATAGTCGACGACCATGGCATCCACCGCGCCGGTAAGCAGGACCGTCTCCTGCGAAACAGAACTCGTCGCCATCGGTATCTTGTGGCGCATCATGACTTCATTGCCCGTACAGCAGACGCCCACGACATTGATCCCCTCCGGAGCGCCGGCCGCCTTCGCCTTTTCGGTCATATCCGGCTCGCCAGAAACCTGCGCGACGATATCGCTCAGGAGGGGGTTGTGGCCGTGGAGCGCTATGTTCACGGCATTCCTTTTGAGCACCCCGAGGTTAGCCTTCGTTACCACAGGCGACGGGGTCCCGAAGAGGATGTCTGCGAGGTCCGTCGCCATATGGCATGCGGAGTAGTCGGCAAGCGCACACTGTATCGCCCCGAGAAGGATATTCACCGGGTCCGCGTCTACACCGTAGGTCGTCCTGTGCATCGACTCGGATACCGCGCTGTCGATCCCTGTCGGAACGACTCCGAATTTGAGGAATGTGTCGACGCGCCCCTTCGTGACCGTCGTCGCAGCCCACGTGAGAGGAGAGTCCTTTTCGGAAAAGTCCGCGAGGGCCTTCCGGGCCACGTCCCCGGCAATGGCGGCCGCATCCCTCCCGTCGACGCTCACCCCGATCCTTGCGGCAACCGCCTGCAGCTTTGCCTCGTCCTTTATGGGATAGTCGGGCGCTTCACCCATGGCCGACCGCAGAAGCGTCCGTGCCATATGCTTTGCATGTCCGCCGTGTGAAGCGGTCCCGGCCGCCACAGCCCGGGATATCCCCCTCGCCACCATGACGTCTGCGGTCGCTCCGCATACGCCTTCCCTCGGACCGTCCTCGAAAGGACTGATCCTGCATGGTCCCTGCATGCAGTGCCTGCAGCAAAGCCCCGTTTCCCCGAACCCGCATTGGGGAAGCTGCGCGGAGTACCTTTCCCATACCGTCCGGATCCCCGATTTTTCCGCGTTCCTCAGCACCGAACACGTCGCCCTGTCAATAGACTTTTCCATCTGACACCCCCATGAGATAAAAATCACCGATAGCTGTTAAAATTATACTGGTACAGTTTCAGAGGTTTGTCAACTTCAAATTCTGGATTGAGAAGGATTTGCTTATGAAAAGGGTGGCATTGTTTTTCATCAGTCTCATGTTCCTGCTCGTCTCGCTTCTCCTCTACCGCACCTCCTTTCTCCTGAAATACGCCGACCTCCCCGGGCTGAACGCCGCGGACCTCCTCTCCGCCTTCCTCGTCGGCCTGAGGTTCGACCTTTCTACTTCCGCATACGTGCTGATTCCCTTTGCCGTCCTCGTCTTCCTTCCCCTCCTTTCAGACAGCAAAAAGTATATGAAGCTCGTGCTGTCTCTTAATCTCTGCTGGCTTGTCGCTCTCGACACGTATCTCTTTGCGGACCTGCTCTATTACCCCTTTTCCCGGAGGCACCTGAGCTTCGAACTCTTCTCCTCCAAGGGTGACATGCTTTCCGTGGCCAGGACGGGGCTGCTCGCGTTTCCCCTCGACTTCCTTCTTTTCTCTCTCCTGCTTGCCGGCCTGATTTTGTCCTATTTCTTCATCTTCCGCAGGGTGCTGAGAGACTACTCATATGCAGGCCGCCCGCTTTCCGGAAAACTCCTCATGAATGCGGCCGGCATCATCCTCATCGCAGCGTTTTCGATCATTGCAGCGCGGGGAGGGACGCAGATGAAACCGATGAAGTACAGCGACGCATTCGCCTTTCACTCTCCTTTCCTGGGGCAACTTGCCCTCAACGGAATCTACACGACGATGAGGACCTATTACAGCTTCAGGGAGAACAGGGAGATGAAGGGATGGGAAAAGCGTCTCTGTCCGGAGGAAGAAGCGGCGAAGAAAGGTCAGGAGATGATCGTTTCCCCCGATCGGGAAGAGGTCCCGGATGCGCGCTACCCCCTGTACCGCCATTTCAGGTACGGCGCGGGGGAATTCAGACCTCTCAACGTCGTCATCTTTGTCATGGAAAGCTGGTCGAGCAAATTTGTCGGCGCCCTGGGGGGCGAGGACGACGCCACGCCTTTCTTCAGCAGGCTTTCCCGGGAAGGGGTACTGTTCAGAAACTTCTTTTCGAACGGACAGAGGTCTACGGAAGCGATCTCCTCTATCCTCACTTCCATCCCGCCCTCGGGGGGCATGATACTGTCACAGAGCGGGGCACTGTCGCAGATGCCGGCGAAATTCCTTCCCGCGCTCCTGCGGGAAAAGGGATACGCGACCTTTTTCATTCACGGCGCAAAGTACGGCTCGATGGGATTCAACGCCCTGGCGAAACAAACCGGCCTCGACGGGTATATCTCGAAAGAAGATATCATGAAAACGGGCGGCAGGGACGATCATGTCTGGGGTGTCTACGATGAGGACACGTTCCTGTATGCGCACAGACTCTTTGCGGCCCAGCGGAAACCTTTCCTGGCGGTCATTTTCTCGCTGAGCAGTCACACGCCCTACCAACTTCCCTCCGAACGTTTCAGGCATTACAAACCCGCGAGGCCCTTCCATGATTTCCTTGACTCCCTTAGGTACTCCGACTATGCGCTCTCCCGGTTTTTTGACGAGGCCCGCAAGGCGGAGTACTTCGGCGACACCCTCTTCGTCATTGTGGGAGACCATACGGAAGGCAGATCGACGGGAGACAACCTTTCCGACAGATTCTCCGTGCCGTGTCTGATCTATGCTCCCCGTTATCTGAAGCCGGCCGTGCTCCCGAAGACGGCAACACAGATCGACCTCGTGCCGACGATCCTCGATATTCTGAAATCTCGCGCGCTCCACGCTTCCTTCGGCAAATCGGTTTTTGACGACCGCGAAGGCATCGGCCTCGCATCGTTCGGGAACGCGGACGTGTTTCTGAAGGGGGGTTGGATGCTCGTCTTTTTGGGAAACGAAGTGACGGAGGCATATCGTTTCCCGCGGACTGCAAAAACCGTGTACGGCACGGAAACGCCGGAGGTCGCGGCATTGAAAAAGGATGAAGGCCATTACGTGCAGTTCTTCCACGACCTCATAGTGCACAACAGGCTTTATCCTCACGACGGAAAGGAAAAACCCTGAGCTCCCTCCTCATTCTCTTCCTCTATATCGCTGAAGAGGCCTTTCAGTACGTAGTTCAGTTCCTCAATCTCGGCCACATGAAGAAGAAGGGCGGCGTCGCGCCGCCCGAGTTCGAGGGAACTCTGGATGCGGCGCTGCTTGCGAAAACACGGGACTACGAAGCGGAAAAGACGCGCTTCGGCTTCATCATGTCCTTATTCGGGAATCTCGCCACCATCGTTTTCATTTTCGGCGGACTGCTCGACATATACAATTCATGGATCGCGTCGCTCCGGCTCCCTTTCATCGCCGGCGGCTGGCTTTTCTTCATCGTCCTTGCCTGTGCGAGCGAAGTCCTCTCCGTCCCCTTCAGCCTCTACCATACCTTCAGGATAGAGAACGCTTACGGATTCAATACGATGACGCCCCGGCTCTGGGCTGCTGATTTCACGAAGTCTCTCCTCATCTCCGCGGTCCTGCTTTCTCTGGTCGTCTGCGGGGGATTATGGCTCGTCAGGTGGAGCCCCGGGTACTGGTGGTTGCTCGTCTGGAGTTTTCTCCTCGCCTTCAGCATATTCATCATGTATGTTTCCCCTTATGTGATCGAACCTCTCTTCAACAAGTTCACCCCCGTGGAAGATGAGTCACTCAGGGAAAAGATTGAACGCCTTACGCGAAAGGTCGGCATTCACGCCGGAAGGGTGCTGAGGATGGACGCCTCGAAGAGGTCGAAACATACCAACGCCTACTTCACCGGCGTCGGGAAGACGAAAAGGATCGTCCTGTACGATACCCTGATCGAGGGGATGAACCATGAGGAGATACTCGCGGTGCTCGCCCACGAGATAGGTCACTGGAAAAAGCGGCACCTTTTCAAGAGTATCGTTCTGCTGGAGGTCGTCTCTCTCATCGCCCTGTACGCCGCATACAGGCTCGTCCAGGGCGATATTCTCCTTTCCCTTTTCCTTATCGGCCGAGACACCCTCTTTGTGAAGCTCGTGCTTCTCGCATTCCTCGGGGGCATTGTTTCGATGCCCCTGAAGCCGCTCATGAATTCCCTTGTAAGGAGGCACGAAAGGCAGGCCGACAGGATCGCCTATGCGCTCACCGGAGACGCGGACAGCATCGTGAGCGTCTTCGTGAAGCTTTCGAAAGAGAATCTCTCAAACCTCTATCCCCACCCCCTCTACGTCTCCCTGTACTATTCACATCCCCCGATCCTCGAGCGGATACGGTACGTCAGGGACCTGGAGAAGAAGGACAAAAAAAGCGGGACGCAACTCCCTCCGTGCACTGCTCAGTGACTGCCGAAGTTTAACCCGCATAATTCATTACTAATGAGGTCGAAAGAAAGCGACATCTTCTCCTATTCCGTCATTCCGGCATGTCCGGAATCTTTCTTTGTTTTCAGAGAGATTCCGGACGCGCTTCGCTTGCGTGAATGACACATGGCGCTCTTTTACTTATGACCTCCTTAGTAACTTGGGAGATGGAGACCGGCAGCAGGCGGGACAGAGAGTGTCTTCGTGGAGCAAAGCGGGAATGGGCGCGGGGTCTCTCTCCCGCCTTTGACAGAGAGCTCGCTTTGTACCGGCATACCGAATCAAACGGTTCCGGACCGCTTGTTTTCCTCACCGGCATCAGACGGCAGGTCGGATCGCACGTGACGGGCGACAAAAAAGAACCCGAGGGACAGAAAGATGGTTCCCCAGGCCACAGTGAATGCGAGTGATTTTCCCTGCCATAACCCGGCAAGCCAACCCATGAACTCGTCCGCCATCACATTCCACTTTCCCCCATAGAGTTCCAGATCATGTCTGTACATCTTGGAATCTTCGGGACTGATCGGATAGGCATGTCCGCCTATAATCTCATAACCCAAAACCCTGCCCGAGTCATTCCCGGCTGTAAGATAAATCACCAGTGCACTCCCCAAACCCACCAGCAGGATGGTTGCGGCAATGAGATAAAGGCCCGCTTTTCTGTTAGCGATTTTCAGTTTCATGTTGCGTCTGTTTTTCCCCATCACTGTCAGACGGGGCGCGTCGGGAGACTTACGCCTTCTTTTCGATCGTGTCGCTGTTTTTCATTCTCCCCTGCGTCATTCCTTATCATATCACAGGAGCAGACTTCGGCGCGAAGGAGAAGACTTCCGGCTCTCTTTTGCGGTCAGCCCAGGAAGAGGCCTCGCCTGATACGGCCTGGGAGACGAAATATTCCCGGCTTCAGAGCGAGCTTTTGCCCTTAAAGAGACAATTATCGGGTCGCCTCCAATTGCAATATCACTTTGACAATCCCCAAGGGTCTGTGCTAACAATGGAGGAAGGAGAGGCGCTCCCGACAAAACCAAACCTTACCTCCGCACTCTCTTCCGGCAAGGTCGCGTCGCCGGTCTCCCTGCCGCGGCAGGACAGACTTCGGCGCACGCAAAGGCTGAGAAACGCATCACCCTCTGAAAGGAGGCACTCCATGAAAACGGTGGGGGACCTGCTCAAAACGAAGGGACACGAAATCTGGTCAATCTCATCGGATTCGACTGCGTACGGAGCACTCGAACTTATGGCGGAGAAGGACGTGGGCGCGTTGCTTGTGATCGACGAGGGGAGACTTGTCGGCATCTTCTCAGAGCGTGATTACGCGCGCAAGGTGATCCTGAAAGGAAGGAGTTCCCGGGAGACGACGGTGGGCGAACTCATGACGCGGTCCTTGTTTTATGTCAGCCCCGACAGCACCATGGACGAGTGCATGACGCTGATGACATCCGGGCAGATTCGCCATCTGCCCGTTCTCGACGGCCTCCGCCTGGTCGGCATAATCACCCTGGGAGATGTAGTGAAAAAGATAATCTCCGACCAGGAATTCACCATCCATCAGCTCGAAAGCTACGTCTTTAGCGGATAGGACTTGTTGCTGAACCGGTCTTCCCTGCTCGTGCGGTCGTTTCATAGAGACGGGCGGGAAGTCTTTCTATGGCCCCTCGAAACCTGCTATAATGTGCCAGGCAACATCCGCCGGGGACCTTTCCGGAGAAGGCCGGAGCCCGGCAAAGGAGAGAGCGTGGATTTCAAGAGAAAGAAGATTCTCATCGCAGATGACAGCCGCACTCACCTGGTATATATGGCGATCATTTTGAAGAGAATGGGCTTTACCGTCATACCGGCGGAAAACGGTCTCGAAGCACTGAAACTCGTGAAATTGACGGAGCCCGACATTGTGATGCTCGACATCATCATGGAAGGGATGGACGGAAGCAGCCTGTTGCATTACATCAAGGGGAACGAGGAGACTTCCCATATCCCGGTGATCATGGCCTCTCATGACGGGAGCGATGAGACGCGGGAAAGGTGCAGGAATGCAGGCTGTTCCGCATTTCTGCTAAAACCGGTGAGGATAGACAGGCTCCACGAGATCCTGGAAGAACTCGTGTTCTCGTCCTGGGGAGCAAAAAGAAGGCACGTAAGGGTATCCTTTTGCAGAAAGGTGCAGGTAACCACAGGGGGCATGTCCCAGGAACTCTATGCGGAGACCCTGTCCGAGGGAGGCATGTATGTGCGGAAAAGAGAGCCCTCTCCCGTTGGTTCGGAGGTGGAAGTAGCGCTGCCCCTGGACGCGGGAGGCCCGATTCGTCTGCGGGGAGTCGTTGCCTATACAAAAGGACTCTTCGGCGGGGTCTTCGAGTACCCGCCCGGCATGGCGATCCAGTTCAAAGAGGTCAGGGATTTCGAGGTGGCGAGCCTGAGGCATTACGTCGAAAAAGTACTGGCCCAGGACATCTTTGAGAGTCAGGAAGAGATAGTCATCGAACCGCTCCAAAGCATTCAGTGAGGGCTTTCACGATGAAGCATGTCTATATGTCCTCACATAAAACTTCCTCAATTCTTCTGCCAAGAACAATACGACGCCAAACGGTATCAGGATCAGCCATACACTTAAGGGTAGAAGCGCTGTCCCGAAGATCCTGTTTGCGAAGGGATGATAAACAATAAACAACTGAAGCGCGATTTCAAGCAAGATACCGCCAAATATAAGCCTGTTTGAGAAGAATCCGATGCTGAATATAGATTCCTTCGACGAACGACATGCAAAGACATTCCCTATCTGCGCGATTATTATTGCTGTGAGACATGCTGTTGTTGCCTGAAGATAAAGCATATCAGTCGGGGCAAGCATTGTTCCCAACGTCCATCCGCCATTATACAAGACCCAGAAAAACCCGAACATACATGCAAAAGCCTCAATAGGGCCAAGGAAGAGATATGACCTGACAATTAATGGGAGGTCTAAAAGCCGTTCCTTCAATCTTCGCGGCGGCTGTTTCATTACGCCGGGTGTAGGACCCTCCGCACCGAGTGCAAGTGCGGGCAGCATGTCAGTACCCAGGTCAACAGCGAGTATCTGTATAACAGTCAGGGGAAGAGGGATTCTGAACAGGATATAAGCGAGATAAGGAACTGCTTCCGGTATATTTGACGCAAAAATATACGTTACAAATTTCTTTATATTCTCATATACTGTCCTTCCTTCCTCAACTGCATTCACAATAGTTGCAAAATTGTCATCGAGGAGAATCATGTCGGATGCCTCTTTTGCCACATCAGTACCTGAGATTCCCATGGCTAAACCAATGTCTGCTTTCTTGAGTGCAGGCGCATCATTCACACCATCACCTGTCACTGCGACTATCTCGCCTTCTTCTTTCAAGATCGACACAACTCTCAGCTTGTTCTTAGGCGTCATTCTTGCAAATATGACCTCTTTTCCCAGGAGGTTTTCTCTCAGTTCCCGGTCACGCATCTGATTAAACTCACGGCCTTCAATTACAACAGGGTTCCCTTTTATAAGGCCTATCTCTCTTGCGATAGCAACCGCAGTTCTGCTTCCATCGCCGGTTATCATTATTATCTTTATCCCTGCCCTATTACATTTCATTATCGCTTCCGCGACTTCCGGCCTCGGAGGGTCCTCAAGACCGATCAATCCGGCAAGAATCATGCTCTTTTCAATCTCCTCAGAGCTCGTTACGGCAACTGCACTTCTTTCGATTTCCTTATATGCAAAAGACAGGACTCTAAGGCCCATGTCCATCAAAGAATGGCAGACAGCTATCGTTTTTCTCCTAAGTGTTTCGTCCATCGGCACTTTTTCACCATTGATCAGCAGATAATCGCATAAAGGAAGAAGCCCTTCAGCAGCGCCTTTTGAGAGGGCAATAATCTTCCCTTCAACGGCGTTCAGCGTCGTCATCCTTTTCCTTTCTGCATCAAAGGGTATCTCTCTTATCCGCTCCGCCTTTAATTCCCCGAGGGTTTCCCTTGCAACCTTAAAAAGTCCAACCTCAGTCGGGTCTCCCTTATACCGTCCATCTAAGAAGCGTGCATTGTTACAGAGGTAAGCTATCCTTAAGAGCTCAACGACATTGTCCCCTGTCAAATCCTTTACCTCAAAAATCCTGTCGTCAAACCACAGCCTTCTTACTGCCATTTTATTCTGCGTGAGTGTGCCTGTCTTATCCGTGCATATCACTGTTACCGCACCGAGTGTCTCGACAGAGGTAAGCGTCTTTATTAATGCTTTCCTCTTTGCCATTCTCTGGCTTCCCATAGCGAGAGAGAGGGTCATTGTCGGAAGCATGCCTTCGGGAATAAGCGCAACTGTTATGCCTATAGCAAAAATGAAATTTTCCCAGAAACTCCTTCCAATCAAGAAACCTAAAGAAAAGAAGAATATACCCACTGCAGCGGCTATGGTCGCCACAATCCTTGTTGCCCGTACAATCTCTTTTTGGAGCGGACTGAGCCCTGTCTCGACAGCGCTTGTCAGCTGGGCGATACGGCCGATCTGCGTGCTCATTGCCGTGGCGAACGCGACTGCTCTGCCCGAGCCGCTTAAAACTGTTGTGCCTGCAAAGACGATGTTAGGGCTTTCGATAATATCGCCGTCAAAGGAATTGTGGCTCCTTAACTGCGGCTCGGACTCGCCGGTGAGCGGAGCGTTATTCACCTTCAGCTCATTAGTTTCTATGAGTCTTGCATCGGCGGGGACCTTGTCACCCTCCGAAAGGATTATGATGTCGCCGGGCACAACCCCAATCGCCTGAATCTCTTTTTCTGTTCCGTCCCTCAGAACCTTCACATAAAAAGGCAGGAGCTTTTTCAGGGCCTCAAGTGCCTTTTCTGCACGGTATTCCTGGATGAATGTGAAAACTGCATTTACGAATATTACTGCTACGATAGCAATGCCGAGAGTAAGCATACCCCCACCGGGATGCAGATATTCCGACAAGAAACTCATGGCGGAAGCAATCCAGAGGAGCACGGCCAAAAAGTGTGTAAACTGCGACAGGAATCTCAGAGATAAAGGTTTTTTCCTGACTTCCTTTATTTCATTCAGACCATATTCACGGAGACGCCTTGCGGCATCCTCTTCAGAAAGTCCCTTCTCAGAAGTGATAAGGTTCTGAAAAACCTCTCCCCTTGAGATATTGTGAATCTTCATTGATGTTCATGTCTTGGTCTTAGGATAATAAGGTCACATGGGGTTTCCCTGAGAACTTCCTCAACAGGATTACCACGTATAATACTCCGTAAAAGACTCCTCTCACTTGCCCCCATTATGATGAGGTCATTTCTCCTGTAAGCAGCTTCTATAGTTATTGCCCGTGAAATACCGCCATACTCGATTCGTTTCTCATGAGTGATCGTATATCGGTCTAAACATTCAGTGAAGAGTTCGACATCTTTCGGAATATGTCTTTCTCTCAGGGAAGGTTTCAAATGTACTTCTCCGTGAAAAAAACTTGTGATGGGCCTTGCCGAATGAAAAAGTGTTACACTGGATCCAAACCCCTGAGCAAGTTTTGCAACAAAACATGCCCTTTCCTCAAGATGTGTCATTTCACCCCTTAGTGGTACAAGTATATCCTTAGGATGCATCTTCCCCATGCGAACTACCCTCACCATCGCAACAGAACAAGGCAGCTTCAGCATAAACTCTCTTGCGAGGGTTTTTACAAAAAAGCGTTTTGTTACATCTTCTCTTCTCGTTGAAGTAAATACTATATCTATATGATCGCTCTTTACCATGCTATGTATTTTCTGAAGCGGTTCACCCTTTTCAGTGATACTCTCCACTTCGGTTCCACGACCGTCGGCCTCTACAAAGAGCCTCTCAAGGGCAGACTCTGCTTGTTTAAATGCATTCTTATTAATTCCCTCTTGGGCAATAAAGACAAGAAAAAGCTTTGCCCGGCATGATTGTGAAAGAGTTATCGCGTAGTGCGCTGCCAACTCTGAATTTGTAAACTCATTCACTGCGGCAAGGATCTTTTTATACATGCTGAAATTATAGCATTGCCCTCTCCAATTGCAACTCATACAGACCCTTGACAATTTATTCGGTGAGTGGTATAAACAAACAATAGCAGCCGAAATCCATTCAAAGAATGGATGCGGGGGACCCAACACAAGGGGCGTATTCCGCAAAGGATAGGGCACTTCCAGGCCCGAGCCCGTCAGCTAACCTCGTAGGCGTTTGGAAGGGCAAAGGGCTGAACCACGCCGTATGCCGGCGTTTTTTATTTTCTCCCCTTCCCGCCCCTCTGAGAAGGAGGCCGTATGCCGCGCAGACGTCATCTCCTATAAAGCACCAAGATTATGCGCTATCATTGAATCAGGAAACCATTTTGAAACCGTGAGCAAGGGAGAGAAAAGAAATGAAACGAGTATCATTTGCGCTGTGCGTAATCGCCTTTTTCGGGTTCGCGGCCAATTCGTTCGCCACCTCGCCGCAACCGGAAGGGGTGAAGCCAGGCCACACAACGCCCGCTTGCAGCATCCATATGGTTTACATTGCCGATCCTGAAAAAGGAATTCCCGGAGGGGACTCCTCCTCAAACCTTGTCTTTGAAGCCATCCAGCCGAAAAAAGATGTGCTTGAAAGGGTCACCGAGTACGTCGGTAACAGGATGAATGAGGGGAATGTGGCCGAGTTCAAAATCGAATGCAAATTTCTAAAATGAGAGAGGTTTCCTCTTTGCGAGGTGATTATGCACGCAAATATAATCTTTGATATATCACAAATCCTTGCCCTTCTCATAGGAGTTACTCTCCTGGTGAGGCCTCTCGGCGGCTACATGAAGAGAGTGTACCAGGGAGAAGGGGTTTTCCTCGGTCCGGTCCTCGGCCCCCTTGAAGGGGCCCTCTACAGAATGTCCGGTGTCAGGAAGGATGAGGAAATGGACTGGAAGCATTACGCCGGGGCAATGCTCACTTTCAACCTCGTCACGATGGCTTTGATGTTTGCCATCCTGATGCTGCAGGGCTCTCTGCCTCTCAATCCCCAGAAGTTCCCCGGTTTTTCCTGGGACCTGGCCCTTAATACCGCCGTGAGCTTCACCACCAATACCAACTGGCAGAACTACAGCGGGGAATCTGCAGCCAGCTATTTCACCCAGGTAATGGCGCTCATGGTGCATCAGTTCCTCTCGGCTGCGACAGGGATGGCCATCGTCATCGCCTTTGTCCGCGGACTGGCCCGCAGGACAGCGGAGACTCTGGGCAACTTCTGGGTGGACATGACCCGCGGCGTGCTCTACATCCTTCTGCCGATCGCCTTTGTGGCGGCCCTGGTGCTCGTTTCACAGGGCGTCATCCAGAACTTCAGTCCGTACAAAAGCGTCCCCCTGATTCAGCCGACGAGCTATGAAAGACCAAAGCTCGATGCGAACAGCAACCCGATCAAGAATGCAGACGGGAAGCCGGTGACCGAAACGGTGGCGTTACAAGAGCAGACCTTGCCGATGGGGCCGGTCGCTTCACTGGAGGCGATCAAGGAACTCGGGACGAACGGAGGGGGATTCTTCAATGCAAACTCTGCGCATCCCTATGAGAACCCGACCCCTCTTTCGAATTTTCTCGAACTCCTTCTGATCCTCATGATTCCCGCGGCCCTGACGAACACCTTCGGCCGAATGGCCGGCGAGACGCGACAGGGATGGGCCGTATACACTGCGATGCTCCTTCTTTTCGTCATTGCCGTCGGTGCGCTCTATTGGGCCGAGTACAGCGGGAATCCGCTGGTGCAGAAACTGGGCGTGGGCGGTTATTCCATGGAAGGCAAGGAGGTCCGTTTCGGTCTCGGCGGCTCGGCGCTGTTCTCTGCTTCAACTACGGCGACCTCCTGCGGGGCGGTAAATACCATGCATGATTCGCTGACTCCCCTCGGCGGTATGGTGCCGATGGTGCTCATTCTACTGGGCGAGGTTGTTTTCGGAGGGGTCGGGTCAGGTCTTTACACAATGCTCGCCTTTGTCATTATTGCCGTATTCGCCGCAGGGCTCATGATCGGCAGAACTCCCGAGTACCTTGGGAAAAAGATCGAAGTCACCGAGATGTGGATGTCCGTGATAACTGTACTTACCGCCGGGGCCGTAATACTCGCGCTGGTCGCCATAGCGCTGATCACCCCCGCAGCGGTGCGTTCCATGGCGAACCCCGGTCCCCACGGTCTGAGTGAAGTCCTCTATGCCTTTGCCTCTCAAGCCAACAACAACGGCAGCGCCTTTGCAGGTTTGAACGGGAATACCTTGTTTTACAACCTCACAGGGTCCCTTGCGATGCTTCTCGGAAGGTTCGCTCCTGCCGTTTCAGTTCTTGCCATGGCAGGCTCCCTGGCCGGAAAGAAATACGTTCCTCCCAGCGTAGGCACGCTGCCGACGGACCAACTTCCTTTCATATTCTGGCTCGTGGCAGTCGTGCTGATCGTGGGGGCCCTGACCTTCTTCCCGGCCCTTGCTCTGGGACCGATCGTCGAGCATATGATCATGCAGGGGGGGGTGTAGTCATGGCGAAACGCAGAACAAAAAGCAAAGGGATATTCGATCCGAAACTGGTGAAAGCAGCCTTGATAGATTCATTCACGAAGCTTGACCCCCGGGCACTCTGGCGTAACCCGGTTATGCTGGCGGTTGAAATCGGAAGCGTCGTCACGACAGTCAATTTCGTCATAAACCTTATTACGGGAAAAGGAGAGCCTGCGTGGTTCACCGGGATTGTCTCGGCCTGGCTCTGGCTCACCGTCCTCTTCGCCACTTTCGCCGAATCCCTGGCAGAGGGAAGGGGCAAGGCGCGCGCCGAATCGATGAAGAAAACCCGCAAGGAGATCATGGCTAAGAAGCTGAAGAAGCCCGAACCGGGAGCAGAGTATGAACTCGTCCCTTCGACTCAGCTCCGGAAAGGCGACGTCATCCTTGTGGAAGCGAAGGAACTCATCGCCGGTGACGGCGAAGTAATTGCAGGAGCTGCGCTCGTGAACGAGGCCGCCGTGACCGGCGAATCCGCGCCGGTCGTCAGGGAATCGGGAGGAGATCGCAGTGCGGTGACTGCAGGAACCCTGGTAATAGCGAACAGTGTCGTGGTGCGCATCACCGCGAATCCGGGTGAGACGTTTCTGGACCGGATGATCTCTCTTGTGGAAGGGGCGAAGCGCAGAAAGACTCCGAATGAGATGGCCCTGGAGGTGCTCCTTCTGGCGCTCACGGTGGTGTTCTTTCTCGTAGTGGTCAACCTGAGCCCTCTTTCTCTCTACAGCGTAAAGGCGATGGGGAAGGGACAGCCGGTTACGCTCGTGGTCCTGGTCGCGTTATTCGTCTGTTTGATCCCGACAACGATTGCGGCCCTTCTGCCTGCCATCGGCATTGCGGGAATGGACAGACTTTTCCAGAAGAACGTCATAGCCCTGTCCGGGAGGGCGATAGAGGCTGCCGGCGATGTGAACGTGCTCCTCCTGGACAAGACCGGGACGATCACGCTGGGTAACCGGCAGGCTGTGGCTTTCCTTCCCCTGGCCGGATGTTCGGAAAAAGAGCTGGCCGAGGCCGCGTTGATGGCATCCCTCACCGATGAAACCCCCGAGGGAAGGAGCATCGTAGTGCTTGCAAAACAGAGATACGATCTCCGGATGCGGGAATTGCCGCTGAACGCCGAGTCGATTCCCTTCAGCGCCGAAACCAGGATAAGCGGAGTGAACATAGACGGGCACGCCTTCCTCAAGGGGGCCGGAGATTCGATCGCGGGGGTCGTCCGTAGTCTGGGAGGAACTGTTCCCCCTGAATTGGAAGGCCACGTCACCGATATCGCAAAATCCGGAGGCACACCGCTCGTGGTCAGCCGGGATGCGGAAGTCCTCGGTGTCATAAACCTGAAAGACGTCCTGAAGGGGGGTATCAAGGAGCGCTTTCTGCAGCTCCGCAGCATGGGCATCAAAACGGTGATGATCACTGGAGACAACCCCCTCACCGCGGCCGCGATCGCAACGGAGGCCCAGGTCGACGACTTCCTGGCCCAGGCAAAACCGGAAGACAAACTCCGGCTGATCCGTGAAAACCAGGACCGGGGCTACATGGTGGCGATGACCGGAGACGGAACCAATGACGCCCCTGCCCTTGCCCAGGCGGATGTGGCTGTGGCAATGAACACCGGCACGCAGCCTGCGCGCGAAGCCGCCAACATCATCGACCTCGACAGCAACCCGACGAAATTGCTCGACATCGTCGAGATCGGCAAGCAGATCCTGATGACGCGGGGAACGCTTACCACCTTCAGCATCGCAAACGACGTGGCAAAATATTTTGCTATCATTCCCGCCGCCTTTGCTCCCATCTACCCGCAGCTCGGGATTCTCAATGTCATGCGCCTCGCCAATCCGTTCAGCGCAATCCTTTCCGCCGTGATTTTCAACGCCATAATCATCCCCTTGCTGATCCCGCTCGCATTGAAGGGAACGCGCTACCGGCCGATGCCTGCGGAAAGACTACTGGTCTACAATCTGCTCATTTATGGAGTGGGGGGGCTTCTCACTCCTTTTGTCGGTATCAAGCTGATCGACCTGTTGATAAACCTTCTTGTGTGATGAGGAGAAACGATGAGAGAGATAAGAAATTCGGTCTTTTTTTTCCTTGCGCTGGCGTTGGTGACGGGCGTGGCATACCCTGCGGCGGTCACGGTCCTTTCGCAACTTATCTTCCCTGAACAGGCAAACGGAAGTCTGATTTACGGGGGCGCCGGCGCGCCGGTCGGCTCCTCATTGATCGGCCAGCCTTTTTCCAACGCGAGATACTTCTGGCCGCGGCCGTCGGCAACCGCAGATTTCCCTTACAACGCCTTGGCCTCCGGGGGCTCGAACCTCGGCCCCACCAACAAGGAGCTTCTCGGTCAGGTTGCCGCAAGGAGAGAGACCCTGAGGGGATACGGAATCCAGGGGATTGTGCCGGCCGACCTTGTGATGGCATCCGCAAGTGGACTCGACCCTCACATCAGCCCGGAGGCGGCGCTCCTTCAGGTCCCCCGGATCTCCGGGGAAAGGAAACTGTCCGAGAAAAAAGTGAGGAGCCTCGTTCTGAAACATATTGAGGACAGCCAACTCGGCTTCCTCGGGGCGCCGAGGGTAAACGTTCTGAAACTGAATCTCGCGCTCGACAGCGGAGAGAACCGTGATTGACGAAGAAGATTACAAGAGACCGTCGCCGGATGCGCTTCTCGAAGTGGCCCACAAAGAAGAGGCCGAGCAGAAAAGGGGCAAACTGACGGTCTACGTCGGGGCGGCTCCGGGTGTCGGAAAAACCTATGCCATGCTTGTCGACGCGCACGTGCTCAAACAGGAAGGGACCGACGTCGTCATTGGGTACGTCGAGACCCACAGTCGCCCTGAGACCGATGCCTTGCTGGAGGGATTCGAGATCCTCCCCCCCCTCGTCATCAACTACATGGGGATGCCCCTCAGGGAAGTGAATCTCGCGAGAGTCCTTGCGCGCAAACCGAAACTGGTTTTGGTGGATGAACTCGCCCATGCCGACGCGCCGGGTCTGCGCAATGCGAAGAGGTATCAGGATATAGAGGAAATTCTGAACGCCGGCATCGACGTCTCTACGACGATGAATGTGCAGCATATCGAAAGCCTCAATGATATCATCTATCAGATCACGAATATCCGCGTGCGGGAGACGGTGCCTGATACCGTCATCGACGCGGCCGACGAGATCAAATTGGTCGACCTGCCGCCCGAGGAACTGCTGAAGAGGCTTCACGAGGGAAAAGTGTACGTGAAAGACATGGCACAGAGCGCAGTCGAGAAGTTCTTCCGTCCCGGAAACCTCCTGGCGCTCCGGCAGCTGGCGCTTCGGACCGTGGCCGGCAGGGTGGACGAGAAGATGCGCAGTTATATGCTTGCCCATGCCATCGCAGGACCGTGGTCCGCAACGGAACGCGTTCTCGTCGGGGTATTTGCGAGTCCCTATGCCGAAAAGGTGATACGCGCCGCATTCCGACTCGCAAACACGATCGATGCCGAATGGATCGCCTTTTATGTGGAAACGGAAAGGCATAAGACGCTTTCCGAAAAGGAGAAGGAGTGGCTGAACAAGGCCCTCGACCTGGCCAAGCAGCTGGGAGCGCGCATGGTCTGGATCAAGGGAAGCGACGTTGCGCAGGAGATGGCCGATTACGCACGGAACAACAATATTACGAAGATCGTGTTAGGGAAACCCCGCCGTCTCGGTTTGTTCCTGTCGATTCCGCGGAAGCTTCTGGCGAGGACCCCCAACATCGATATCTACCTGCTCGATGCCAGGGTCGACGTGAAGCTCACTCCCAGAAGGCACATAAGCGTCGGCAGACCGTCAAGCTACGGTCTCGGCATTCTCGCCGTCGGAGTCACGTCACTCGCGGCCTTTCTCCTGCGCAATACGCTCACCGAGGTCAATTTGCTCTTCCTTCTGCTGTTGCCGGTGACCCTGAGCGCCCTCTACCTGGGAAGGGGGCCGTCCATCGTGGCGGCGATAACGAGCATCCTGATTTTCGACTACCTGTTCGTCCCCCCCCACTTTACGTTCGAGGTGCGCGACGTGCGGTATTTCTTTTCCTTCGTTGTGTACATCATCGTAGCGGTGGTGATAAGCAACCTTGCATACAAGTTGCGCAGCAAAGTGGAGATGCTGAAGCAGAGCGAGCTGAAGAACATCGGGCTCTACGGGCTGAGCAGGGATTTGGTGACTGCTCACACGGTAGACCATGTCCTCTCGATCATGGTTCGCCATACCCTGCAGATATTCCCCTGTGAAATGGCGATTTTTCTGCCCGAGGGCAAGAAACTGGAGGTGAAGGCGAAGACCGCAGAATTCGAGGTGACACCGAAGGTGCTCGGGGTGGCGACATGGGTCCTGATCAACAAACAGGCGGCGGGTCGCGGCACAGCCACGCTGCCACAGGCCAAGGCTTTTTACCTGCCGATGATGTCGGGGGAAGAGGTGAGAGGTGTCGTGGGATTCGATTTCAGGGAAAGTGCGGAGGCCATGACTACCGAAAAACGGGCGGTCCTCAAAACCATTGCCCGCCTGGGAGCAATGGCCCTGGAGCGAATCCGGTCCCAATAGAAAAGCAGGCCCCCTCGCTCCGGCCGCCTCTGCCCCGGGGGTAGCGATACGTCCCGCCTTCCCTGCTTCGGGAGGGTGGTGTCGGCCATAGACGCATGGCGTGAAGCGACGCTCTTCCCGGCGTTGTCTGCGCACAGTGCAAATAGTGCTTGCCACAGCGTCGCCTTATCTACTAGAATGGTTATATATGGAGCCGCACTTCGGGGGGACGTAGAGAGGGTGCGGGAGGGGGTTTGCCTATGGGATCGGAAAAAAGACGCTACAAACGGTTTAAAGTCGACGTGATGGAAATCAACGGAACGATGCTGTTCGCCAACGAAGTCGAGATCCTGGACCTCAGCCTTGGGGGCGTTGCGCTCAAAGCAGACAGGAGGCTCAATATCGGCAATGAGTATGAAATCAAGATACGCGACAAGACGGGGGTCATCCCTGTCAGGGCTGCTGTTGTCTGGTCGTTGTTGAGCGGGACGAGAAAGCGCCCTGACGGAGAGTCCATCCCGATCTATTCTGCGGGCATGAGATTTACGAATCTTTCGGGCGACAAAATCACGGAACTTAAGACGTTCATGGAGCTCCACCGGAGAGAGGAACAAGCGGAGGACGACGTTCACGAGCTGAGCGGTCTCAGGTTCAACGTGAGATTCGCCCTCGATGCCGCCGAGAAAGCGCTCATCGATTATCCCGAAACGTACGGCGTGAAGAAGATCGGCATCGGAGGGATGCTCATCGAGAGCACCCGTGAAATCGCGGCCGAAACGAGACTGCCGATGGAGCTGTCTCTGTCCAGCGGCGCCGTCCTTCGCTTTGAGGGGCGCGTCGCCTCATGTCTGCCGAGGGGAGACTTCGAGCCAAAAACTTACGATATCGGGATCGAGTTTATGGGTATGCCGGAAGGCGACAGGACACAACTCAGGGAATTTATCAGGCGACTCACCACGTACGATGAGGGTTCTTTGTCAATGTAGGGGTGCGCAGCACGGCAGGGGATCCTCAGGGTGACTGAACGAAGTCCCCGGCCTTTATCTCGATTTTGTATTTCTCTATCTTGTAAAAGAGGCTCCTTACCGAAATCCCCGGCAATGCCGAGGCCCTGGTCCTGTTCTCCTTCGTTTCCTGAAGCGCCCGGACAAGGGCGCCCTTCTCGGCTTCCGCAACAACCTTCTCCTTTTGCTATTTGATCCCTCCCTCCTGTACAATGAGGGGAAAAAGAAGAGGAGTTCGTATGCTTATCGTGATGCACCATTCGGCAACCGATAAGGACATCGCAAAGGTCAAGTCGGTCATCACGTCGATGGGCCTTAAGCCCGTCGCTATCCCGGGCGCTGAGAGAACCGCCATAGGCGTGATAGGGAATCAGGGGTGGGTTGAAGACGCCCCCCTGAAGGGACTGAAGGGCATACTCGAGATAATCCACGTCACGAAGGCCTATAAGCTGGTCGGCAGGGATTTTCATCCTTCGGACACAGTGGTGAGGCTGGGCGGGAATGTAAAGGCGGGCGGGAAATCGCCTTTGCTCCTGATTGCCGGGCCCTGCGCCGTCGAGAGCAGGGAACAGCTGATCAAGACCGCGCTTTTCCTGAAGGAGCTGGGGGTCCCCGTCCTGAGGGGAGGCGCGTATAAACCGAGGACAAGCCCTCACAGTTTCCAGGGCCTCAGGGAAGAAGGCATAGACCTCCTCGCCGAAGTGAAGAGGGAAGCGGGCATCCTCGTCGTCACGGAGGTGATGAGCCCGGAACATGTCGTTGCCGTTGCAGAAAAAGTCGACATACTTCAGGTCGGCGCCCGCAATATGCAGAACTTCGACCTCCTCAAAGAAGTCGGAAAGACGCGAAGGCCCGTCATACTCAAGAGAGGCCTTTCGGCGACAGTCGAGGAGTGGCTCTCCTCGGCGGAATATATACTCCTTGAAGGAAATCCCGACGTCATCCTCTGCGAGCGGGGGATACGGACCTTCGAAACTGCGACCAGGAACACCGCCGACCTCTCGGTAATCCCTCTTGTAAAGGCCGCCTCGCATCTGCCCATCATCTTCGACCCGAGCCATGCCACGGGCAAGAGAAGTCTGGTCTCGCCTATGGCACTCGCAGCGGTCGTCACGGGCGCCCACGGCGTCATGGTCGAAGTCCATCCTGACCCGGAGCATGCGCTTTCGGACGGCCCTCAGTCGCTTCACTTCAGGGAATTCGAGGAGCTTCAAAGGCAGATCATGGCGCTGGAAGGTTTTATGAAAAACCTCAAGGAGCAGGGCTAGCCTTCTCCCGGACCAGTGCCCTCAGGCCTCACCGTTCCTGTCTCTATCTCTTTCCGTCCGGTCCGTTATGGCATTCGAAGCAACCCACCATATACCCTTCCGATAGTCTCCGGTAAGCACCCCGCGCGAATTGACAGAGGCTATCGAAGGGGTGTAGAGTTGAACAGAAGCATTCAAAGGATTCTCGTCATTTTGAAGGGGGATGGGTGAGGATTCGATCAAACCGCAATGGACTACATTACCCATGTAACTGGAGGGCACAGTTCCCGTCGCATTTTCCGCCGGACTCCGAACTGCCTAAATTGCCGTTAGACCCCCTTCCTCAAGTGTCCTCATTGAGAACCCGCAGCATGGTTGGCATGGGCATGCGAAATAATAGGTATGAAGAACTATTACGCGCATAGCATTGAAGGAAAGCCGGTTGATGAATGGCACAGGCTTGAGGAACATCTCTTGGGTACAGCCAAGCTTGCCGCTCAGTTTGCCGCCGAATTCGGTTGCGGAGAGTGGGGGTATCTCGCGGGGTTGTGGCATGATTTGGGGAAGGAGGGAGGATAGCTATGTTTCGTGACAACGATTATATCGCTCATCGCAGAGAAAAGGACGGAGAAATACAAAGTCTATCCGCTCACCTAAAGGAAGTTTCAAAGAAAACGGGCGAGTTTGCTTCAAAGGTCGGACTCAAAGAGCACGGCGAGGTAATTGGACTCTTACATGACATCGGAAAGGCAAGTCAAGAGTTTA
This sequence comes from Nitrospirota bacterium, assembly GCA_023475105.1. GTDB lineage: Bacteria > Nitrospirota > Thermodesulfovibrionia > Thermodesulfovibrionales > UBA9159 > JAMCWJ01. The sequence continues at coordinate 28,745 of JAMCWJ010000067.1, forward strand.
AGAAATATATTGAATCAGCAGTTGGTCTTATTAATCCCGACGAGGACGATTATGTTGATGCCGCAGGGTTGAAGGGGAAGGTTGATCATTCGAGCGCCGGTGCACAATTCATCTACAGGGAAATCTCCCATAATGGAAAGGAGGCCGAATTTGTAGCACAAGTCTTATCATTGTGTTTAGCCTCCCACCATTCCGGATTGATAGACTGTATTTCTCCGGTAGGGATAGATTCCTATTCCAAGCGTATGAGCAAAAGTGAAGAAAAAGCACATGCTGCTGAAGTAATCGAAAAACTTATCGATGAGGCGAAAGATTTTATGATAAAACGAGCTTGTTCGAAGGACTTTATACAGCAGCTTATTGGCAGGTTTGCCTTATTGAAAACTGCTTATGATTCAAAAGATACATTGTGCTTTAAATACGGCCTGATGTTACGTTTTCTGTTTAGCTGCCTTATTGATGCTGATCGGCTGGATACGGCTGATTTTGAAGAGCCTGTCTTAAGCAAATTGCGTCATTATGGAGACTATGAAGATTGGAAAGTTTTAATAGACAAATTAAATAAGAAGCTGGCAGATTTTGACTCAAAAGGGATCAATGCCATACGGCAAGAAATCTCAGAGGCGTGTTACGACTTTGCTGATAAACCGAAAGGATTATATCAACTGACAGTCCCTACCGGGGGCGGTAAGACTCTTGCCAGTCTGAGATTCGCTTTGCATCATGCGGAAAAGCACAAGATGGACAGAATTATTTATGTGCTGCCATTCACTACCATTATTGACCAAAACGCGGATGAGATACGCAAGATTTTAGAAGAAAAGGACAAAAAGGCCAAGTATCTTAATCGTGTCGTATTGGAGCATCATTCTAACCTAATGCCTGATCAAGAGACAGCAAGGCAAAAGGTACTTTCTGAAAATTGGGATGCTCCTATCGTGTTGACAACCAATGTGCAGGTACTGGAGGCTCTTTTCGGTTCAGGGACGCGCGGGGCGCGAAGGATGCATCAGCTTGCAAATACAGTAATTATTTTTGATGAAATCCAAACCTTGCCGGTAAAGTGTGTGCAGTTGTTCAATACGGCCGTAAATTTCTTGGTGAATAATTGCGGTTCAACAGTTGTGCTTTGTACTGCAACTCAACCGCTCCTGGATAAGATTGAGCCGAAGTCAAGGGCATTGTCTATTACCTCGGAACAACAAATGATTCCTGATATGAGACAACTATTTGACGATTTAAAGCGCGTAGAGGTCTATGACAAAACAAGAGTCGGCGGCTGGACTAATGATGAAATAAAAGGGCTTGCGGGTCAAAAGGTTGTCGAATCGGGCAGTGTTTTGATAGTCGTAAATACGAAGACATTAGCGCGTGAGATTTATCAACAATGCAAGATGATAGACGATCTGGAAGCCTATCACCTGAGCACTAATATGTGTCCTGCTCATCGTATGCATGTGCTTGATCAAATCAAATTATGCCTTAGGCCTTGGGACTTTGGAAAATATGGCCCGCCTAAGCCGGTCATTTGTGTTAGCACTCAGCTTATTGAAGCTGGAGTAGACATTTCTTTTGGCTCTGTTATTCGTTTCTTGGCAGGGCTTGATTCAATTGCACAGGCCGCTGGGAGATGCAATCGCCATAATGAACAATATCCGAAGCGGGGCGAGGTATTCATAATAAATCCTGCGGAAGAAAATATAGGGGCGCTTGAGGACATCAGGATTGGCAAAGAAAAAACCGAGCGGCTGCTTGGGGAATTCAAAGACAATCCGACAAGATTTGGAAACAGCATAATAAGTCCTGAGGCAATGGAACAGTATTATCAGTATTATTTTTATCAAAGGGCCGGAAAAATGAACTATCCTGTTACTGCTAATCCTCCCGTCGGGCGGGAAGACAATTTGTTTAATCTTCTGTCAGTTAATTCATTATCGGTTGCAGAGTATAGACGAATCAACAATGACAATGACCCTGCAATTCCTTTAAAGCAGGCTTTTCTAACTGCTGCTAAGTCTTTCCAGGCGATTGAATCTATAACGCGCGGTATCGTTGTGCCCTATGGGAAAGAGGGAAAGGATATTATCAACAAACTTTGCTCCGTTCACGAATTGGAAAAACAATACAAGCTAATGCGGCGGGCGCAGCGTTACTCGGTAAATGTCTTCCCGGATATGTTGCAAAGATTGCAGGAACGAGAAGCTATTCGCGAAGTTCAGAAAGGATCAGGGATCTTGTATCTTGATAAGCAATACTATAGCGATGAATTCGGTCTAAGCGAGAATCCCGTAAACGAAATGGGTTTCTTAGATGCATAAAAGGGAGGTGTTTATGGAGAAAGAAAACAGTGTTAAGTTCAAGGTTTCTGGAAAGTATGCGCTCTTTACCGATCCGCTGACAAAGATCGGCGGAGAGAAATGTTCTTATCACATCCCGACCTATGAAGCGTTGAAGGGCATATTAAGCTCGGTTTATTGGAAGCCGACTATTGTCTGGATTATCGACAAGATGAAGGTAATGAAGTGTATTAGAACGCAGTCCCGATCTGCCAAGCCGTTGAATTACGGCGGGGTTTATCCCAGCTTGCGAGATATGGGCAAGAAAGAGGAACCATTCAATACATTATCGATTTATACATATCTTACTGACGTTGAGTATCAAGTTCAGGCTCACTTTGAGTGGAATATGAATCGTGAGGATATGGCTAAAGACAGAAATGAAAACAAACATTATTATGTTGCCAAGCGGATGATAGAAAGAGGCGGACGACGAGATATTTTCTTGGGTGCTCGGGAATGTCAGGGCTATGTCGAGCCTTGCAAGTTTGGAGAAGGACAAAGCGATTACGATGATTACGGCGAGATAGCATTTGATCTGATGTTTCACGGATTTGATTATCCCGATGAGCTTGGGAAAGATGAGCTTCATGCCAGATTTTGGCGTCCCAAGATGATTAATGGCAAGATTGATTTTATCCGGCCTGAAGAATGTTCGATAAGGAAAGTTGTCAGGTCTATGAAATCCAATCAACTGAAATCAATCGGCTTAGAAGAGGAAGGGTTGTTGGAAGGTTTTGAAGAGTGGGAGGCGCATAAATGAGCTGGATACAAAAACTATATGAGACTTATAACAATTGCGAGTCAATGGTCGGCTATTCGACTGATAAGCGCAAGAGACCTCTTATTCCGATTTGCCATATGACAGCTCAGGCACACATAGAGATCCTCATTGATCAGAGAGGCAATTTCCTAAAAGGGCGCTCTCGCGTGGTAACCGATACTAGTGATGCAGCGACGATCATTCCATGCACAGAAGGTTCAGGAAGCAGGGCGGGGAAAAAACCTGAATGTCATCCACTATGCGATCAACTTCAATAGGTTGCAGGTGATTTTGCAGAATATGGAGGCACCGTAACTTCAGGTTTTATTAATGATCCTGAAGAGCCATACAGAAACTATATTAAGATATTGTCCGACTGGTGCCAATCGAAATTTGCTCATCCAAAAGCACAAGCAGTACTGAAGTATGTCAAAAAGAAACATCTTATCAAAGACTTGATAGCAGACCAAATACTATTTGTTGGAGAGGACAGGAAATTATTAACAAAAGGTGAAAGGAAGAGAAAAAAGAATGTTTCAGATATATTTGCAGTAGTTGGTTCTCAAGAAGATTCATTCATTCGTTGGGACGTTGACGTTCCTGGAGAACTAGAAACTACAGTTTGGAATGACAAGACTCTGTGGGATAGCTGGATACAGTATTACTTCACTACAAAAAAGAAAGCACCTCTCTGTTATGTAAAGGGGGAAAATAGCTTTCTTTCGCTTCAACATCCGAAATACATCCGGGTAAAGGGCGACGGAGCAAAGCTCATATCTTCTAACGATACGTCCGGTTTTACGTTTAGAGGACGGTTTCTAAGTGCAGAACAAGCCTGTGGAGTCGGTTACGAGATATCGCAGAAAGCTCACAATGCCCTGATATGGCTGATTAGCCGACAAGGAAAAGTTTTCTTCGTGAAAGGCGATGGCGGGAGAAAGGAGCCGGGGCTGACTATTGTTGCATGGGCGACATCAGGGAAACCACTTCCGAAAGTGACAGACGACTCTTTATCTATTTTAGGATTCGACGATCTGCCGGAAGATGAGCCTTTAATTGTTTCAACGGCACAGGATGTGGCAAACAGATTCAAGAACCGAATGCTCGGTTATGCGTCTGAATTGGGTAATACGGATAACATTATCGTTATGGGAATGGACTCCGCATCTAAGGGACGTTTAGCAATCACATATTTCCGAGAAGACCTAACGGCATCAGATTTTCTACAGCGTATTGAAAACTGGCATAAGACCTGTGAATGGATCCATGAATATAGGTACAAAGATATTCAAGATAAAGCAACTGGAAAGATTGTTAGATTATATCAGGCATTTATGGGTGCGCCAGCGCCGATCAATATTGCCGAAGCAGCTTATGGCAACAATGTTGATGACAAGTTAAAAAAATCAACGGTTGAACGTCTTTTGCCGTGCATTATTGACGGTCAGCAAATACCTCGGGATATTGTTGATTCAGCGGTCTGTCGGGCATGTAACCAGGCAGGTATGGAGAGATGGGAATGGAATAAAACCCTCAGCATAGCTTGCGCAGTTTATAAGAAATTTAACGAAAAGGAGGACTATAGTATGGCGTTAGAGAAGGATCGAAAATCGAGGGATTATCTTTATGGTCGCTTGCTTGCCGCCGCTGACTGCTTGGAGCGATTTGCATTGGTTACGTCAGAAAAAAAGAGAGACACTAATGCTGCTCGGTTAATGCAACGTTTTGCAGACCGACCATGCAGTACATGGAAAACAATTGAGCTTTCGCTAGTTCCCTACAAGGCACGTCTTGGCGGAAGATCAAAGAAGTTTCTGGATGCTATCGGTGAGACCATGACCCTGTTTGATCCGCCGGAGGATTTTACAAGTGACAAACCCTTAAGTGGCGAGTTCTTGTTGGGTTATCATTGTCAGAGAGAGGATTTGAAGCCTAAGAAGAATGAGCCACAGAGCATAGAAGACGACAACTTAACGCAAGAATAACTTTAAGAAAACAAAAAGGAGGTTTCTAATGGAAACATCAAAAGAAGAAACAACACTGCAAAACAAAATTGATTTTGCCGTTATTTTTATCGTAAACGGCGCTAACCCAAATGGTGATCCCCTAGACGGCAATCGCCCGAGGAGGAATTACGATGATATGGGCGAGGTGTCTGATGTATGTATTAAGCGGAAGATTAGAAACCGTATGATGGAAGCAGGGCATAATATTTTTGTCCAATCCGATGATAATCGTATGGACGATTATCGTAGTTTACGTTCAAGAGCGGAAGGTGAACTAAAAAATGTCGGCATGAATGATGATAGGGAATTCAGAAAAGCAGCCTGCAATAAATGGCTTGATGTGCGGGCTTTCGGACAGGTGTTTGCCTATAAAGCTAAAGGGAATAAAAATAAGAAAGCAAAAGGGGAAAGCGAACAGGAAAAGGGTGGTGATGATGCAGGTGTTTCTATAGGAATCAGAGGGCCGGTTCCGATCAAGTCGGGGAATGACGAAATGTGGGAACCGGTGAATAGGCGCTATCAAGGAGAGGAGACAGGATGAAAAAACTTCTTAACACCCTCTTTGTGACAACCCAGGGGGCGTATCTTTCGAAAGAAGGTGAAACCGTTGCAGTCAAGATAGACAATGATATTGCGCTCCGCGTGCCGGTTCACACCCTTGGCGGGATCGTCTGCTTCGGTCAGGTCTCCTGTAGCCCCTACCTCATGGGGTTTTGCGCCGAGAACCAGGTTGCGATCAGTTTCCTTACTGAAAACGGCGGATTTCTCGCAAAGGTCCAGGGGCCTGTGTCGGGCAATGTCCTTCTCAGACGCGAGCAGTACCGGCGCGCCGATGACCTCATTGCCTCCGCTTCGATTGCGCGTGCCGTAGTCACAGGGAAAGTCGCCAACTGCCGCACGGTGATTCAGCGCGCCTTGAGGGACCATCCGGAAAAGGTAGACGCCGAAGCAATTTCCCAGGCTTCACAGAAACTGATAAATTCGATGCGAAGATTGCAGACCGAATCTCCCCTCGACGTCGTCAGGGGGATAGAGGGCGAATCGGCGAATGCCTACTTTGAGGTGTTCGACCATCTGGTGACGTCGCAGAAAGACGATTTTCGGTTTCACGAACGGAACCGGAGACCGCCGCTCGACAATATAAACTGCCTCCTGTCGTTTATTTATACTCTTCTGATGCATGATGTGCGTGCAGCCCTTGAATCGGTCGGACTCGATCCGGCAGTCGGCTTCCTCCACAGGGACCGTCCGGGGCGCTACGGCCTTGCCCTCGACCTGATGGAGGAATTCAGGCCCTTCATTGCCGACCGGCTGAGCCTTTCTTTGGTCAATCTTTGTCAGGTGCAAGCCAGAGGATTCAAGAAGAAGGAATCAGGCGCAGTATGGATGGAAGACGACACGCGAAAGACAGTCCTTGTCGCATATCAGAAACGCAAACAGGAGGAGATAGAGCATCCCTTTTTAAAGGAAAAGATGGCGGTCGGACTTCTTCCCTATGCGCAGGCGCTGCTGATGGCCCGCCATCTCAGAGGCGACCTTGACGATTATCCTCCGTTCATATGGAAGTGAGGAGAAACCATGTTTGTCCTTGTCAGCTATGATGTTGCAACCTCGACCCCTGCGGGACAGCGGCGGGTGCGAAGGGTTGCGAAGACCTGTCAGGATTATGGGCAGAGGGTTCAGTACTCGGTATTTGAATGCATTGTGGACCCGGCCCAGTGGACGATGCTGAAAGAAAAGCTGATTTCCGAGATCGATTCTGAGAAGGACAGCCTGAGATTTTATTATCTCGGCTCGAATTGGCAACACAGGGTCGAGCATGTGGGGGCCAAGGAGGCCTTGGATCAGGAAGGTCCTTTGCTCATATGATTGTCTCCTGCGAACCCTCGGCGCACATAGTTTCACCGGGAGGTTCGCAAGCGACAAGAAAGGCTTGTTGATTATGGCCTTGTATGCACTGTTCTTTGACAACATATAGTTATACCGACATAGAAAAGAACGCCTTCGCAAAAGACGCACACTTTTCCTTTTCATTTTAATAAGTTTGTACCCAAACAGTCGCACCCCGCGCGGGTGCGTGGATTGAAACGTGAGGCGTGAGGGAACCGGCCGCAATCGCAATACCGGTCGCACCCCGCGCGGGTGCGTGGATTGAAACGGCTACGTGCGGGGAAAAGGACGCG
>JAMCWJ010000036.1 GCA_023475105.1 Nitrospirota bacterium
GGAGATTGTAAAAAGAGGGGAATACTTTACAAGAGCGGCTTAATGACTCTCACCAATCAAACTCTGAAATGCTTTCTCTTCTCCAAAGCGCTTACCTACTCGTCTCCACCGCGCAGCGGTTTAGTCCTCCTGTGAGAAAGTGGAACCAGTCTTAAGGAGCTTTTGTGTGCGGTGTCGTCGGTGTACTCCCCGGTTCTTCGATAGGACATGCGCATGGACGATTTCGCCCGGAGATTTCCTTGTTGTCATTCTCCCTGCAGCGGCATACAATAAGTATCATGGTGAACAAAGAGTCGGTTCTCGCCTTTTTCCGTGAAAAGTCGGGGAAGCCCCTCGGTTTCAAAGAGATCGTTTCCCTTATGCGCCTGAGCCATCCCGAGGCGCGCGCATTGAAACGCCTTCTCAGGCAGATGATGCGCGAGGGCGATATCGTGATGACCCGGAAGGGCCTGTACGGTCCTGCCGAAGACATGAACCTCCTCACGGGCCGTTTCGAAGCGCACAGGGACGGTTACGGCTTTGTCATCCTCGAAAAACCCGCCGAAAGGGACATCTTCGTTCCCGCCCGCTCGGCGATGGGCGCCATGGACAACGACAGGGTCATCGTCCGGATCGAGAACTGGCAGAGGCGCGAGGGAAGGATCATACGGATCCTCGAGAGAGCGACGACGCGGATGGTCGGCAGACTGGATATCACAAAAAACGCCTCCTATGTGAGGCCGAAGAGCAAGGCGGTCCCCTTCGACCTTTACGTGTCGCCGAAGGACAGAGGCAAGGCACGCCAGGACGACAAGGTGATTGCGGAGATACTCAGTTATCCGACGGACAAAAGGCCCCCTTCGGGAAAGATCATACGGGTCCTCAAAGAACCTGAAGATCCTGCTTCGGAGATCGAGGAGATCATCGAGGAATTCAACCTTTCGAAGAAATTTCCGAAAGAGGTGCGTGAGGCCGCGGGGCTCTTTCACGCGGAGGTTCCTTCGGCGGTTGCGCCGAAAGGGAGCGCCGGAGCGTCCAGACTGAAGAGGAAGGATGTGCGGGATCTCACGACGGTGACGATCGACGGCGAGAGGGCCATGGACTTTGATGACGCGGTCTCGATCGCGCTCACCGGGCATGGGTACAGGCTTTGGGTGCATATCGCCGATGTCGGATTCTTTGTCGGCTGGAATTCACCGATAGATGCCGAAGCGGGGAAAAGGGGCACGAGCGTATACTTCCCCGACAGGGTCATCCCGATGCTCCCCAGGGAACTCTCGGAGGACCTCTGCAGTCTGAAACCCGGTGTCGACAGGTTTTCGTTCACTGTCGAAATGGACTTCGACAGAAACGGCGCGCGCCTCTCGGCAAAGTTCTATCCGGGGCTCATCAGGAGCGACGCACGGATGACCTACACCTCGGTGAGAAAGATCCTCGTCGACCTGGACTCGGCCGAGCGTGCGAAATACGACTCCCTCCTTCAGGACTTCGAACTTATGAACGAGTTATGCGGAGTCCTGCGCCGGATGAGGCTTGAGAGGGGAAGTCTCGACTTCGATCTCCCCGAACCGGAAGTGCTCCTCGATTTGCAGGGAAGGCCCGAGGCGATCCTCAGGGCGGAGAGGAACCTCGCGCATATGATCATCGAGGAATTCATGATCGCCGCCAACGAAGCGGTGGCGGAACATCTCGAATCCCTGGGCGTTCCGAGTCTCTACCGCATTCATGAGGAACCAGACCCAATGAAGCTCGAAGAAATCGTGAAGGTAATGCATCCGGCTGCGAGGACAGGGAAAAAATTACTGAAGGCGGGGGATTTTTCCCGCCTCCTCCTTGATATCAAAGGGACTCCCGGCGAGGAGATCATCAACTACATGATACTGAGAAGCCTCAAGCAGGCCCGGTATTCTCCGGTCAACGTCGGCCACTTCGGCCTCGCTTCCGGGTGCTACACCCATTTCACCTCTCCCATCAGGAGATACCCCGACCTCGTGGTCCACAGGATCTTGCGGGAAGCGACCGCAAAGAAGCAGCTCTCCGACACGAGAATCAGAGAGCTCGAAGGCATGCTTCCCGACATCGCCTTTCATTGTTCGAGGATGGAACGTCTCTCCGACGAAGCGGAAAGGCAAGTGACGGGCGCCATGAGGGTGTGGTTCATGAAAGACAAGGTCGGCGAGGTGTATGAGGGCCTGGTGGCAGGCGTGACACCTTACGGTCTCAGGGTCCGTCTGAAGGACTTTTATGTGGAAGGATTCATCCACGTGTCGTACATGACCGATGACTTTTACCGGTACAACGAAAGGACGATATCCCTGTCCGGAAGGAACACCGGAAGGAATTTCAGGATAGGGGACACCCTTGCGGTGCGGGTCGACAGGGTCGACAGGGAAGAGAGGGAGATCATATTCGGCGTCGCTTCGCCGCCGTCCCGAAAAGGCTGAACCCGGGGACCACATCATGCCGAGGGGAGTTTTCGGGTACAATAGGTGATGAAATCTCTCAAACGGATTCTTGACGGTTTTTACAATGACTTCGATTTTGCCGGGCACCTCCGGAAGGACCCGATAGAATTTCCCCTCCGGTACGCAGACCCTCCGGACAGAGAAGCGGCCGCCTTCATCGCCTCCTGTCTCGCCTACGGCAAGGTCGAACTGTTCAAACCTGTGATCGAAAAGATCCTTTTGCCGATGGGAAACAGCCCGCACGCCTTTCTTCTGGACTTCGACGTTAAAAGACAGGGCAAGACCTTCACCGTCAAATATCGCTTCAACGAACGCGAAGACATCCTCTGTCTCCTGTTTCTGATCCACGAGGTTCTGAAGAGACATTCATCTCTGGAAGCCTGCTTCAGAAAACACTATTCCGGGGAAGAGAGCACCACCGGCGGCGGGATCGCGGGTTTCATGGAGGAGATCATTGCGATCGACACCTCAGGGGTCTACGGCAGAAACATCCGTCCCCGGGGCCTTCTCCAGTTCTTCCCTTCTCCTGCGGGAGGCAGCGCCTGCAAGAGGATGAACCTTTTTCTCCGGTGGATGGTACGGGACAGGGACATCGACCTGGGCATATGGAAAGGGATACCGAAAAACAGACTCGTGATACCCCTCGACACCCATATCGCGAGGATATCGCGGTGTATCGGTCTGACCGGACGCGCCTCGGCGGACTGGAAGGCCGCGGTCGAGATCACAGAGGCCTTGAAGAAGTTCGACCCTGACGACCCTCTCAAGTATGATTTTGCGCTCTGCCATCACGGTATTTCCGGACTCTGCAGGTCCCGGAGCGGGCCCGGGTGCAGGGCGTGTTTCCTGAAAGACCACTGAAAAAATAAGCAGCGCAGAACAACCAAAATTTACCATCACCTCTGCCTGAGGATGCATTCGAACGGCCTCACGCAGTATCAGTTTTTCTTGCTGGTCGATTCAGAACAAACCTCTCCCCTCCTATGCAAAGGACCTTATCGGCGATATAATGGGGACAGGTGAAGCCCCTTCGGGGCAAGGCATTTATTCCATTAAGGGGGGTTATATGAAAAGCAACGGCTACGACGACAGCGTTGTCACAGGGTTTACCTTTTCTGCCCTGTTCTGGCTCATTATCGGCCTTCTCGTCGGGCTCCTGATCGCAGCCCAGATGTTTCTTCCGGCCCTGAATCTCGCCCCGTGGCTGGCCTTCGGCCGGCTGCGGGTTATTCATACGAACGGCCTCGGGTTCGGCTTCGGGCTTGCCGGCATATTTGCCTGCACCTACTACATGCTCCAGAGGCTGACGCGGACGCCGGTGGCATTTCCCCGTCTCGCCAAGTTCCACCTCTATTTCTTTAATGCCTGCATCGCCCTCGCCGCGCTCAGCCTTTTCGCGGGGATGAACACGTCGAAGGAGTACGCCGAGCTTGAATGGCCCCTCGACGTGCTGATTGTAGTGATGTGGGTGATCTTTGCGATAAACGTCTTCGGGACCCTTCTCAAGAAAAGGGAAGGCCAGATGTATATCTCTCTCTGGTACATCGTTGCGATGACCGTCGCCGTCGCCGTCCTCTATATCGTCAACAACCTCGAGGTCCCGGTAAGCTGGTTCAAGTCCTACTCCCTCTATGCGGGCGCGAACGATGCGAATGTCGAGTGGTGGTACGGTCATAACGTCGTCGGCTCGGTGTTCACCTTCCCCATACTTGCCATGTTCTACTATTTTCTCCCGAAATCCGTCAACATCCCGATTTACAGCCACAGGCTTTCGATCATCTCCTTCTGGTCCCTCGTTTTTGCCTACCTCTGGACAGGCGCGCACCACCTCATGTTCACGCCCCTTCCCGAATGGATACAGACCGTTGCGATCGCCTTCAGCATCTTCATGATCGCGCCCTCGTGGGGTTCGGTCGTGAACGGATACTACACGATGCAGGGGAACTGGGACCGGATGCGGTCGAACTACCTCGCAAAATTTTTCATTTTCGGCATCACCTTCTACGGCCTCCAGACGATTCAGGGTCCGACGCAGGGACTGAGGACCCTCACCTCTTTTTTCCATTACACGGACTGGGTGATCGGACACGTCCACATGGGCACGATGGGATGGGTCACGATGATCATCTCCGCCTCGTTCTACTATATGGTCCCGAAGGTCTTCGCCACCGAGGTTTACAGTGTGAAACTCGCGAATCTCCACTTCTGGCTCATCCTCGTGGGTCAGCTCCTTTTTACCATCACACTCTGGATCGCTGGGATACAGCAAGGGGCGATGTGGAAGGCGACAAACGAGGACGGTTCGCTCACCTACAGTTTCCTCGAAGCGGTGGCTGCCATGTATCCCTACTGGAAAATACGCTTTGTCGGCGGACTGATCTACTTTGCGGGCATCGCGGTTTTTACCTATAACCTCATCATGACCGTCAGGAAAGCAAAGGTGGCCGCTCCTGCGGCGGTCCCGCGGCCTGCATAAAGGAGGATGACGATGGATATCTATTCAAAACCGATAGCCTTTGCGGTCCTTGCAGTTGTCGTAATCCTGGTCGGAACGGTCGTCACGATGTTCATTCCCCTTTTCATGCCCGCGACCCAGCCCCCCGGCGACTTTGTGAAACCCTACACTGCGGTCGAGCTCGAGGGCAGGGACATCTATATCCGCGAAGGATGCAACAACTGTCATACGCAGACCGTCCGGCCCCTCAGGACCGAGGTGGCACGGTACGGGGAATATTCGAAACCCCAGGAATTCGCCTATGACAGACCCTTCCTCTGGGGCTCGCGAAGGACCGGGCCCGATCTTAACAGGGTCGGCGGAAAGTATCCCGACTCGTGGCATTATCAGCATATGGATAATCCGCAGGCGATGTTTCAGCAGTCGAATATGCCTGCCTATCGCTGGCTCGCGCAGGCAAGACTTGATACCTCGTACACGGCAAAAAAGGTCGCGGCCCTCGGATACGGCTATTCCCCCCAGGACGTGCAGAGACAGCTTGACGATTTCAGGGCAAGAGTGACGGCAGTCGATTATCCGTCGAAGGAGATCCGCAACAAGGTGACACCCGGGGCGTTGAAAGGCGATCTCACCGAGCTGGACGCACTCGTGGCGTACCTCCAGAAACTGGGGAAAGATGTCAAGACGGTCGCAGCAGAAGCTTCGGCCCCGAAGGCCGCCGAGGCGGCGGCAGCGTTGAAGAATCCTTACGAGGGAAACAGGGAGTCGATTGAGGAAGGGAAGAAGCTCTTTGCAGAAAACTGCTCCGTCTGTCATGGGGCCGATGCAAAGGGGAAACTCGGACCGGACCTCACCACGAAAAAGAAGAAATTCGGCGACACCGACGGTGACCTTTATGCCTCCATTGCGAAGGGCAGGCCGGGCGGGATGCCCGACTGGGAAAAGACCCTCGGGAGTGAAAAGATATGGAAGGTGATCGCGTACCTGCGCGGTATCGAGGGGAAACAATGAGTGTTTCGGCGTGGGTATTCCTGGGATTCACGGCCCTGCTCTTTCTGACCTTCGTCGGGTTGATTTTGTATTACTACGCCCCGAAGAGGAAGAGCCGGGTCGAAAGACCGAAATACACGGTGCTTGACGACGATGAACCGAAGAACGAGGAGGTGTCGGATGCAGGAAAACGACGGCATTCAGGAAGGTCATCATAAGATACCCGTCGGCATGGTGATCTTTTTTGCGGCACTGGCGCTGTGGATGATTTGGTACATTTACCGCTATACGCCTGGAATCACCGGCTGGTCCCAATATAAAGTATATGAGAAGGAGTCGATGGCCGAGGCGCAGCGCGCGGGGAAACCCCTCACCGAGAACCCCTATGAGCGTGACGAAAAGGCGGTCGCCGAAGGCAAGACGCTCTATGCATCCAATTGTACGGCATGCCACGGGATACGCTCAAGGGAGGCGTCGGTCCGGATTTGACGGACCATCTGAAATACGGAGAAACGGACGACAAGAAATACCAATCGATCGCGAAGGGCACCCCGAACGGCATGCCCGCCTTCGAACAGCAACTCGGCAGAGACCGGATCTGGAGGGTCCTTGCCTACGTCGATTCGGTGAGGGAATATGGCAAGAAACCCTAGGCTGCTCACGCCGGCGAGAGGGACGGGCTGAAGGGGGGCGACCCGCCTCCCTCACACGTATGTGGAAAAGATACAGAAGGCTCGCCGAGATTGCTCAGGCAGCGCTGATCACGGGTCTCCCTTTCCTGAAGGTGGGCGGAGAAAGCGCGCTCAGGTTCGATCTCGTAAACCTCAAGCTGCATTTCTTCGGGGCCGTAATCTGGATCAATGAATTCTATCTCGTCCTTCTCGCGGTCATCTTTCTCCTGCTCTTTATCGTCGCCGTCACCAACATCCTCGGAAGGATATGGTGCGGATGGTCCTGCCCCCAGACCGTCCTCCTCGATCTTTCCGGTGATCTCGCGGGAATCTTCCCCCTTGAGGGCAGGCCGCTTGCGCAAAAGGTGGTGCTGATTCCCCTCTCGGCGCTCGTCTCGCTCACTCTGATTTGCTACTTCGTGCCCCCCGCGGCAGCGTTCGAGGGACTTTTCACCTCGAAGGTCATCACCGGTTTCTTTCTTGTCCAGTGGGTCCTGATCTATGCGGATCTTGCATTCCTCGGCAGGATCTTCTGCAAGACCGTCTGCCCTTACTCGATGCTCCAGAGCGGGCTCTTCGACAAGGATACTCTCGTAATCGCCTTTGATCCTGCAAGGGAGAAGGAGTGCAAGGGGTGTGATAAGTGCGCCCGGGTCTGTCCCGTCGGCATCGACATCAAGAACGGTCCGGCAAAAGAATGCATAGCCTGTGCCGAATGTATCGACGCCTGCGCCTCGATGGTCAGGAACAGGGCGATACCGTCGCTCATCGGTTATCGGGGCAATATACGGAGGCAGAAGGCTTTCCTCCTTTCCGGTGTCACCGTACTCTCGGCGCTCGTCCTCATCGTGCTTGTCTCTGCCGGACCGGAGGTCGACTTCATCGTTACGAGAAACCCGGAGCAGCCCGCAGCCGGAGTAAACAGTTACACGTATACTGTAAGAAATAACAGAAACACCACGCTGAGGGGCGCCCTTTCCGTAAAAGGGCCTTTTCTCCTCATCGGCGAAGGGCAGATCGATCTGAAGCCCTACGAGATGATCCACGGCAGGATAATCGCGAAGGCTGAAAAAAACAGGACCCCGACCAGCATTGTCTTTGTCCTCCGGATGGAGGGGTTTACCGTAGAGCGGGAGGCGGGCTTTCTATGAAGAAACTGATTTACGGACTGTACGGGGCTTTCCTTGTGCTGATGGGGGCGACGTTCTATGCAGCCTATACCGTGGATGACGGACTCGTTGAGGAGCATTATTATGAAAAAGCGGCCGCTTTTTTCGGTGCGAAGCAGGGACAAGACCCTTCCCGCGCCCCTGACTGCGAGATCGACAAGGGAGCGTGTTCAAAAGAGGTCGGCGGGGACGAGGTGACGATCGATATCACTCCAAAACCGGTAAAGGCAATGCAGGAGCTTGTGTTCCATCTCACCTTCAGGCGGAATTCCCCCTCCGGTTTTTTGGCTACGGCGGGCGGGGGAGGAGTCGGAGGGCTACCCGGCGAATTCACCCTCGATCTCTCCATGCCCGGCATGTACATGGGAATGAACCGGGTTCTTTTGAGGAGAACCTCCGGGGGTACGTACTCGGGGAAAGGGGTGATTCCCAAATGTCGGAGCGGCAAGAGGCTCTGGAAGGCGACCGTTGCTCTGCCGCAGGAAGGGCAGGTCGGTTTCACGTTCAATGTTTCCTACTGATTCCCTGTATCTCTTGATATTCGGTTCCGGCCTCCTCGGGGGGTTCGGTCATTGCATAGGCATGTGCGGACCAGTCGTCGCTGCCTGTTCGTTGAACCTCGGCAGCCGGCGTATCGTACCTCACCTGCTTTACAACCTCGGCAGGACCTGTACCTACGCTCTCCTCGGGGGTCTGACCGGACTTACCGGCTCGTTGGTGCGGGTAGCAGGACCACTCGGGTGCTTTCAGAACATAACCCTTGCCGTCGCGGGCGCGGGGATGATCGTCATGGCCCTCTCCGTAGGCCGTTGGTTCCCCTTTCCCGGAAGCGGAGGGCGTGGCGGCAAAGGGAGCACCAACCTGATAGTTCGTTTCCTGCACCGTATGATCAGGTTCATTTCGGGCACAAGAACCGCCGGAGCTTACTTCCCTATGGGACTCGTGCTCGGGTTCCTGCCGTGCGGGCTCCTTTACACGGCGCTCATTGCCGCAGCGGGCGCGGGGGCCGGGGCCCGCAATCAGGCGGAGGGATTTCTGCACGGGATGGCGCTTCTCCTTCTGTTCGGCATCGGCACTGCTCCGGCACTGCTATTGCTAGGGAAGCTCGTATCGATGAAGGGAGAGTTGCTGAGGGGGAGGCTTTACAGGACCTCCGCCCTGATCATGGCAGTGATGGGGGTGTTGTTTCTCTACAGGGCATTCAGATAGGAGGGAATGAGTTGTTTGTTTTCAACAGACTTCCCTGTCCGCCCTGTAACTCTTTTTCTTCGCCGTTAAAGGCCGGAGACGTGAGATGTCAGCGTTGAAGTGTGATCATTGCCTCCTGAGCTTTCCCGAACGGGACGCCGTCCGTGATGCAGTGGACGGACAGGAGAAGGTCTTTTGCTGCAGCGGTTGCCGCGGCGTCTTCAGGCTCATCCACGGCGAAGGGCTCGATGAATTCTACCGGAGAAGAGAAGGATGGACGCCCGGTCCGCCCGAAGAGGCGGAACTCACAACCGCACCCTTCCTGGCTTCCGTACGCAGAGAGGGAGACGGAGAGGAAATGAGCATCCACCTTTCGGGAATCCGCTGCGCCTCCTGCATCTGGCTGATCGAGCGCTACCTTTCGAGGGTCGAAGGGATCAAAGAGATCAGCGTGAATTATGCGACGCACCGGGCAAGGATACGGTGGACGTTCGGCCGCGTAAGTCTCGAGGCCGTTCTCGCCAGGATAAAGTCCCTCGGTTATATCCCGAGACCCTATGCGACATCGCAAGTCGAGGAGAACCTCGAAAGGGAAAAGAGGGATCTCCTTGTCAGGTTCGGCACCGCCTCCTTCTTCTCCATGCAACTCATGCTGTATACCACGGCCCTGTATGCAGGCTATTTTCAGGGCATAGAGCCCCTGTACAAGAAAGTCTTTGAAGTCATTGCCGCGTTCCTTGCCGCGCCGGTCATGTTTTATTGCGGGTATCCCTTTCTGAAGAACACCGCGAGGGGGCTCGGAAACCGCGCCTTCACGATGGATACCCTCGTCTTCCTCGGCTCCTTCAGCGCCTATGCATACAGCATCGGCGCGCTTTTCACCGGCGGCGAGGTCTATTTCGATACCTCTGCCATGATCATTACCCTCATACTCCTCGGAAGATACATGGAAGCCGGAGCAAAGTCCAGAGCAACGCAGACGATCTCCTCCCTCTTCAGTCTCCAGTCAAAGGAGGCAAGGCTTCTGAAGGCGGGGGGAAACGGCGCGGTGACCGTCCCCGTTTCTTCCCTGAAACCGGGTGACCGACTGGAGGTCATCCCGGGAGAAAAGATCCCGATCGATTCCACGGTCATCGGGGGGAACTCGGAGGTGAACGAGGCGATGATCACGGGCGAGGCGATGCCCGTCGGAAAGGAGAGGGGCGGCGAGGTTTTCGGCGGGACACTGAATCTCAGCGGAAGGCTCCTCATCGAAGTGAAGAGGACCGCCGGCGATACGGTCCTCGCCCGGATAATCAGGGCGGTGGAAGACGCGCAGGCGAGGAAGGCGCCCCTCCAGAAAACGGCCGACAGGGTCGTCGGCTGGTTTGTGCCGGCTATTATCGGAATCTCGATCGCAACGTTTTTCTTCCGGCTCGCAGGCGCCAGCGGCGCTACGGCGGCGCTCATGAATGCGATCTCCGTCGTGGTCATCGCATGTCCTTGCGCACTCGGTCTCGCCACCCCGCTCGCGGTCTTCATCGGCTCGTCTTCCCTTTCTTCGAAGGGGATCCTTGTAAAAGGCGGCGACATTATCGAGTCTGTCGCCCGCTCCGATTTCGTGTGTTTCGACAAGACAGGGACATTGACTGCAGGGACCCCGTCGCTCATAAAGGTCTTTCCCTACGGGACCGAGAAACAGACCCTGCATGTCCTCGCCGCATCCCTCGAAAAATACTCCGGCCACAGCATCGCAAAGGCGATCCGCAAGGGGGTGGAGGACTGCGACCTCTGCTCTGTCGAGGCCTTCAGGGCGCATCCCGGAAGAGGCGTCGAAGGGGTTAGGGAAGGCGTCCGTCTTGCGGCAGGGAACATCCCTTTCCTGGAATCCCTCGGCGTAGTCATCGGTGAAGGCGGGGAGAAGGATTTCTTGTCCCTCTCGGCAGGAGGAGACACGGTGACAGGCTTCGCCGTGGGAAAGGAGTTCAAGGGCTGGTTCGTGATCTCCGATGAGTTGCGTCCCGAAGCGCCTGCCGTGATAGAGAGTGTAAAACGCCTTGGCCGGCGTGTCGGCCTTCTCACCGGAGACCAACGGGCAGTTGCCGAAAACATCGGGGAAAGGGCCGGGATTCCGGTAGTCGACGCGGAGGTCCTGCCCCTCGAAAAGGCCGCAAGGATACGGCAGTTCAAAGAATCGGGCCGCAGAGTCGTCATGGTCGGCGACGGCATCAATGACGCGCCTGCCCTTACGGAAGCGGATGTGGGAGTCGCATTCGGCAACGCAACGGATGTCGCGATCGAGAGCGCAGGAGTCGTTCTGATGAGGAACGACCTCAGGCTCGTGCCCGCGATGATCGCACTGTCCGGAAAGACCCTTGCGGTGATCAGGCAGAACCTTTTCTGGGCGTTCTCCTACAATATCATTGCGATCCCCCTGGCGGTCTCAGGGATGATCCACCCTATACTCTCCGCCGCCTTTATGGCCTCAAGCTCCCTCATCGTCGTCGGAAACTCACTGAGGCTGCGCAGGATGAAAATGGATGAAAATCGAGCCGGGAGGAAAAGCCCGGACCGCCGATGACTCGTCGAGACGCGCACTCCGGAACTGAGGGCGGGTCATCTTAAAATGTGCCGAAACATAGACGATGCCGTCGGGCATCTCACACCGGGAGGATAAAATGACGATTATCGGAAAGCCTGATCACTCGAACTTCAAGTTGACAAAGCCGTTCCAGGGTGAAAGAATGAAACAAAGGGGAGGACTGAATGAGGCCATGGTGCCCCAATGAGAACAGGGTGAGGTGGTGCTACCCCCTGTGCCCTCCTCCCCAAATAACATCCCATGGGCAGGCAGGTTGTCCAGGCTTGTTTTTGCCCCCGGCGGTTCAGGCGGTTCTTCACATGATCTCCCCTGGAATATCGAGGACAAGAAAGCCTGAGAAGGATTCGCAATCGATCACCAGAATCTCTCCGGCGAGTCCGGATTCCTCTAATCCAGATATCTGAGCTTCATCTCGAGAGGCTGTTTCTTCGGTCCGCTTGCGGCGTGCGAGGCAAGGGAAAGGCCTCCCTGTTCTCTACCACGTGAGCGAGAGCAGACATTGTATATCCGTTTGCAGACGGTTGTATTTGCACCTGACAACCAGACAGTCTTTCGAGCGGTAGCAAAAACCGTCCCTGATCACCACGTGGACGCGGAGACCCGTCTGTTCGCGGTAAGGACATGGCATATGGAGCTTGCCAGTCGCATCGGAATAATGTTTCTCTATGAACGACTTTTTCATATCAGCAACGACCCGCGGAAGCCTCCCGAAGACAGCCTCATCCGCTCTGTCACTGCGGCTCTCAGGAACGGCGCAATCCCGAACCTCCTTGCGGTCATCACTCCCCGTGGCGTACAGCAAGGGGACCACTCGGGGGACCCCGACATCACCCACTTTGCCGTAGCCCTGCGAAAAAGCTCGGGCCATATCTCCGAGGCCTCCTTGTCAAAGACGCTTTCCGCGTCGGCAGGGAGCACATGCCAATCTCCCCTCGCGATCTCTCTTTCGAGCTGCAACGCCCCCCAGCCTGCATAGCCCACATAGACCCGGAACCTCTGTCGCGACTTCGGCGTATCGACCATATGCAGGAGCACGCTCTTGCTCCCGCTCACGTAAACATCCCTGAATACAGATATTGAGTCCTCGGGCGGACTTTCCGAACTCACGAGAAGAAATATCTGGTCCACGCCGACAGGACCCCCGAAATAAAAAGTGTCCTTCCGGTGCTTCAGTCCTTCGATGTCGGTGAAGACCTTCGAAAGTTTCAACTCCGTCGGGCGGTTGACAATCAGACCGAAAGCGCCGTGGGGGCCGTAGTCGACCAGAAGGATGACACTCTCCGCAAATCTCGGGTCCTTTATTGCGTCGTCCGCGACAAGGAATTTCCCTTTCGAGAGCGAGCCCTCAGACCCTGTGTGTTGCGGCATCGAGAAGGCTGACGGGGACGGAGAAACGGAAAGCTGCGCAGTGTCCCGGGGAAAAGCCGCGGCAATACGGGATACGCCGGGCGGCGCCGGAAACATTGCCACCAAGCCCGCAACGGCAAGGGCGCAAAAAAGAGAAAAGGAAAAGATCCTTTCGTGTCCGCTCAACCTCATGATTCATTGTATCAGAGTTCGGCCGTTCTGTGCCGCCCGAAAAGCGAAGCCTCCTCATCCGGCAATGCTCACTCCGATAAGCCGTCCTATAAGGAACGAGACGGCGGCTGCGCAGAGGCCGAACAACACCTGCCTCGCGCCTGAATACAGGACTGAACGTCCCGTGAACAGCGTGATCCCCGCCCCGATGACGAAAAGACCTGCCAGGCTCAGCAGGGCACTTGCCGCGATCGCGGCCGGCACTACGGCGAAGACATAGGGGACTACCGGCACTACGGCGCCCACCGCAAAAAGCAGGAACGAGGTGATCGCCGCCTCCCACGCTGAACCGCCGAGGTTTGCCGGATCGATTCCGAGTTCGTCCCGGGCCAGGGTCTCGATGGCGGTGTCGCTGTTGCTCATGATCTGCGTCGCCATGTTCCTGGCCGACGTTTCGTCCAGCCCTCTGGCCTGATAGATGAGAACCAGTTCCTCGATCTCTTCTTCCGGCGAGGCTGCGATCTCCTCCTGCTCCGTCCGGATCTGCTTCTCGTAGAGCTCCCGCGAACTCTTCACGGAGATCCACTCCCCCAGGGCCATGGATATGGCTCCTGCGAGCAGGCCCGCAAGACCCGTCAGAAGAATGCCGCTGCCCGTCATTCCGGCCCCGGCGACCCCCATCATAAGATTGAAGTTCGAGAGGAGCCCATCGCTCGCCCCCAGGACCGCGGCCCTCAGCGCATTTCCCCCTGCAGCTCGATGGCGGCCCTCTATCCGCGCCAGGGCGGCTCCTTCCAGTCCGCCCCTCACAGTCCTGCCGATCTGGCGCAACAGCAGCGCATGAGAGTGCTCTACGGAAACCATTTCGGCGGCCTCAGGTTGTTTTGCATAGTCGTTCGCATTCATCCTTTCGAGTGAAGAGAGGGAAGGAAGAATGAAGGCAGCGCCGTAACGTCCCGCTAGCCAGATGAAGACCTTCGTGCGCCAGGAGGGACGGAAATCCGGCACCTCCGCTCCGGCGTCACGAAGTCTTTTTGCCCACGTCCCGGCGTGGTCCTCTTCAGTCGCGGCAAGCCGCTGATATACTTCGGCGATCCTGGGGTCTCTCTCCTTTTGGGAGATGGTTCTGTACAGTGCAGCGCTGTTCAGTTCATCTCCCATGTTGGCACGGTACCTTTTAATTTCCTCGGATGTCTTCATCCCTCTCCTCCTGATGCCCTCACATCGCACGTTTCTTCTGCGGAAAGGAAAGATACAACTACGTGCGCTCCGGAAACTATACCATGGAAATGAAATTGCGGAAAAGAAGGGAAATGCCGCGGAGGTTATCTGCGGGCCTTTCCGGACCGGATTGCCTCTTCATCGGTAAAGGTGGCGCTTGCGTACTTGACCGCCCGTCATCTCTTCGAGACTAATCGTCTCACGATCGCACTTCTTACTGCCGTACTGCATGAGACTCCGGGCGGAAAGGGCAAGTCTGCCACCTTCTGCAATCCCTGTCCTTAGTTTCAGGTTACTCCTTTTGCGCCCCTCTGTCAACCCGCCGCCGATGAAAAGAAAACCTTGACAACAGGCTTCTCTCATCTCACAATAGACGGTGTGAAAAAGGTGCTGGTCGTCGACAACCTGAAGGCCTTCCTTACGGAACGGGAGCGTCTCCTCAGCAACCGCAATCTCACGGTCTTCACCGCGGCCTCAGGGGAAGAAGCGCTCGCCGTACACAAAGCGGAGAAGGTCGACCTCGTCATAACCGCTCTCGATATGCCGGGGATGCGCGGTGACGCCCTCTGCTCTCTCATCAGGAGAGACGCGGGACTAAAGAATGTGTCCGTGCTCATCATCTGCAACAACAGCAAATCCGACCTCGCGAGATGCAGGAACTGCGGTGCGAATGCGTTCATTACGAAGCCGCTCGACCCTCTGAGGTTTCTGGACAAGGTGAACTCGCTCGTCAATATCCCTGGAAGAACCGGAATGAGGGTGCTCATAAAGGTCGCAGTCAAGGGAGACCTCAGGAGTCAGCCGTTTTTCTGCAGCTCGGTAAACATCAGCACCTCGGGCATTCTCTTGGAGACCGAGAGGGCCATCGAAAAAGGCGCCGCAGTGAACTGTTCTTTCTTCGTTCCCGGTTCCCGGAGCATCACCGTTGACTGCGAGGTCGTCAGGGTGGTGAACTTCTCGCCCACGCTCTACCACTGCGGAGTGAAATTCCTGAATCTGCATCCGGATCATGCGTCTGCCATTGAGGAATTCGTGCGAAAGAAGGCCTCGTCGAAACGCGGCATCAGGGCGGACAGTGGGCGCAGACCGACGTGAAAAGCGCAGTGC
The DNA here is from genome assembly GCA_023475105.1 of Nitrospirota bacterium. Classification (GTDB taxonomy): domain Bacteria; phylum Nitrospirota; class Thermodesulfovibrionia; order Thermodesulfovibrionales; family UBA9159; genus JAMCWJ01. The sequence goes on from JAMCWJ010000036.1 coordinate 15,345, forward strand.
TCGGACAGCGGTCTCCCCTGCCGGGAAGCACCACGACAAGAGTTCCGTCTTTCGGCTCGGAAGCCAGCTTCATCGCAGCCTCGCTGCCCATACCCACGAAAAGGCCCTCTTCCAGGGCAAGCCTCCTGTTATAGGAAAGAAGGCCACCCCCCGAAACAGGTATAATAGAATATGTGGACCATCTTTCTCCTCATTTTTCTCACGGTCGTGTTCGGGATCGCGGCCTGGCTCTTCTTCATCTGGGCGGTAAAGAGCGGACAGTATGACGACCCTGAGAGGCCGAAACACAGGATGATGGATGACGATGAAGAGTGAGAGGACTTCTCTATTGAAAAAAAGGAATCGCTGCCTTAGACTAACGCGCTGAACGGTCGCGCACAGGGGAAAACAGCGCCTCGAGGTTCGTCTCACTGACATCCCCTGCGGGCGGAAAAGGAGCGGGGAAAGGAGCAATCACTCAGGGATATGGACGCACAAGGCGGAAAAGACATCGGGAGCGCTTCTCCGGCAGGACTGATCGACACTCACTGTCACCTCGACATGTTCGATGACAGGGATGCGGTCATCGCTGCTGCCAGGGAAGCGGGTCTCGCGGCGATCCTTACCATCGGCTCGGACCCCGGAAGCAACGCGGTCAATATCGAAATCTGCAGGAGGCACGAAAAGGTGTATGCAGCCGTCGGCATACACCCCCACGACGCAAAAGACTTCACCGGTGAGACTTACGCTCAGATGAAGGCATGGATAGACTCCTCACCCCCCGCACCCGGCGCTGCGCGAAAGATCGTTGCCGTCGGCGAGACCGGCCTCGATTACCATTACGACCGCTCCCCCCGGGACGTGCAGAGGAACGTCTTCAGGAGGCATCTCGATCTGGCGCGAGAAACCGGCCTTCCGGTAGTGGTGCACAGCAGGGAGGCAAAAGAAGACACGCTGGCGCTACTGGCGGATTCAGGGATACGGAAAGGCGTTCTTCACTGCTTCTCGGGCGACAGAGAAACAGCCGAGAAGGCGATGGAGATGGGCCTTTATCTGTCCTTCGCGGGATCCCTCACGTTCAGGAACGCGGGGAACCTCCGGGAGATTGCCAGGGAGATACCCGATGATTACCTCCTCGTCGAAACCGATGCCCCCTTCCTCACGCCCGAACCCCTAAGGGGAAAGAGGAACACACCTTCGTTCATCGTCCATACGGCGAGGAGGCTCGCGGAATTGAGAGAGGTGAGCCCGGAGGATATCGCAAGGATTACAAGCCTGAACGCACAGCGTCTCTTCCGCGTCGGCGAGCCGGCCGGAGAAGGCAAGATCGCCTATGCGATCAGGGACAGTCTCTACCTCAACATCACGAACCGGTGCACGAACAAATGTTCCTTTTGCGTGAGATTTCATTCGGACTACGTGAAGGGCCATCACCTCAGGCTCTCCGAAGAGCCGACGGCGGACGAACTGAAGAAGACGATCGGCGACCCGTCGGCATACAGGGAGGTCGTTTTCTGCGGATACGGAGAACCCCTTCTAAGGCTTGATGTCGTGAAGACGGTCGCCGTGTGGGTAAAGGAAAAAGGGGGCTCGGTCAGGATCAACACCAACGGTCACGGGAACCTCATCCACAGGCGGAATATCCTTCCCGAACTGGAGGGAATCGTCGATTCCCTGTCTGTCAGCCTGGATGCCCAGGACGAGGAGACCTACAACAGGATATGCGCCCCTCCTTTCCCCAACGCTTTTTCCGGCGTCGTCTCGTTTATAAGGGAGGCGAAGAAACACGTCCCCTGCGTCCAGGCAACGGTCGTAGAGACAGACGGCGTCGATGTCGGAAAATGCGGGAAGATTGCGGAAGAACTGGGAGTGAGACTCAGGGTGAGGAAACTGGATCTCGTCGGCTGACCCATCGGAGTCGATGACCATCACCTTGCCCATAAGACTTCCTCCTCTGTCCTTCCTCAACGGAAGATTGACACTCACGATGGTGCCCCTTCCGAGCCGGCTCCTGACCGAAAGGGTCCCGCCGTGAAGTGCGGCATTGCATTCCCGACAAGAGCTTCTACCCTACGTCAGTGCGGAACGAAGAAAGAAACTCCTCCACCTTCGGAATCTCCACCTCTCCCTGCGAGCCTGTTTTCAGGTCTTTCCACTTCACCTTTCCCGAAGACAGCTCGTCATCCCCGACGATAATGACATGCCGGCACGCAAGCTTGTCCGCCCTGCGGAGCTGGCTCCTCAGGGAAGAGCCCTCATAGCCGGACTCCGTCCATAATCCCTTCGCCCGCAGTCTTTCGGCAATGAGAAGGCCTTCGGCAGCGGCTTTTTCCCCCAGCGGGGCAATGTACACATCGGGAAATACCTCGACCACTCCCTCCTTTTCACTGAGGAGCGCGGTCAGTCTCTCCATGCCTATCGCAAACCCTATCCCGGGGGTGGGAGGCCCGCCGAACTCCTCGACGAGCCTGTCATATCTTCCTCCTGCCGCGACTGCCTTCTGCGCGCCGAGATGCTCGCTCGTCACCTCAAATGTCGTTCTCGTGTAGTAGTCGAGCCCCCGGACCATCTCGTGATTTATCACGTAGGGGATGCGGAGGAGTCCCAGTGCGGCAAGGACCTTTTCGAAATGACTCTTGCACTCCTCGCAAAGGAAATCGCTCACATGGGGAGCGCCGCGCCTGAGTTCGATGCACCGTTCGACCTTGCAGTCGAGTATCCTCAGGGGGTTGTACTCGTATCTCCTTTGACAATCGGGACAGAGATCTTCCCGCACGCCCGAAAAAAAGTCCTGCAGGGCCTTCCGGTATGAGGGCCGGCAGTTTTCGCAGCCGATCGAATTCACCTCAAAACGCAGTTCACGCAATCCGAGGGCCGCAAGGAAGACCTTGAGCATCGACAGGACCTCCGCGTCAAGGACGGGAGAGGCAACGCCGAACGCCTCGACGCCGATCTGATGGAACTGTCTGAATCTGCCCTGTTGCGGCCTTTCGTACCTGAACATGGGGCCTGCATAGAAGAATTTCCGTGGTGAAGGCAGCCCGGAGAGGTGGTGCTGCACATATGCCCTCACGACCGAGGCGGTCCCTTCCGGCCTCAGCGTGATGCTGCGCCCGGCCTTGTCGGGAAACGTGTACATCTCCTTTTCGACGATATCCGTCGTCTCACCGATGCTCCTCGTAAAAAGTGCGGTCGGTTCTATGATCGGGGTCCTGATCTCCTGGAACCCGTAGCGCGAGAAGACCTCTCTCGCAAGCGATTCCGCCCTCTGCCACAGGGAGATGTCGGGAGGCAGGATGTCCTGTACGCCTTTCAGCGCGCTGTACCGTTCGGGAGAGCTCACGACGAGATACCGCCCGTCTCCTCTCCTTCTCTCTCCTTGTCGAACTCGAGCATCCGCACGTGATTTTCGATCAGCCGCTTCAACTCCTCCTTGAAATGCCTCCGGATTCCCTTGAGATCGACAATGTCTTCGTGGATCTTCACCACTTTCTCCTGGGCGTCCTTTACGACCGCGTCGGCCTTGATCTCGGCCTCCCTGATGATGAGCTCCGCCTCTTTTCTCGAATTCGTCTTGTATTCCTCGACCATCTGCTGTGCCGTCATGAGGGTTTCTCTCAGAGTAGTCTCCATGTCCCTGTATTCCTTGATCTGGTTTTCCGAGCGGTGGACCTGTTCCTTCAGCGAGGCATTCTCCCTCAGAAGGTCCTCCATCTCTTCCCGGACGATCTCGAGAAACGCGTACACCTCTTCGACGTCGAAACCCCTGAACTTCATGGGGAACTGTTTTTGCTGGATGTCAAGCGGCGTGATTCTCATGGCAAAGCCCCTCCTTTTAATTTATAGCCAAGCTCGATCAGGGAACTAATCACAAACGTCCGGATGAATATGATAGCAAGAACCACTACCATCGGGGAAATATCGACCGGTCCCAGTCTGAATCCGATCAGCTTCCTTACCGGCCTGAAGACCGGTTCGGTAATCGCATAGAGGAGCCTCACGATCGGATTATACGGATCGGGACTGACCCAGCTTATGAGGGCGGCGATGATCACGACCCACATGTAAACCGAAAGCACGATGTCGAGTATCTGAGCGACGGCAAGGATCAGGTTCGCCACGATAAACATTATCGATCCCTCCCCAGTTCCTCTGCTCTCCCTAGCGCTGCCTGAAGGGCGTCTCTCACGAGGCCCTTCAGATCTTTTTCCTGAAACACCTGAATTCCTGCGGCGGTCGTTCCTCCCGGCGAGGTGACCATCTCCCTCAGTCTCTCAGGGGATATTCCCGTGCCGAGAAGCTTCGCAGTCCCCGCGAGGGTCTGGACGGCAAGCTCCTCGGAGTCTGCCCTGCTCAGGCCCATCCCTGCTGCCGCGTCCCTCATGGCCTCGACAAACAGGGCGATGAATCCGGGTCCGCTTCCGGATAGCGCAGTCACCGCATTCATATGCTTCTCCGGCAGGGTGAGGACCCTGCCGACGGACATGAATATCTCCCGTATGACGTTGATATCGTTGTCGGAAAAACATTCGCAAAGGGATAGGACGGACATGCCCTCCTGGACAAGGGCCGGCGTGTTCGGCATCACTCTCACAAGCCGCTTCGTCTTCAGCCTCGAACCGAGATAGGAAAGCGTGATCCCCGCGGCGATCGAAACGACCGTCTTCTCTTCAGTGATCACATCCCTTATTTCCGCAAGCACATCTGACATATTCTGGGGCTTGACAGCAAGGATTATCAGTGTACTCGATGCTGCGGCATCCCTGTTCGAACCTGTTGTCCGAACACCGTAAGCTCCCTCCAGGTACCCGCGCCGATCCTGCCTCGGTTCGGAAACGACGATATCCTTCATGCCGCTGGAAGTCATCCCTTTTATCAGAGCCTCAGCCATGTTGCCGCCTCCGATGAAACCGATCATTACCGCCTCCTTCACATTATGTCCTATTCTATATTTTCCCGGAGTATTTTTCTCTATTTTTCTACGCCGGCGCAAGCGAAAATCGCTTAATATTCTACACGGAGTTATGCGAATTTACAAAGGCTCCCCCCTCGTTCCAATCCAGCCTGCTTCCCAGAAAGCGGCGCCGTAATCCTTATCGGGGATTCTCTTCGGGCCTGAGATGTCCGGCCCTCCCAAAGGGTGTTCCCTCTTCGTTCCGTGCCTTTCTTGCACAGCTGACCCGCATAATTCATGAACCCCTTATGCATAAGAGAGGTTCCTTCAAATCCCTTTAAGGCTATGAAATTTGACGTGGAGATCGGAACAGGCAGGACAGGGGCTCCCGGCGGTCCCTCTTGCCGATAGTCCTTTAGTCTGTCTGGGGAAAATAAAGAGGCAAAAGCCCCGGAGCGAGAATGAGAACGGAGTCCCTGTCCTGCCGAAAACACATCAATAAATGCACCGGATATCAAAGAGGACAATTTCCGTGGTACAATTGAGATTGTGGGGACAGGGTCTGTGAAAGACGACGCGTGGGGGAAAAAGAAGGGGGCCGATATTCCCCCGGGAAGAACCTTTCGGCGCGCGGACCCGGGGACCATCGCCGCAGTCCTATTTTTCGCGTTCCTTTGTGCGCTGCCGGCGCTCTCCTTCGGTCATGCCTTTCCCGACCATTCGGACCCGAGGGTCGGCGCAACGGTCAACAGCGCCCCCGCTCAGGTCCGCGTCTGGTTCGACAGCGCCCTCGAGCCTGCTTTTTCCACCATCATGGTCCATAATGCGGGCAACATAATGGTCGACAAGAGAGACAGCCGCGTGGACCCATCAGATCCTACGCTCCTGGTAGTGAGCCTGCCGCCGCTGCCCGCCGGCACCTACAGGGTGATCTGGAACGTCGTGGCGCGGGACGGCCACAGGACCACCGGGGACTTTACGTTTACGATCAAATGAGGGAGGAAGAAGCAAAGTCCCGCCAGTGCACACTGTAACGGCATTCCCGCAGGCTTTCTCTAACTCCTTGTACCGAATATCGCCGTGCCGACCCGCACCATCGTTGCGCCTTCCTCTATCGCCGCCTCGAAATCGTCGGACATGCCCATCGATAATTCGCGAAGCGCAAACCCCTTTCCCCTATATCCGTCCCTCAGTTCTCTCAATTCCCTGAAATACGGGCGTGCAGCTTCGGGGTCTTCGAAAAAAGGCGGAATCGTCATCAGCCCCCTGAGATTCAGATTCGCGAGGTCCCTCACCACTCGCAACAGCTCCGGGAGTTCCTCACTCGGGACCCCGTGTTTCGTTTTTTCATGGGACAACTTCACTTCGATAAGTACGTCCTGAACCTTGCCGATCTTCTCCGCGTGCCTGTTGATCTCCTCTGCGAGTCCGGCGGAATCGAGGGAGTGGATGCAGTCGAACAACCCAACGGCGTGTTTTGCCTTGTTCCGCTGCAGATGGCCGATCAAGTGCCACTCGATTTCTTCGCTCACGGCGCTCACCTCGTCACTCATGATCTTCTTTTGCGCCTCCTGAACCCTGTTTTCGCCGAACGCCCGCAGCCCGCACTCTGCCGCCTCTCTGATTCGCGCAACCGGCACGGTCTTCGTGACGGCGATGAGCATGACGTCTTGAGGTTGCCTGCCGGCCCTCATCGCAGCATGGACGATCCTTTTACGGACGGCGCTTATGCGTTCGGAAAGAGAATCCATCCCGGTAAGCATTCCTCCCCTCCGTTCCGGTTGCGGCGCACAACGGGTCATGACGCATTCCGGCCCAATGCCTTTTGATATTCCGCCCAGAGTTTCTCCTTCGGAACACCGTTGTCGATGAAATCCCAGGGAAGTAAATCACGAAGGTCACGCTGCCTGAAAAGATAGGGGTCCGGGTCTACGCCTGCGGCGTCGCAGGCCTTTCTCCAGTCCTCTGTGTCCGGCATATGTTCAAGAACCCTCGAAACCCGCCTGTCGCCCCTCGAAAAGAGGCCCTGCATGTAGGCGTATTTCGGGACGTCGTGGAATACCTTCACGCCCTTTATCCGCGACAGTCCTTTCTTCACCAGTCCGAGCCTCTCCTTTACGACCCCCATCCGTTCCATGGGATGCCATTGAAAGGGAGTGAACGGCTTCGGGACAAAGGTGCTGAGAGTGAGAACGATATTCCCCTTCGACGAGAGCCCCCGTATCTTCTTCACGAGGGTAACGATCCCCTCGACGTCCTCGTCCTGTTCCGTAGGAAGGCCTACCATAAAGTACAGCCGTACGGTTTCGACACCGCCGGAAAGTATGAGTTTCGCGGTTTGCAGGATGTTCCCTTCCGTTATTCTCTTGTCGATAACGACTCTCAGCCTTTCCGTCCCTGCCTCGGGAGCGATCGAAACGCTCTTATGCCCCCTGAGAAACCTGATGAGTTCGGCACTCTTCGGACTGGCCCTGAGAGAGGTGATCGAGAAATCGACCCCGTCGATGCAGAGGACGTCTTTCGTGTAGGGATAGTCGGTGAGAGAGGGTGCGATAAGCCCCACCCTGCCGCTCAGAGATGCGGCGGCCCGGATCTCTTCTTCCAATTCGCCCGCTCCCTTTCTCCTTACCGGCTTATAGACGTATCCCGCGACGCAGAACCTGCAGGACCACGGACACCCTCTCATCGCCTCGGCAAGGTACATACGCGAAAATTCCGTTTCCGGCGTGACGATCGAAGGTCTGAAGCGGCTTCCCGCTATCTCCTTCACAAAGCTTCTCCTGACCGTTTCCGGCGCGCCCGCGGACGCCTTCCTCTTCAGGACCCTCCCTTCCCCGCCGTACCTTATGCTGTAGAGCCGGGGAACATACACCCCTTCTATGTTCGCCGCCCTCCCGAACAGGTCTTTCCTGTCTTTCGATTCCCTGTACGCATCGATAAATTGCGCAATCGTCTCCTCCGCCTCTCCGACAAAACAGACGTCGAAGAAATCCGCCACGGGCTCAGGATTGAAGAAGGCGCAGACCCCTCCCATAATCAGCAGGGGGTGAACATCCGCCCTCTGCTCTGCTCTCACCGGAATTCCCGACATCCCGAGGATCCCGGGGATATTCGGATAATCGTTCTCGAACGATACGGAGAAGGCGACGATATCGAATCTGCTCAGCGGCCGCCTCGACTCGAGGGAGACTATTGCTCCTCCGGTCCTTCGATATTCCCCCCTGTCCTCTTCATCGGGCAGGAACGCCCGTTCGCAGACAACGTCCGGCCGTTCGTTCAGGAGCGTATACATCCCCTGAAAGCCGAGATTCGACATCCCGACGCGGTACACGTTCGGATAGACGATACAGAGACTGACCTTGCCGCCGGGATCCTTGAAAACGGTACCCGTTTCCCGCGAGAGGAGCGATTCGATCTTTGCCGCTATCTTCCTGCTTGTCACCGGATATAGTATACATGAACTGGCATGACTCCCTGCAGATGCGTTCCGGAGTTGACATTTGCGCATCCCCTGTTCTATATAAAAAAGAAAGAAGAGAACGAAATCGGATAAGGATTCGAGGAGGCGGACATGAAGCATATAAAGAAGGTATTTGTCCTTTTTGTAATTGTCGGTTTATTCTCCACCGCAGCCTGTACCCCGTACCATACTCAGGGCGCCGTTACCGGCGGGGCCGTGGGCGGAGTTACCGGGGCGTTTCTCGACCACAGCAATCCCTGGCGCGGGGGGGTCATCGGGGCTGCTCTCGGCGCGGTGGTAGGCGCCACCCTCGCAGACATTTCCTACCGCGCTTCCCGGGAAGCGTACTCGACGGGAAGGCCCGTTGAATACAGGACGGAAGACGGGAGGGGTGTGTACCGGGCCGACCCCGAAGGCTACGTCGACGGTACGCGCTGCAGGAGGATCCATGAAAGACTATGGGAAAACGGACGACTCGTAAAGGACGAGATACGGGAGGTCTGTGAGGGGAGAAGGTACGAAAGAGGATACTGATCGCGCCGGCGGGACCCATCGTCGATTGCTCGCACACACTTCAGCCGGATGCTATGGCCGGTTTTTTGTCTCTTTAGCCCCTGATCCACCATCAAAAAAGAATAAAAAAACCTCATTGGCCCGAATTAATGGGATGTTAGAATATTTGTGCGGGAAACAAACTAACACCAACGAGGTGAATATATTATGGCACGAAGAGCGCTTCCTTATGAATACGAAATCGAGGATAGCAAGACAGGTCTGACAAGTTTTGGGGGGTTGCCTACGTATCTGGATTTGGCATTGGCGACGGGATTTCTGAAAGCGATAGACGGGGGCCTGAAGATACGCAATGGCGATCAGGGCTGTACGGACCGGCAAATGATCTTATCGCTTGTGCTATTGAACCTTGTGGGGGGCGACTGCGTGGAGGACATAGATAAGCTGGAGGCAGATGAAGGGTTTTGCCGGATAATGAGGAAAGTGGAAATGCACGGACTGACGCACAGGGGAAAGCGGGCGCTTAGGAAGCGCTGGAGGGGCCTGCGTATCGGTACCTTGCGACACGTGAGGAGTTGAAGCAGGCGGAGCTGCCGGGAGTGCAGAAGAGTGATGAAGAATATCTTTTCCCTGTGATGCGGCTAAAGGGTCAGCGGTACAAGATATTCGGGATCGTGACGAATATGGATTGGGGTGGCCGGGAACTTATTACATGGCTCTATGAGCGATGCGGCAAGAGCGAGGAAGCGCACTCGGTAATGAAGAGTGATTTTGCGGGGGGCCGGTTTCCTTCGGGAGATTTCGGAGAGAACGCGGCCTGGTGGTGGATCATGGCGCTTGCATACAACCTCAACTCTCTAATGAAGATGCTGGTGTTGGGCGAGTCGTGGGTAAACAAGCGGATGAAGGCGATTCGTTTCGGTCTCATTAACATAGCTGCAAGGGTTCTGGAGCATTCGCGGCGGTTATGGGTAAGAATATCGGCGAGCCATCCCTCAAGCGGATTGTTGATTGATATGCGTCGCAGGATCGCTCAGTTGGCGGCATCCGGATAAGAAAATAAGGAGATAACGGCGTTTGTAGAAGCTTCATAGGCACGAGGAACGGCCAGGTGCGCCTCGATTCGGTATTTTTCCGGCATTTGCTCGAATGCCGGGCAGCTTCAGTCGACTCCCAGTGTCCTCTTAGCCGAAACTGAGGCCGTGAACGCCATAAAATCCTCAACCCACCAACATGTTTTAGTTTTGATGGTGGATTCTGGTTAGCCGTAAACTGTTTACAAACAGGGCCGATTGTGCTATTTTTTCCTTATGGATACGGCCTTTGTAGATAATCCGACAAGAAAGAAAATACTCCTCGCACTGAAGATGCACGGCAGCATGTCCGTCGAGGACCTTAGCGGAGAGGTCAACATCACTCCCATGGGGGTAAGACAACATCTTCTGATCCTCGAGAGAAACGGCGCCGTCGAATATAGCACCAAGAAACACGGGGTGGGGCGGCCCGGTTTTCTTTACAAACTTACGGAAACGGCGGATAACCTTTTCCCAAAGTCTTACCAGCGACTTGCACTGGAAATACTTACCGATGTCGAGAACCGGGAAGGCAAAGAAGGGATCGCTCAGGTATTCAGGAGAAGGAGGGAGAGGATCGCCTCCGAAACCAAGAGGCTTCTCTCGGGGAAAACTGAACTTCCGGACCGCCTCCGTGCCTTTGCAGACCTACAACAAAAGGACGGATTCCTCGTCGAGGTGGAGGAGAGTGACAAGGACTTCAGGCTGAAACAGTTTAACTGCACCATAGCGAAGGTGTCGCTCAGGTTCAGGGAGGCCTGCCGGCAGGACCTTCAGCTGATGAGAGATATCATCGGAGAGGATGTGGTGAGAGAGCAGTGCCTCTCCGATGGCGATCAGTGCTGTGAGTACGTGATACCGAAAACCGGCGGAAGACTTCCTGAGTGAACTCCCCTATTTCTTGTCGTCCGCCTTTGCGCCCGGCTGAACCGTCTTCCCGCCCGGAACATCACTCTTTTCCTTGTCCGTGTTCCAGAGGGCGGCAATCGCCTCCTTGTTCTTCTCGACGGGATAAGACTTTCTCAGCCCATCGAGGAAGGAATCAAAGGCCTCTTTCTGTTTCTCCGCAGCAACTTTCTGGGCCAGCAGGTCTTTCACCTTGTCGAACTCGACGACCTTGCCTTCCTTCTTCCCCGTCACCTTTATGATGTGATATCCGAACTGCGTCTTCACCGGTCCGGCGATTTCGCCTTCCTTTAAGCTGAATACCGCCTTCTCGAATTCAGGGACCATCTGACCTTTTGAAAAGAACCCGAGATCCCCGCCGTTCTTGGCAGAGCCGGAGTCTATGGACTTTTCCCTTGCGATCCTGGCGAAGTCGCCGCCTTTTTTCAGCTGGTCGAGGATTTTTTTCGCTTCATCCTCTGTCTTTACCAGGATATGGCTCGCCCTCATCTGGTTCCCGGTGGTGAGCTCGGCCTTGTGTTTCTCGTAGTAATCTTTCACGTCCTTGTCGTCCACCTTCGCCTTGTCTTCTATCTCCTTTTCGAGCATCAGGCTGATCAGCGTGAGCTTTTTGAAATCCTCCACCTTCTTCTGATATTCGGGGTTATTTTCGAATCCCTTCTTCTTCGCCTCCTGGTAAAGGGTCTCTTTCTTCACCAGTTCGTCCACAAATCTGTCGGCGCCTCCGGGACCTTCAAACATCTTTTGCACCTGCTCGGGAAGCCCCTTCAGCTCCCTGTTCACATCCTCCGCCGTGATCGTCACAGAACCGACTTTGGCGACGAATGCCGTCGCCTTTTGCTCTCCTTTCTTTGCGCAGGCGACCAGCAGGGCAAAAGACATCGCAATCGCTAAAAACCGTACTTTATTCATTTCTATTTCCTCCGTCGAGACGTAATCCTGTTTTATACCATATCGGAGACGGGGATGTAAATGAGGCAATGAAAGAGGAAGGGCACGACTTTTTTTTGACAAGTATTCCCGATTTATGTTATTTTGAAAGGCCATTGAGACGAGAGGTAACGAGGTTCTACGTTTGGGCATTATCAGTGTTGTATCCCCTTCTCTTTGTAGTCCCGTTGCCCTGCCGTCATATGTAACTATGAACTGGACAAGATCGAAAAGACTTTTCAGGCAGGCGGTCACGCTGATCCCGGGGGGCGTCAACAGCCCGGTCAGGGCATTCAGGGCTGTCGGCGGCAATCCTCTCTTTATCTCGCGAGCGAAGGGTTCGAAAATCTACGACGCAGACGGGAACGGCTATATCGACTATGTGCTCTCGTGGGGTCCGATGATTGTAGGCCACGCACATCCGAGGGTCGTGAAGGCCGTGAAGGATGCCGCGGAGAAGGGCACGAGCTTCGGCGCGCCGACCGCGATCGAGACAGAACTTGCCCGGCTTGCGACGGCTGCTTTCCCCTCCATAGAGAAAATACGAATGGTGAATTCAGGTACGGAGGCCACGATGAGCGCCATCAGGGTCGCACGGGGCTTTACCGGAAGAGACAAGCTGGTGAAATTCGAGGGCTGCTACCACGGACATGCCGACGGCCTTCTGGTAAAGGCGGGATCGGGCGCCACGACCTTCGGCGTGCCTGACAGTCCCGGAGTCCCGAAGTCCTGCGCGAAGAATACGATCACCCTTCCCTTCAACGACAGAAGAACGCTGAAAACCGTCCTGCACAAAGAGGGGAAAAACATCGCCTGCGCGATCGTTGAACCCGTTGCGGGCAACATCGGGTGTGTTCTTCCGCGGCCCGGGTTTCTCGAAGACCTGCGGAAACTGACTGCCAAATACGGAATCGTTCTCATCTTCGACGAGGTGATGACGGGCTTCCGGGTCTCTTACGGCGGCGCGCAGGCATACTACGGCATAACCCCCGACCTGACATGCCTCGGAAAGGTAATCGGCGGTGGGCTCCCCGTCGGGGCATACGGGGGCAAAAAGGAGATCATGTCAATGGTCTCGCCCGAAGGTCCCGTGTACCAGGCGGGGACTCTCTCGGGGAATCCCCTTGCGATGACCGCAGGCAGGGAAACCCTCAAGATTCTTTCCCGGAAGGGTCGCTATGAATCGATCCTGGAGAAAGCGGCCATGCTCGAAGAAGGGCTCAGGGATGCGGCGAAAAGGGCGGGGACCGAAACAAAGTTCTATCGTGCAGGGACCATGTTCTGCACCTATTTTACCGGCAGGGAAGTGATCGATTACGCGTCTGCAAGAACCTCGGATACGGCAAAGTTCTCGCGGTTCTTCATGGGGATACTCAAACGGGGAGTCAACATAGCCCCCTCCCAGTTTGAAGCGGGATTCATTTCCCTTGCTCACTCCGAACGGGATATACGAAAAACCGTAGATGCAGCGCACGCTGCGCTGAAAGAATGTTAACGGGTAAGGAGGATTAGGGAATGTTTCGGAGGATAAAAGAACTCTTGCTTCGCCCCTTCAGGTGGCTTGATTCGGGAATGCCGATGAAGGGCAAGATCATCATAGCCGTGCTCCTGCTCCTGATTCTGGTGGGAGCCGGATATGGTTCTTTCCGGTTTTACGATTTCACCCAGAACAACCCCAAGTTCTGCGTGAGCTGCCACCTTATGAAGAGCGCCTTCGAGGCGTGGGACAAGAGTGAGCACAGGATGATAAACTGCCATGAGTGCCATCATCTTTCGGTGCCCGAAATGAATAACCTCCTCATAAGCTTCGTCCTGAAACGTCCCACCGCTGTCCCTGAAAGACACGGCAAGATCATCGTTCCCTGGAAGTTCTGTATCAAGTGCCACTGGGAGAAAGACCCGAGATATCCCAATGCGCCGATGATCAACAGATCGAACCTGCATGCAAAACACGTGTTCATAGAACAGACGGAGTGTTCCAAGTGCCATGGGTATATCGTCCACAAGTTCACTCCCGAAGAACGCTTCTGCACGAGATGCCATCAAGGCAAGGAGGTCCATGGTGCGGGAATGGAATCGCTCGCGTGCCTGAACTGCCATACGGACAGGACAAGAGACCTCAGGCCTGGCAGGAAGAAATGCCTTTTCTGCCACGGCGGTGAAGACGTCAGAAAAGAGCTGATCGCGGACGCCTCGATAGACGTGACCCATTATCAGCCGGGGAAGGCGACGATCAAGAGGGCGATCAAAATCGATGTGCCGGCTGATGCTCCGATGCAGTTTAACTGCTACCAGTGTCATAAGCCTCATGCCAGGGTCAGACCCGACTGGGGCGACTGCCTGAACTGCCATAGGAAAATCACGGAGGTGGGCAAGCACAACCTCCATATCAAGATCGTCGGTATGTCGTGCAAGGAATGCCATAAACCCCACTCATGGCGCGTGACCAAAGAGAGCGCGAAAAAAGACTGCGTAAAATGCCATGAGTACAGGGAGCCCAAGAAGTTTCTCAGCTGATTAGAGAGAGAAAGTGGAGGACAGGACGCACGTATAAGGGGGCGAGTGGGACCGCCGGTCTTACTTGTACGAGTTGTTTTGCGTTCTCTTGGCTCGTTTGAGATTACCGCGAGAGAAATGAGGATGCGACTAAAGACTGAGAAGGGGAGGATGAATCTGTGAAGAGTCACGTCTGGAGGCCCGCTTTTGTAGTGCTTGCCCTGATCGTCCTGATACTGATCGTCAGGGCGTTCTACGTGTCGAAGGATTTCGGCATATGGGAACGGGGCTATATGTATGGTTTCCACAGGAAAAGCAATGAAGACGAGTGGAAAGCGTTCACGGTTAAATACAAATCGGCAGAATACTGCAAGGATTGTCACAGCGACAAGTATTCCTCGATAATGCAGACCCCTCATGCCGTCATCCAGTGCGAAAACTGCCACGGGCCTGCCCTCGATCACCCGTCCGACCCGCCGAAGCTTACGGTTGACAAGAGGAGGGAACTCTGTTTGCGGTGTCACTACCCTCTGCCCTATCCGACGAGCGGGAGGGCAAATATCAGGGGAATAGACCCGGAAAAACACAATCCCGGCATCGAATGCGTAATGTGCCACAATCCCCACAAACCTTCTCTGGAGGGCATGAAATGATCACAAGAAGAAAGTTTCTGAAAAATACGATAGCAGGGATAGCCGGTCTGGCGTTGCCCGCTGCCGGGGCGGAAATCGTGAGCCCGCGGAAGCTCTTTGCTGCGAGAAACGACACGATCAGCGGACCTAACGTCCGATGGGCTTTCCTGGTGGATACTTACAAATGCGTCGGCTGCGGTCTCTGTGTGAAGGCCTGCAAGCTCGAGAACGAGGTCCCCTATGATGCAAATGTCACCCGAACATGGGTGGAGCGCTATGTCCTGACGAAGGACGGAAGGATACACGCAGACAGCCCGAAAGGAGCGCGTGACGGCTTTACGACAAGCAAAATCGATCTCGGAGAGGGCAGATTTCACGATATTAAGAAGGAAGATATAGACAAGGCCTTTTTTGTCCCCAAGCTCTGCAACCAGTGTGAAAACCCGCCCTGCGTTCAGGTCTGTCCCGTCGGGGCAACGTATCAGACAGCGGACGGCGTAGTTCTCGTCGACAGAAAGTGGTGCATCGGTTGCGGATACTGTATCATGGCCTGTCCCTACGGAGTGCGCTTTTTCCATCCCGTTTACCATGTCGCGGAGAAATGCACCTTCTGCTATCACAGGATAACCAAGGGACTGAAGACGGCCTGTGTCCAGGCCTGTCCATTCGGCGCCCGGATGGTCGGAAATATCAAAGACCCCAATGATCCCGTATCGAGGATCATCAGAACCGAGAGGGTCAGTGTGTTGAAGGACGAGTACGGCACCAGACCGCAGGTCTATTATCTGGGAATAAGCAGGGAGGTGATCTAAAATGTACGTACACGGAGAAGCCTGGACGATAAAAGAGCTTTTTGTTCTTCCCAACGAATACATCTACTGGAGCATACAGATCGTCATGTATCCTTTCATGACCGGACTCGTGGCGGGGGCCTTTGTCCTTTCGTCGCTCTACCACGTCTTCGGGATCAAACAGCTCAAAGAGATGGCGCGTTTTGCGCTTGTATTCTCTTTTGCGCTTTTGCCCGTGGCGATGTTGCCCCTTCAGATGCACCTTCAGCAGCCGCAGCGGGGGATAGAGGTGTTCATGACGCCTCACTTCACTTCGGCCATAGCCGCCTTCGGCATCGTGTTCAGCACGTACGGCGCCATCGTTGCGAGCGAGATATGGTTCGTCTACAGGAAGCACCTTGTCCGAACCGCCCTTGCACTGCGGAATAGGGCGAACAAAAGGATTTCAGAAAAGATACAGTCCCTCATCTTTAACGCACTCACGCTGGGCGTTTACGATATAAGCGAGAGGGCCCTTCACCAGGACGAGAAGGCCGTCAAAGTCCTCGCGGGTATCGGCATACCGGTGGCATGTTTTCTCCACGGCTATGCAGGGTTCATCTTCGGCTCCGTCAAGGCGAATGCGCTCTGGATGACACCTCTCATGCCCGTTATATTCATCATGTCGGCGATCGTTTCCGGCATCGCCCTCTGCATGCTCACCTACATCGTCGTCATGGAGATACGAAAATTCCTTGCCGCACGCAAGAATGCGGCGCGTTTAACGCATCAGACGAAAGAAGAGATCAAGGGAATAGAGATCAATGTGATAAAGATGACGGCCAAGTATCTCCTTTTTTTCCTCATTTTTGCCATCAGCCTTGAACTCCTGGACCTCATCTTCAGAGGATACACCGCAGTCAAGACGTGGGACATCCTGCGGAGCGTCATTTACGGCAAGGACTTTACCGACATATTCATTCTCCAATACGGAGTGGGAAACCTCCTTCCCTTCATCCTCTTCCTGCTTCCCGGTTTGACCGTACGGAGAACCCTCATCGGTGTCATCCTTGTCCTTTTCGGCGTCTTCATGATGAGGTGGAACGTCGTGATCGGCGGGCAGTCGTTCTCCCTTACCTTCGCCGGGTTCATGCACTACCACCTCCCCATCATCCCCGATAGCATCGAGACCTTCAAGGAAGGGCTCTTCGGCGCTCTGCTGGTGTTCGCGACACCTTTTGTCCTGTTCTGGATATTGAACAAGGTATTCCCGGTCTTCGGTATCGAGGAGTCACATTGAGCAGAAGAGGTTCTGCCGGCAGAGCGTGCAAGATCGCAAATGGTCATGTAGGTGCTGAGGGAAACCCGATGATACGCCTGATCCCGATCGAAATTTGCACGACAACATTTTTTTGCGCTTTGTACTATACTAATGAGAATTTGTGCTTTACAAAAATAAGAAGCTAAGGGAAGTAACGGGGCGAGAAATGCAGTACAAGGGAAGAGGGTTCACTGTCGTCTGCGCGGTGGTCGCAACGCTTGCAGGATTTCTGATGCTGCTCACGTTCCTGTCACATTCGGCCGAATCGGAAAACGAGGAGGAACTCCCCAAGAAATTTTTCATCGCCCCCCCTCCGTTCACTCCGGGCATATTCCCCTGCTCTCAGTGTCATCAGGGCATGCCTGCCAACAGAAAACCGCGAAAACTTGAACAGATGCATCAGGATATCGTCTTGAAGCATATGCCCAACGGTTGGTGTTTTGACTGTCACAATCCTGATGACAGGGACAAACTGAGGCTTGCGAACGGCCGTCTGATAAAATTCGAAGAATCATATTACCTCTGCGGTCAATGCCATGGAACGGTTTTCCGCGACTGGAAGGTCGGACTGCACGGAAAAAGAACAGGGATGTGGAATGGAGAAAAAAAGTACCTGCTCTGCGTCAACTGTCACTGGCCCCATGAGCCGACGTTTAAGCCGATACAGCCTCTCCCTCCTCCCGTGAGGCCGTCGGATATTAAGTAGATGATTTTTGAGGTGCTTAATGAAAAGAGAGAAGAAAAATAGGCGGGAACTCAGCCTCGGCCGCAGGACTTTTCTAAAGGGGGCGGCGCTCGGGCTTGCGGCGACTGCTCTCCCCTTCAACAAGGCTGACGCCTCCTTCTGGGAGGCATTTTTCCAGAAACGCTTCCATGAGATGAATGATGCCGAGAAAAAGCAGGTCATTGAACGCCTTGAAAGGGAAGCGGAACAAAAATACAAGAAAGCGATAAAAATAGGGAACGAGAAAGCGATCCCGGGGGTGTTGTTCGGATACGGCCTCGATCTTTCCCGATGCATAGGCTGCAGGAGGTGTGTGTATGCCTGCGTGGAAGAGAACAATCAGTCCAAAGATCCGCAGATACACTGGATCACGGTACTCAGGTTCAGGAAGGGTGAGAAATGGGTCGATCTCGAAGGATCTGAAAAGTACTACAACCCCCCTATGGTTCCGGAAAAAGATTACTTTTATATGCCCGTACAGTGCCAGCAGTGCGAGAATCCCCCCTGCGTCAGGGCGTGTCCCACGCAGGCAACGTGGAAGGAGCCGGACGGCATCGTAGTCGTAGACTACAACTGGTGCATCGGCTGCAGGTATTGCATGGCCGCGTGCCCTTACGGCGCACGGCACTTCAACTGGTCGGAGCCCGGCAGAAAGCCTGAAGAGATAAACCCCAATACCCACTATCTGGGGAACAGGCCGCGATTCAGAGGCGTTGTGGAGAAGTGCACCTTTTGCATACAGAGGACACGAAACGGGAGATACCCTGCCTGCGTTGAGGCCTGCCCCGTGGGAGCACGGAAATTCGGCAACCTCCTTGACCCGGCCAGCGAGATGCGCTATCTCATCGAACACAAGAGGGTCTTCAGACTGAAAGAAGAGCTGAATACCAATCCCAAGTTCTACTACTTCTTTGCATACGGGCGGTAGGAGGAAGATATGCTTTATCTCATAAAAAACTTTTTCACAGCCCTGCGGCAGATCTTCATCGGGAACAAGCGATACTATCTGTGGGTCGGATTCCTGCTGTTTCTCATGTTCCTCGGCGCAAGCGCCTATGTCGACCAGGCAAGACGCGGGCTCATCGTGACCGGCATGCGGGACCAAGTCTCCTGGGGGTTCTACATCTCGAACTTTACCTTCCTTGTGGGAGTTGCCGCTGCTGCCGTGCTCCTCGTCATCCCTGCGTATATTTACCACTTCAAGCCGATTAAAGAGATTGTCCTCTTCGGTGAACTCCTTGCCATCACCGCAATAGTGATGTGTCTTCTCTTTGTGATGATCGACATGGGTCAACCCCTCCGGGCATGGCACATCCTCCCTGTGATCGGCGCGATGCATTTCCCTCAGTCTCTCCTTGCCTGGGATGTCTTGGTGCTGAACGGGTATCTCGCCATAAACACCTTCATCTCCTTCTATGTCCTCTACAGGCTTTCGATCGGCAAAGAGTACAAAATGTCCGTTGTCGGCCCCCTGATCATCCTCTCGATCCCGTGGGCAGTGAGCATCCATACCGTGACCGCATTCCTCTATAACGGCCTTTCGGCGCGGCCGTTCTGGAACGCGTCGATCCTTGCTCCCCGCTTCCTTGCCTCGGCGTTCTGTTCAGGGCCCGCCATCATGATCATCCTGTTCCAGATCATCAGGAACAGGTCGGACGTGGAGATAGATGACCGCGCGATCTTCAAGATCGCGGAGCTGATCGCCTACGCTATGGGACTGAACCTCTTCCTCCTGGGAGCGGAAATTTTCAAGGAGTTCTATTCGGGGAGCATCGACACCTATCCCATACAATACCTTTATCTCGGCCTGCACGGAAAGTCGGCGCTCGTTCCCTGGATTTGGACTGCGACGCTCCTGAATATCACCGCCTTTTTCCTTTTCCTTTTCCCCAGGACGCGCGAGAATCTCACCACGTTGAATATGGCGTGCATTTTTGTCATCACGGGTGTATACATAGAAAAGGGATTGGGCCTCGTGGTTCCCGGATTCGTGCCCGATACTCTCGGAGAAATCTATGAATATACGCCCAGCACTCCGGAGGTGCTTATCGCCCTGGGCGTATGGGCAACCGGTGCGCTGATATATACCCTTTTGCTCAAGTTTGCGATCCCTGTCTATTTGGGCAAGCTGAGATTCGAGACGAAGCACTAACGGGCCACGTAATCGCACAACAGGGGATATCAAGAAAACCCTGACGATAAGAGATCTGGCGGATACGTAACGGATCTCTGAAGTCATACGCTGCCGGGACCCGGTGAGAATCACGCTTCCGAATAAGCGGCATTCTGCTGCGAAGTTGCTGAATGACGTGGGAAGGACTAAGCCGCTGTGCCTGTTTATGGAGATTCGATAAAGACCATCCAGTCTTCTTACTTCGAAAAAGGGTGTTTGTGGGGC
>JAMCWJ010000042.1 GCA_023475105.1 Nitrospirota bacterium
GCTCCTGGTGAGGAAGCAATCCCATATGACGCTCCGGGAATTCACCGCTTTCGAATCGCGGTATTGCGCCGAGGACGGCCACGTCGCAGTACTTCTCCAGAGATTTTCGTATTACGGACTCGTGCCTGCTTCCCGCTATCTGGTTCAGCACCACGCCGCGAACATCCGCTGCCGGATCGAATCTCAGCGCCCCGAGAACGACCGCGGCGATGGTGCGCGTCGCCTTCGTACAGTCGACGATCAGAATGACCGGGGCATGAAGGACCTTTGCGACCTCGGCAGTACTGTACGAACCCTCTTCGTCCATCCCGTCGAAGAGTCCCCTGTTTCCTTCTATCACTGCAATATCGGCCCCCTCTGTGTGGGTCAAAAAGGATGAGAGGAGCCTTTCGCGACCGATGAGAAAGGGATCGAGATTATAACAGGTATGCTCAGCCGCGCCGGCAAGCCACCCGGCGTCGATGTAATCCGGCCCTTTCTTGAAGGGTACCACCTTCAGTCCCCTTCGCCTGAGCTCTCGTATCAGCCCGAGAGAAAGTGTCGTCTTTCCCGAACCGCCTTTGAGGCCTGCGATGACCAGTCTGGGGCGATTATGCATTTATTATTATACCTAATCATACCGAAAAACAGGTGCGGCCTTTCGCTGTCCGGCTTTTCACGGCTGATTCTTTCACTCCCTGTTTCAGACCTCCCGCTCCAGAGAAAAGAGGCCGGTTTTCGTCCTCAGAACCTCGTGAGGACGCGGGGGGGAGGGACCGCTTTTCTTGACAAAACTCTCTTTTCTGTTACACGTATAGATAGAGTTCGGCGGCCCTGTCAGGGGCGACTTGCCGGCACTGGAAGGAGGGTTGCGGTGAAAGAGAAAGAGTATTCCTATGTGATTGTCGGCGCCGGATTGGCAGGGGTCTCGGCAGCAGCAGGGATCCGGGAGGTGGACAAAAATGGCCCGATACTCCTCATCGGCGGTGAGAAACATTTGCCCTATGACCGTCCCCCTCTTTCCAAGCAACTCTGGTTCGGCAAGAAACGGGTGGCGGATATTTTCCTGCACGACAGGTCCTTCTATGACCAAAACGGCATCGAGCTCTCACTCGAGACCAGGGTTTCGTCGCTTGATCTGCGGCAGAAGTCAATCACCGACAAGAGAGGGAGAAACTGTCAGTTCGGGAAACTGCTCCTTTCAACGGGGGGCGTACCGCGCCCATTGCCTGTACCGGGCGGAGATCTCGAAGGCATCTGCTATTACCGTTATCTCGACGATTACCTCCGGATGAGAGATGAGGCACGCACAGGAGGACCGGCCGTGATCGTGGGAGGAGGGTTCATAGGATCCGAAATGGCTGCGGCTCTGACGTCGAACGGTGTCAGGGTTACAATGGTCTTTCCCGAATCGTATCTTTGCAGCAGGGTCTTTCCCGATTTCCTCGGCCGCGCAATGCAGAAACATTACCAGGAGCGCGGTGTGAAGATACTGGCGGAGGACAGACCGGCATCCTTCTCAAAAAGAGGCGACGCCCTTGTGATCCGCACGGAAAAGGGCATGGAGCTCGAATCCCGCACCGTGATTGCTGGCATCGGGATAATGCCCGAGATCAAATTGGCCGCAGAGGCGAGTCTGAAGACGGCAAACGGCGTAGTGGTGAATGAGTACCTTCAGACCTCTCATCCCGACGTTTACGCCGCAGGGGACAACGCCTTCTTCCCCTATCAGGTGTTGGGACAGCCGATGCGCATAGAGCACTGGGACAACGCCCTGAACCAGGGGAAGGCGGCGGGCAGGAATATGGCGGGCGCACAGGAACCTTTCACCTACATGCCCTATTTTTTTTCCGATCTCTTCGAATTCGGCTATGAGGCTGTCGGTGAAGTGGACGCTCAGCTCGAGACCTTCGCTGACTGGCGGAAGGAAAATGAGACGGGTGTCGTGTATTACCTAAGGGGCGGGAAGGTACGGGGCGCGATGATGTGCAACGTATGGGACAAGGTCGAGGCTGCGCGTGAACTGATCCGCAAAGGAGAAGGGATCGAACCGGAAGGCCTGCGCGGGGCTATCGCCTGAGAAGACGGAGGCTTGGATGGAACTCAAGAAAGAAGATCCCGCACAGGATGAACCCGTCGCCCTTTCCGAGGGGCGGGCAGGAGAACTGGCCCGGGGGATCCCGGAATGGTCCCTGAAGGAGGGGGCTCTCGAAAAGGAGTTTCGTTTCAAGGATTTCCTGCAGGCGATTGACTTTGTGAATAAAGTGGCCGCATTGGCGGAAAAGCAGGACCATCATCCCGATATTGTCATTTCTTACAACAAGGTGAAATTGACTCTTTCGACCCATGCAGTAGGCGGCCTCTCGAAAAAGGACTTCGTCCTGGCGACAGCAATCGATGCGATCGGAGGAAAACCCGATTGAGGACCCGAGAAACACGGTCACGGAGAAAGGACGACGGGAGGGTAGGACTGGAGGGGAAGATCGCACTCGTCACCGGAGCGGGCAGACGCCTCGGCCGAGCCATTGCGCTTGCCCTCGCCGAAGAGGGCGTGCATACGATCATTCATTACCGTACGGAAAGGGACGGTACAGATGAACTCCTCGGGGAGCTTGACAGGATGGGGGTAAAGTCGTGGCCGCTCAGGGCCGATTTCGAAAAGGAAGAACAATACAACACCCTGATCGCGCAGGCGCTCGACATGGCAGGCGCAGTCGATATCGTTATAAACAACGCCTCTCTTTTCCTTCCCGATACGTTTGAGACCGTCACGTTCGCGAATATGGCGAGACACCTGGAGGTGAATGCATGGGTCCCGTTTTCGCTCTGCAGGCAGTTCTCACGGCTTGTGGGTCGGGGAGAGATCGTGAATCTCCTCGATTCGAGAATCAACGGCTACGATTGGACGCATGTCTCCTATATTGTGAGCAAACAGACCTTTGCGTCCCTCACCAGGATGATGGCAATCCGCTATGCACCCGGCATCAGGGTAAACGGGGTGGCGCCTGGTCTGGTGCTCCCTCCGCCCGGGAAAAAAGAGGGCTATCTCGACAAAATGGCCGCCTCGGTCCCTCTCGGGCGCCACGGGAGCCCGAAGGATGTGACTGATGCGGTCATCTATCTGCTGAGAAGCGGTTTTGTGACCGGCGAGATCCTCAGCGTCGACGGGGGGAGGCATGTGATGGAGTATACGGATGGACCGCATCCTCATTAGCGACCTCCTTGCCAGGTGCATTATCGGGGTGAACGAGGACGAGCGCCGTGAGAGACAGGATGTCCTCATCAATCTCGCGATATACGCCGACCTGAGGAAAGCCTGCAGGTCCGATATGTTCGAAGACACCGTCGATTATCGCGCACTTAAGAAACGCGTCCTTTCCCTGGTCGAAAATTCCGAATATTACCTCATAGAGGCGCTTGCGGAAGGCATCGCCATGATCTGCCTCGAACATACCCGGGTCGAGAAGGTCCGGGTGAGAGTGGAGAAGCCCGGAGCGCTTCGCTTCGCAAAGAGCGTGGGCGTCGAAATCACCCGGGAACGGCAAGGACAGGAATGACCCGCGCATTCGTGAGCCTCGGTTCGAACATCCGTCCCGCCGAAAATATAAAAAAGGCGCTCCACCTGCTCGCGCAGAAGGCCCGTCTCATTGCGGTCTCGACGGTGTATTGCACCGCGCCTGAAGGACGGCTGGAGCAGCCGTCCTATTACAACTGTGCAGCGGAGATCGAGACAGAGGCGTCGCCCGCGGAGCTGAAGCACAGTGTGCTGCGCCATATTGAGGGGAATCTCGGCCGGATGCGGAGCGAGGACAAATATGCCCCGCGCACGATCGACCTCGACCTGATCCTCTACGATGACCTTGTCCTTGAGACGGAGGATATCACCATCCCGGACCCGGAGATAGAGAGGCGTTCGTTCCTCGCGGCAGCGCTGTGCGAGCTCGCCCCGGAGTTGAGGCTTCCGGGATCGGGCATACCCATACGAGAGCTCGCTCTCCGGTTCCGGGGGCAAGAGATGAACCCACTGAGAGAGTTTACCGAACTCTTGAGAAAGGAGACGATACATGGCCCTGAACACGAGGAAGATGATGGCGTTGGTGAGGGAACTGCTTGCCGAGATCGGCGAGGACCCTGATCGCGAAGGCCTCGTTGAAACCCCGAGGCGCTTAGTGCAGACGCTTGAGTTTCTTACCTCGGGATATCACGCAGACCAGGAAAAGCTTTTCAGCGAGGCCCGTTTCACCCAAAAGACGACGAGCATGATCATCGTAAAAGACATCGAGGTCTACAGCCTCTGCGAGCACCACATGCTCCCCTTCTTCGGCCGCTGCCACATCGGCTACATTCCCAAAGGCAGGGTGTTCGGCGTCAGCAAACTTGCACGGCTGGTCGATATGTATGCAAGGAGGCTGCAACTGCAGGAGCGCCTGACCGAGCAAGTCTCGCAGGCGATCATGGATTGTATTGACGCGAAGGGAGTGGGGGTGATGATCGAGGCACGCCACCTCTGTATGATGATGCGGGGTGTCCAGAAACAGAATTCGATGCTCGTAACTTCCTCTCTCAGAGGTGTCTTCCACAACGACCCCGCCACGAGGCAGGAGTTTTTGTCACTCATCGGAAGGCCGCAGGCGTGATTGTATCCGTTGTTTCTCACGTGCACGGCAGGGGCCCGATTCCCGCTGAGTCACGGATTATCCGGGGTAAGACAGCACCGCTCAAGGCCGAGGCGGGAAAACGAAAGGCAGTCCGCCGACCGGACTGCCCTGTTTTCGTAAGCGGATTTCGGATGTATCACTGCTTCGGGGGAATCTCGACGAAGCTGCCGCCGAAATAGGTATAAATGAGCGTCCCCGCATCAATCAGATCTTTTAAGGCGTTTTTCACCTCGTCCCTTGAAATTCCCAACTCTGCAGATATGGTCTTCTGGATATCAGAAGATTTCAGCTTCTTCCTGCCGACCGATTTTTCGACCAGCGCATATATTTTCTGCTTCACTTCCTCTTTTTCCATCCTGACACCCCGTTAGAGAAACGTTGTCGTTAATAAGAGGGGGGATATTCTCCCCCCGTACCCGCATATTCTACCATTTGAATGCAGCGGTAGTCCTGAAGGTCTCCCTCGCGAAGGTAAAGTCATCGATGTGCTGGAAGGTAAATGGAATCTTCGTCAGCTTGAAGAATTTTTCCCAGCCTATCCTGTCTATCCACTCGCCGACCCTTTCATGCTTTTGGGCGCCCTTGACATAGGCCTCCAGGATACCTTTGACTGCATTGGTGACCTCAGGCCACTTCGGGGGATTATTCGGAAGCCATGGATATACCAGTTTCGAGAACTTGGGTGCGGTCCTCAGGTTCGTGACCTTTCCGCCTACGACAATCGCGACTCCGTCGTTCACCGGATCCGAGATCGGGAGCGCCGGACACACCGAGTAGCAGTTGCCGCAATACATGCACTTGTCATTGTTTATCTTAAGGCTCTTCTTCGCCGGATCGGGACTTATTGCGCCTGTCGGGCACGAAGCGATCGTGGAAGGGATTTCACACATATTGGGAATTCTACCGTGATCCGGGATCGGCGGCTTTCTGTGTACGCCCACCAGTGCTATATCGGAACAGTGGACGGCGCCGCACATATTCGTACAGCACGCAACCGCGAATCTCACCTTGTTCGGAAGTTCCTTCGTCGTGAAATAATCAATAAACTCGTCCATGATAACCTTCACGAGACCTGATGCATCAGTCGCAGCGGAATGGCAGTGGACCCATCCCTGAGTATGGACTATGTTGCTCACCCTTGGCCCGATTCCGCCCATCACCATGCCCCTCTTCTTAAGGTCGTCTTCGAGCGGCTTCACCTTGCTCTCATCCGAAACGAGGAACTCCACATTGTGTCTCGATGTGAAACGGAAAAAACCGTCGCAATACTTATCCGCAACATCGCATACGTCCCTTACAAAATCCGTGCTGATAAGCCTTGGGGAGGCCATTCTCACGCTCCACACCTTATCGCCGCTCTCTGCAACATGGACCATGGTACCGGGACGCAGGACCTCATGGTACTTCCAGCTCGCGTAATTCTTCTGAATCACGGGCGGCAGGAACTGCTTGAAATGGGGCGGGCCGATATCTGTTTTTCTCTGAGGTGCTGACATAACTGTTTTCCTCCTTTATAAATAATGAATTCTTATTTCAACTCGTCAGGCTGCCAGAAATAGAACGGGTCCCTTCTCGGCTCTCTAATCATGGCCGGCTGAGGATCAAGCCCTACGGCCTCAAGGAAATTCCTCATGCCTTTACGCTCTATCAATTCACCTGTTCTCTCTCTGTTCTTGCCGAACTCATCCCACCATTCCCATATCTTCCTCGTCAGTTCCTTGATCTCGGTATAAGGCGGCTCCATCTTCATGAAAGGCACGACAACCCAGGAAAGGAGTGCGCCGACGACAAAAGGCGCCTTACTTCCGATGAGGATGGTAGCTCCTTTTTCCTTGCCCGGCCTGAGAGCCTTCGTCATCTTAGCAATGCAGTGCATACACCTGCTGCAGTCTTCGTTTGCAATCTGCAGTTCCTTGCCGTCGTAACTCATGCACTTTGTAGGGCAGCGGTTTATGATCTCGGCATTGATGTCCATTCCGTTCTTTGCGTACCACTTGACGGCATCCTGATCGATCCGGATGTCTCCCTTCCATGTACCGATGATGGAGCAGTCCGCACGGGCGATCGAGGCGATACAGTCTACCGCGCAGCCCGATGTCTTGAACTTATACTTGTAAGGGAAAGCCGGCCTGTGCATCTCGTCCTGGAATTCCTGAGTGATGCTGTAGGTGATATCGAGGGTGTCGATGTTCGACCACTCGCAGCGGCCCGGGCCTACGCAGCAGCTCGGCGTTCTCATTGCAGATCCTGAACCGCCGAGGTCCCATCCCCTTGAGGAGACCTCCGCGAAGAGGGGCTCAAGGTTTTCGGTCTTTGTTCCAAGGAGAACCAGGTCCCCTGTGGAACCGTGGAAGTTTGTGAGACCACTGCCATAGTGGTCCCAAAGGTCCATAAGCTCACGCAACGCCTTTGTATTGTAGAAAAATCCGCTGGGCTGGTTGATTCTTATCGTATGGAAATGTGCAACGCCGGGGAACTGGTCGGGGATGTCGGAATACCTTCCTATAACACCGCCTCCGTATCCTCTCACGCCGACGATTCCGCCGTGTTTCCAGTGTGTCTTCTTGTCCTTGTAACACTGCTCGAGCGCACCCAAAAGGTCGTTCGCCGATTCATGCTTCACGGCGGCCTTCTTGATCTCCGTTACAAAACTCGGATAAGACCCTTTTTCGAGCTGGTCCAGCAACGGAGTGTCATACTTCTTTGGCATAAATCCTCCTTTTTCCCGTAATGTTTTTTTTACGTGTTTCCGACCCTTTATATTTAAAGATAAAGAATAGGCTCTGGAAATAAAATTATTACAGCGTAATACATGCGTAACTATGCGGTCAAATTAAAAAATTTTATCCATAAATCATGTTTACTTATTTATCTGGTAACTGCAACTAGAACGGGAACAAAAACGCCCTTGTCATATCCGCGCGCCGAGGGTTATACTACGATAACTCCGTAGGATATCTCAAGACAGGAATACTATGCGTATAGAAAAGATCGAGCTCATCGGCTTCAAGTCCTTCGCCGAAAAGACGACGTTCCAGCTGCATCCGGGAATAACCTGTATCGTCGGTCCCAATGGCGCCGGGAAGAGCAATATCGTCGATTCTTTCCGGTGGGTCCTCGGTGAACAGAGCGCGAAGAGCCTCCGGGGCGAAAAGATGGAAGAGGTCATTTTTAACGGTTCGGCCACAAAAAAGCCCCGGGGCATGTCGGAGGTGAGCCTCATATTGTCCTTCGATTCTCCCGAGCAGGGTAACGGGAACTCCCAGAGTCTTACGCTCGTGGCGAGGAGGCTTTACCGGTCGGGGGAGAGTGAATACCTCATCAACAGGGACCAGTGCAGGCTGAGGGACATAAAAGACCTCTTCCTCGATACGGGTCTCGAGGTGAAGAGCTACTCGATCCTCGAACAGGGGAGGATCGGGGAGATCCTGAATGCGAAGCCTCAGGACAGGAGATTTCTGATCGAAGAAGTCGCGGGCGTAATGAAATACAAGGTGAGAAGGGCGGAGGCCGTCTCAAAACTCGAATCGTCGAGACTGAACCTCCAGAGGATCAACGATATTGTCTCCGAGGTAAAACGCCAGATCAACGCCCTCGACAGACAAGTCAGGAAAGCGGAACGATACAAGAAACTCGCTGCCGAACTCAGGACCGTCGAGCTGAAGATCGCGAAGAGGGATTACACGGCCTTCAGGGAATCGTTGGACCGTATCCTTGCCGGCCATGCAACCCTCAAAGAAGAAGACGCGGTGCTGAGGGCGGAACTGAACAGGATCGAAAACTCGATCGAGACGAGGCGGATAGGGCTTCTCGAAAAGGAAAAGGCCCTTGATCTCGTCTCCTCTGAACTCCAGGGACTCGAAAGAGAGATCGCCGAAGCGGAGAGGCTGATCGCGGTCTTTACGACGGAAAGCGCCAATCTCAGGGAATATGCCGATAAGCTCATCCAGCAGAAGGCGGACATCGTCCGGAAGATCGCCCTGGCAGAGGGCGTTGATCTGGCGTT